>NZ_SMMC01000201.1:6504-42170 GCF_009711445.1 Curvivirga aplysinae | reverse complement strand
AAATTAGTTGGGTAATGGTGCTGCATTATTGGCACGAAATATATAGGGAAAATATATTTCTTAATAAGGCACATCACATAATGTGAAACCTAATCGCATATAAACTGGATTCGAAAATGGATATTAGAACATCATGCCTTGGCGTATTGGCGTTAAATAATGCAAGCGGCTATGAAATTCGGAAAATGTTTGAAGATGGCCCTTTCAGTGTCTTTGCTGAAGGTGGTTTTGGCTCAATTTACCCTGCCCTAAAAAAACTGGAGCAAGATGGATTAGTAACAAGCGAGACATTGGACCAAGATAATCGACCACAAAAAAACGTTTACAAAATAACAACAAAAGGTCGTTTAGAACTCATCGAAGCCCTTTCAAACAATCCTGTGCCAGATAAATTCAAGTCTGACTTCTTATTTTCTATGTTCTTTGCTGAATATCTTTCCCCTGCATTCGTTGAGAATACAATCGATCAACGTATCAAATCTTTAAAAGACAAAATTAACACGCTTGAAACTGAACGTTCACCAAACGGTTCCCTCACAAAAGGGCAAGCTTTTGTGCATGCGTTTGGCCTCCATATGAGCCAAGCCGCGAAAGAATTTCTCGAAGAAAATAAACATATCGCCATTGCTGCTGCATTGACCGGCAGTCCGGCAAACAAGCAAGATGCTGCGGAGTAATATCATGCTAAGATCACGATTTAATATCAAACCTTCCGTCTTAATCGCTGTTGGATTGGCAACAGGTATCGGCCTTTGGTTATGGTCTGGTCAGGATTTACATGCAAATACTGAAAATCCATTAGACGAAGTTGGTCAGGAAGAAAAACTGCCTTCCTATAAAACCTCCGTTCGTTATGTGGACTCAGCTGCGATTAATCATCAAGCCTCCATACAAATCACGGCACAAACACAATATGACCGTGTGGCAACAATTCGGGCTGAAACCTATGGCAAGATCGTAAAGCTAGATATGGAAGAAACATATCCAGTTGAAAAAAATACCTTAATCACCCAATTGGCAATTCAAGATCGTGGATCGCAGATCAAACGCGCAGAAGCAATTTTAGAACAACGTGAAATCGAATTTGAAGCTGCAACCAAACTTGCAAAAAAAGGTTTCAACTCACAAATCCGAAAGGCTGAAGCTTTGGCAAATTTGGAGTCAGCAAAATCAGACCTTCATGTCGCACGAAAAAACTATGCGAATACAAGTGTTCGAAGCCCATTTGACGGTATCATCCAAACGCAAAGTGTTGAACTAGGTGATTATGTTCAAGAAGGTGATCCAATCGCAACAATTGTTGACATGAACCCAATCTATATTGTGGCTTATGTTTCAGAAAAAGAAATCAATTCAATTTCATTAGATTCTGAGGCAACAGGCACATTAATCAACGGCGAACAAATTACAGGTTTAGTAAGTCATATATCTCCTACTGCCTTGGAAAGCACACGTAGTTTTGAAGTGAAGGTAGAAGTACCTAACCCTGATGGTAAAATTCTATCCGGCTTAACAGCAAGTGTGACATTACCGCTCGGTCAAACAAAAGCACATTTGCTTTCCCCTGCCCTTCTTACATTAAATAATGCAGGGAACATTGGGGTTAAAACACTTTCTGATGATGACATTGTTGAGTTTAATCAGGTCAACATTATCGAAGATACAGAAAAAGGTGTCTGGGTAAGTGGCTTGCCAAACAATATCCGTATCATTGCCGTCGGACAGGAATTTGTAGCAGCCGGCGCGCAAGTAACTGCAACACCGTTAAATGTAAACAGCGCTTCAAACTCTTAAGATCGATTAAGTCGGAGAAAACACATGTCTATAATCAGTGCCGCGTTCAATCGGTCAAGAACAGCTTTATCCTTATTGCTGTTCATTTTGATTGCTGGTGCCCTCGCCTATATCAATATCCCAAAAGAATCTGATCCAGATATCGATATCCCAATGATTTATGTATCACTTCATCATGAAGGTATTTCACCAGAAGATGCAGAGCGATTGCTTGTTCGTCCTATTGAAAAGGAAGTCCGCAGTATCGAAGGCATTAAAGAAATGCGTTCTACTGCTTATGAAGGTGGTGCCAATGTTGTTTTAGAATTCGATGCCGGTTTCGATGCGGATACTGCATTGGATGATGTACGTGAGAAAGTAGATACCGCAAAGCCAGAATTACCGGATGACACTGATGAGCCATCGGTTAATGAGGTAAATCTCAGTCAATTCCCCGTTTTGGTAGTCACACTTGCTGGACAAGTCCCTGAAAGAACACTACTTCGTATCGCTGATGAACTGAAAGACGATATCGAAGCATTACCAGCTGTACTTGAAGTTAATATCATTGGCGATCGTGATGAAGCTGTTGAAGTAATCATCGACCCGATGAAAATGGAAAGTTACAATATCAATCCCGATGAAGTTTTTACATCATTAAGCCGCTCAAACATTTTGATTGCTGCGGGTGCTATGGATACAGGCCAAGGACGTTTTTCTGTTAAAGTTCCAGGCCTGTTTGAAAGTGCAAAAGATATTTTAGATATGCCTCTTAAGGTAGAAGGCGATTCTCTAATCCGTATTGGTGACATTGCTGAATTACGTAAAACATTTAAAGACCCAACCAATTTTGCACGTGTGAATGGTAAACCAGCCGTGACATTGGAAGTTTCCAAACGGACAGGCGAAAATATCATTGATACAATTGCAAAAGTACGTGAGGTTGTAACGGCAGAATCAGAACGTTTCCCATTAGGTGTCCAGGTTGGGTTTAGCCAAGATAAATCTAACAATATCAAAGATATGCTAACCGATCTTCAAAATAACATTACAAGTGCCATCTTGCTTGTGATGATTGTGATTGTGGGCGCTCTTGGTCTGCGCGGTGGCTTGCTTGTAGGATTAGCCATCCCCGGCTCTTTCTTAGCAGGTGTATTATTCCTCTATATCGTTGGTTTTACAGTTAACGTGGTTGTGCTTTTCGCTCTTATTTTATCAGTTGGTATGCTGGTTGATGGTGCGATTGTTGTTACTGAATATGCTGATAGAAAACTAGCAGAAGGCGAACCAAAAGAAGTTGCTTATGGATTAGCTGCTAAACGAATGGCTTGGCCGATTATTGCCTCAACGGCAACGACTTTGGCGGCATTCTTACCCTTGTTATTCTGGCCAGATATTGTGGGTGAATTTATGAAGTATATGCCAATCACCCTGATTGCGACATTAACCGCATCTTTGGCCATGGCATTAGTATTCATCCCTGTATTAGGTGCGAATTTAGCAGGTGTGTTACGTCTTGTGATTTCAATCGCCCTTGCCGTTGCTTTTGGTGCTATTGGCATGGGATTAACTGAATCTTTCCTTGGTGGTGCAGCTGCTTTAGTTGCTGTACTATTAGCTATTCTAGGTCTCTTCTTGGGTGCAAAGCTTGGCAAACTTCTGGGACGTCTGTTAGAACAAACCAATGTGGATCCTGCGATTGCACAAGAATTAAGTGCCGGGCATGGTGAGCACGGTTTATCAAATGTGAAAGGCCCATCAGCCTTTTATATCAAGATGCTTCGTGGCGCATTACGTTTTCCTGGTACTTGTCTAACTGTTGGTGTCGGTATTTTGATTGGTACTTACATGCTGTATGGAGCAATTGGTAAAGGCGTTGAATTCTTCCCTGAAATTGAGCCTGAACTCGGGATCATCAATATCCATGCCCGTGGCAATATGTCTGTGCAGGAAAAAATTATCTTGCCAAAGAAGTTGAACGCCGTGTTCTTCAGTTACAAGAAGAAAAAGACGAGTTCAAAACAATCTATTCTTCTGCCGGTAATTTTGAAGCGCGTGACGATACCGCCGAAGATATCATTGGTAAAATCCAATTAGAGTTCCGTACATGGGATGAACGTCGTCCTTATACAGAAATCACCACAGACCTTCGTGAAAGAACAGAAGATCTCACTGGTATTTGGATCGAACATCAACAACAAAGAGAAGGTCCACAACAAGGTAAACCTATCCATCTGGAGTTCTCTTCCTGGAATCCTGAACTGATTGAACCTGTTCTAGATCAGGCACGTGCCTATCTTGAGACAGTTGATGGCCTTGTCGAGATTGAAGATAGCCGTCCCATTCCTGGAATTGAATGGGAACTTGATGTTGATCGTGCACAAGCCGCCAAATTTGGTGCAGATGTGGTCACTATCGGTAACGTAATTCAGCTGGTAACTAAGGGGATGAAAATCAGCGATTATCGTCCCGATAGCAGCGATGATGAGGTAGATATCCTTGCACGCTATCCTGTTGAATATCGTACTTTGAACCAATTAGATAACATTCGCATTCAAACAAGTGTAGGCTTGGTTCCTGTATCTAATTTCATCACTCGTACGCCAAAGCAAAAAACCGGCTTGTTACGTCGCACAGATGCAAAGCGTATTATGTTCCTGAAAGCTGATGTTGCAGAAGGTGTTCTAGCGGACACCAAAGTGAAAGAAATTCAAGCTGCAATGGAACATTTCGAACTGCCTGACGGTGTTGATGTGACGTTCAAGGGTGATAATGAAGATCAACAAAGATCACAGGATTTCTTGGTATCCGCATTTGCAGTCGCCCTATTCCTGATGGCATTGATTCTAGTTACCCAGTTTAACAGCTTCTATTCAGCTTTCTTGATTCTGTTTGCGGTTATTATGTCTACCGCAGGCGTTTTCATCGGACTAATGGTAATTGGACAACCATTCGGCATAGTGATGTCCGGTGTTGGCGTTATTGCTTTGGCCGGTATCGTGGTGAACAATAATATCGTGTTGATCGATACCTATGATCGTTTGGTTCAAACAGAAAAAGATATACGTACAGCAATCCTGTTAACAGGTGCTCAGCGTTTACGTCCGGTTATGTTAACCACAATCACAACCATTCTTGGTTTGATGCCTATGGTATTGCAGATCAACATTAACTTCGTTTCTCGTGAAATTTCACAAGGGGCGCCCTCCACACAATGGTGGGTTCAACTTTCAACTGCCATCGCCTTTGGACTGGCCTTTGCAACTGTATTGACGTTGGTTCTAACCCCATGCGCCTTAATGTTACGTGGTAATATCAAAGACTGGTATGATAAACGTAAGACAAGGAAACTTGGCAAAACTGATGACTCTGCTCCTAATATGGAAGCGGAGGCAGCTGAATAAATACATATCCCCTCTTATTCCAAAAATAAGAGGGGATTTTTTTGAGTTAAAATAAGATGTTAAAAAAACTAGCCCTAATCTTTATATCTCTTTTTGTCTTATCTACACCTGCATATGCTTCGGAAAAGGTGAACCCAGCTTTATGGTTAATATCAGATCATGATAGTAAAATTTGGCTTTTTGGAACAATTCATGCGCTAGATAAAAAAATCAAATGGCGTACACCAAAAATTACGAAAGCCCTAACGGAAACCGATACTCTCTATTTAGAAGTTTCACTTGATGAAATGTCCGGTCAGAAAGCGATCGCTCTGATATCAGAATATGGTTTAAACAAAAATGGGCAAAGTTTATTTGATTTATTAACGCCAAAGACAAACACAGCGCTTAAGCAATTAATCACAAAATACAATTTACCTGAAAATTTCAAACAGCAACTAGCGCCAATGCGCCCTTGGTTAGCAGCGCTCACCTTTCTCAACATACAGATGATGCATGAGCAAATTGATCCTCAATCAGGTGTCGACCAATCCCTAGAGAATGCAGCCAAGTTGTTCAAAAAAGAAATACGATATCTTGAAACAATTGAGCAGCAACTAGGGTTATTTGGAAATTTATCACCAGAAGATGATCTACGTTTCTTTGAGGATTCTATTATCCAAATGGCGGATTCACCCGAAATGCTACATACAATGTTAGATTTATGGAAAACTGGTGATACGGAAGGGCTAGCGGACTTTATGAATGTGACATTTAGTCAATTCCCCAACCTTCAGAAGTCATTTTTATTCGATCGAAATAAGAACTGGGCCAACCAAATTGATACAATGATGAAAGGTTCAGGTAATATTTTTATTGCTGTTGGTGCAGGCCATCTTGGAGGAGAAAAATCTGTTCAATGGTATCTTGAACAAAAAGGTTATAATATTACTCGTGTTCAATAGATATGCAGGAAGCTGGTTGTTGATTGCTCATCAATGGCCATGCTGTTGCTACATGCCCATTATCACGACGGAAGTAGCCATTGATGATTAAAGCGTCTCCATTTGAGCCATAACAGTAATTCCCTTCATTGCGTATTGGTGCAGAGAGCCCTCCCCATTTTCCATTCTTGTAACGGCAATGAACATTAGTTGCCGCATAGGCAATACTATTCATCACTTGTTTTGCTGTGCAATGATCTGGAAAAAATGTAGAACCGCGTCTTTTTATATACCATTTCCCCTCTTCCCACACATAAAGTGGTGAAGCTTCATAAACACCTGTTTCACTGTTCTTTCGGTCAATATCTTCTATATAGGCTGTATTGCTATCCTCCCCATTTGGGCGATGATGATAGCCAGTGCCTTTAGTTTTTTTACGATTTACATCACCACAGAAGATATGCCCCCAATCCACCTGAATGGTATGTTCCGTTTTTAATCCTTCATATTCACAAGAATGCAATGCCTCTCCTGCCATAATGCTGTCAGTAGGAACTGACGAAACTATGGACAAAAACGTGAACATCGCTATGTTTCTTGACAGATGGCTTCGCATGTTGTGATTCATCCAGATATACATATTTTGCCGTATAAGATTATTGATAAGATCAACCAATATAGTTGATCTCTTATTTCAGCATAAACCCGATTTGTTTAAGGCTAAAGACATGAATAATGAAACTCCTGTAGCTGCCAATAAAAAAGTGATCAGCGTACGTGGCGCACGTGAGCATAACCTGAAAGATGTAAGTGTAGATTTACCACGAGATCAGCTGGTGGTGATTACAGGTCTATCAGGTTCAGGTAAGTCTTCTCTCGCCTTTGATACAATCTATGCAGATGGGCAGCGCCGTTATGTTGAATCCCTCTCTGCTTATGCGCGTCAATTCCTTGAAATGATGCAAAAACCCGATGTTGATCTTATTGAAGGTTTAAGCCCTGCTATTTCTATTGAGCAAAAAACCACGTCAAAAAACCCGCGTTCAACAGTCGGCACAGTCACAGAAATTTATGATTATATGCGCCTGCTTTGGGCACGTATTGGTATTCCTTATTCTCCTACCACTGGCCTTCCAATCCAAAGCCAAACAGTTACCCAAATGGTTGACCGTATTATGGATATGGAAGAAGGAACAAAACTTTATCTTCTTGCTCCCATCGTACGAGGTCGCAAAGGGGAATATCGTAAAGAATTTGCAGACCTACAGAAACGTGGCTTCCAACGTGCAAAAGTTGATGGTGAGTTTTATTTGATCGAAGATGTGCCTGCGCTAGATAAAAAACTTAAACATAACATTGATGTGGTTGTTGACCGGGTAGTAGTGCGTGAAGGTCTAGCAACGCGTTTGGCAGATTCAATTGAAACAGCATTAGACATATCCGAAGGTCTTCTCTTTGCTGAAGATGCGACTACGGGACAGCAAACTGTCTTTTCCGCGAATTTTGCCTGTCCTGAAAGTGGCTTTACGATTGAAGAAATCGAACCTCGCCTCTTTTCTTTCAACAACCCATTTGGTGCTTGTCCTGTATGTGACGGTCTAGGCACCCATATGGAATTTGATGAAGAGCTGGTCATTCCTGACAAAGATAAGCCATTAGATAATGGGGCTATCGCGCCGTGGTCTAAAACAAGTTCACCTTATTATCGCCAAACCTTGCAAGCAGTTGCTAAGCATTTTGGTGAGAAATCAAACACCGCCTTTAGCAAATTGCCAAAGAAAGTTCAAAATGCAGTGCTTTATGGTACCGGTAAGGTCGAGGTTGAATTTTACTATGATGATGGATCACGCACTTATAAAACTAAAAAGCCATTTGAAGGTGTGATCAATAATATGGAACGACGTTTCCGTGAAACAGATAGTAACTGGTCACGTGACGAATTGTCCAAATACCAATCGGTTCACGCTTGCGGTCATTGCCTAGGCTACAGGCTAAAAGAAGAAGCCCTTGCAGTCAAAATTGACGATAAACATATTGCCAATGTCGCTGAAATGTCGATTGCCGAAGCAGGTAAATGGTTTGATGCTGTTGGTGAAAAACTATCGGAAAAAGATCAAGAAATCGCCTATCGCATTTTGAAAGAGATCAACGAACGCCTTGGATTCTTAAATAATGTGGGATTACAATACCTTACGCTCTCGCGTAACTCTGGTACATTATCCGGCGGCGAAAGTCAGCGTATTCGTTTAGCAAGTCAGATCGGCTCTGGTTTAACAGGCGTATTATATGTATTGGATGAACCCTCTATCGGCCTACATCAGCGTGATAATGATCGTCTACTCGCTACATTGAAGCGTCTTCGTGATCTTGGGAATACAGTAATCGTGGTGGAACATGATGAAGATGCTATCCGTGCGGCTGATTATCTGGTCGATATGGGACCTGGTGCCGGTGTGAATGGTGGTACCGTTGTTGCAGCAGGTACACCAGATCAAGTATTCCAATGCCCAGATAGTGTCACAGGACAATATATCACTGGCATGATGCAGGTCCCAATTCCTGCGAAGCGTCGTAAAGCCAAGAATAACAAAAAACTAGTTCTATCTGGTGCACGCAGCAATAACCTTAAAAAGGTAACTGCAGAAATTCCATTAGGCACATTCACATGTATCACTGGTGTCTCCGGTAGTGGTAAATCCACATTAACCATCGAAACACTTTGGAAAGCCCTAAGCCGTGACCTCATGGGATCACGTGAGCAACCGGGGCTTTATGATGAATTAAAAGGCATCCAGCATCTGGATAAGGTAATTGATATTGACCAGTCCCCTATTGGTCGGACACCGCGCTCAAACCCTGCGACATATACAGGTGCCTTCACGCCAATTCGCGAATGGTTTGCTGGATTACCAGAAGCCAAAACACGTGGATATGCCGCGGGACGTTTCTCATTCAACGTAAAAGGTGGGCGGTGTGAAGCATGCCAAGGGGATGGTGTTATCAAAATCGAGATGCATTTCCTACCAGACGTTTATGTACAATGTGATCAATGTAAAGGTCATCGCTATAATCGTGAAACATTGGAAGTTAAATATAAAGATAAATCCATTTCTGACGTTTTAGATATGACAGTGGACGAAGCTGCTGAATTCTTTAAGGCTGTGCCATCCATCCGCGATAAGATGATCACTCTGCAAAAGGTTGGCCTTGGCTATATTAAAGTTGGGCAACAAGCTACCACCCTATCAGGCGGCGAGGCTCAGCGTGTAAAACTTGCCAAAGAATTAAGCCGCCGTGCGACTGGCAAAACTTTATACATCCTTGATGAGCCAACCACCGGTCTACATTTCGAGGATGTTCGCAAGTTATTGGAAGTTCTACAAACCCTTGTTGATACTGGTAATACAGTTGTCGTCATTGAACATAATCTTGAGGTAATCAAGACAGCCGACTGGATCATCGATATTGGTCCAGATGGTGGCGATAAAGGTGGTGAAATTGTTGCTATGGGCACACCTGAAGATGTAGCCGCAGTATCTGGCAGTTATACGGGTCACTATTTGCAGCCATATCTCAGCAAACAGGCTGCTGAGTAGTTCTAGGGTCCCCCGAAGAACTGGCTTCGGGGGCTTGACTTCAAGCTCAGAAAGCGTCATGACCTGCCTCAAGATTTTTCGAGTTAGGATTGATGGTTATGAGCGATATAAAACCTGTTCACGTAATTGGTGGAGGCCTTGCGGGGTCAGAAGCAACTTGGCAGTTAATTAGTCAGGGTGTGCCTGTTGTGCTGCATGAAATGCGCCCAACCAGAGACACCTTTGCCCATCAAACACATGATCTAGCTGAACTGGTTTGTTCCAACTCCTTCCGATCTGATGATCATGAATTTAACGCAGTAGGTTTGATCCATCATGAGATGCGCCAATTAGATTCCATCATCATGAAATTTGGTGATGAATGTTCCGTACCTGCCGGTGGTGCTTTGGCGGTCGATCGTCATGAGTTTTCCGGTAAAGTTACCAAAGCTCTTGAAGATCATCCTCTCGTCACAATTGAACGCGAAGAAATCACAGAAATTCCTGATGATTGGGACCGTATCATTGTTGCATCCGGCCCCTTAACGTCCCCCGCCCTGACAGAGAAAATTCTTGAAATCACTGACGAAGCTCAATTGTCTTTCTTTGATGCAATTGCCCCAATCGTGCATAAAGACAGTATTGATATGTCAAAAGCTTGGTTCCAATCCCGTTACGATAAAGGAACAGGCACAGATTATATCAACTGTCCGATGACGGAAGAACAATATAACAATTTTATCGATGCTATTCTTGATGCAGAGAAAACAGAATTCAAAGAATGGGAAAAAGATACGCCCTATTTTGAAGGCTGCTTACCAATCGAAGTCATGGCTGAACGTGGTCGTGAAACATTACGCTTCGGCCCTATGAAACCGGTCGGCCTTACCAACCCACATGCGGAAGAAAAACAATATGCTGTTGTTCAATTGCGTATGGATAACAAGTTGGGAACATTATGGAATATTGTTGGTTTCCAAACCAAAATGAAATATGGCGCACAGGTAGAAGTTCTGCGTAATATCCCGGGGCTTGAGAAAGCGGAATTCGCCCGCCTTGGCGGTATTCATCGCAATACATTTATTAATAGCCCTCGCCTACTAGATGATCAATTACGCTTAAAAGCGGATCCGCGTATTCGTTTCGCAGGTCAAATTACTGGTGTGGAGGGCTATATCGAAAGCTCCGCTATTGGCTTAATCACAGGGCGTATGGCAGCAGCCGAATGTCACGGTGAAACCTTTACGCCACCGCCTGCGACCACAGCCCTAGGTGCATTGCTTTCGCATTTAACAGAGAATGCCGAAGAAGAAACTTTCCAGCCTATGAATGTCAATTTCGGCCTCTTCCCGCCACCTGAAGTGCCACAAGGCAAACGTAAGATCAAAGGTCGCGATCGCAAGCTGGCCTTGAGTACGCGTGCAAAAGAAGATATGACTAAATGGTTAGAAAGCGAAATTAACGCATAAACCATTCATGAAATTGATTTTCTAAGGTTAGCTTATGTTTGAAACAGCCCTTGTTTCCTTTACTACATTCTTTGCCGTTATTGGTCCATTTGACGTTGCAGCTCTGTTTGCGGCCTTAACCGCCAATGCAACCGGTAAAGAAAGACGGTCTATGGCGATCAAGGGGGTGTTGATTGCAACAGGTGTCCTTTTACTTTTCGCTGTCTTTGGTAAAGCGACCCTAAATCTATTTGGTATTTCTTTACCTGCGTTGAAAATCGCGGGTGGTATTTTACTTCTTTTAATTTCTATCGATTTGGTTTTTGCACGTCATTCCGGTGCAAATTCCACAACCAAAGAAGAAAATAAAGAGGCGGAAAAGAAACAAGATATTTCGGTCTTCCCATTGGCAACGCCTTTGATTGCAGGCCCTGGATCTATTGGTGCTGTTATCCTTCTCATGGCAGAAACGCATGGGGATTATCAACTAGGTTCTATGGTTGTCTTGGGAATGGTCGGCATTCTGATCATGACCTTGGTTTTACTGCTTGTTGCAACCCAAGTTCAAAAATTATTAGGTGTCACCGGATTGCAAGTGGTATCCCGCGTCGTCGGTGTCTTGTTGGCTGCACTTGCTGTACAATTCGTTCTGGATGGGGTTGAGGCCAGTAATCTATTGGCTAGCATTCCCGGTATTTCCAGCCGCTAAAACTTCCCTATTAAATTCTTCCAAAGTAGATTTAACATGCGTAAACCTGATGGTTGTGCCAATGAGCTATCATATGGATTATACTTAGCTTTTCTTAACTGCGATACATAACTTTCAGCCAAAGTCGCTAAATGAAAAAGAGGTTTTACTTTCTTGGGGATTGAAGCATCACTGCTTCGTGCTTCTTCCAAGAGGTTGATTACTATTCCACAAACTTCTTTAACAGCCAGATTTAGTTCAGCACTCTCATTCAAGTCGCGCATACGACGGCCGTCAATCTTGTGACGCTTTACTAATTCCTCAGGCAACCATTGCTTTTTAGCGCGCAAATGAAATGGTAACGCACGCATCAAACCAATAAGAGCCCAAGCAGTGCCTATTTGTCCTGCAACTTGCGTAACATCTTCCGCTTTTACTCCCAAGGCGATTACTGCGAGCTTTAAAGAATTACCACCTGTTGCATTCGCATATTCCATTAACTCTGAAAGCGTTTGTATAGCTTCTTCTTCCAAATCCTTTTCGCGAGCGTCAATCAATTGATCAAACAAATCTTTCGGAAGCTCAACATGCGTTAATAAATCTGCAAGAGGTCGCGTAATTTCATGACGACGCGGATTATTTGCGTAACATTCCTCAATCGCTTCACGCCACCATTGTAGGCGAATACGACCAAGCATAGGCTCACTTACGGCAGATGAAGTTTTCGCAACTTCATAATTAAAAGCATAAAGGCACAAAACATTTTCACGAAATTCAGCTGAAAGCATCATCGTTGTGATAAAGCGGTCCTTATCCTTATCATGGACAATATTGCCAATCGCAGATAAACCAGAAATAGATTTACTTTCAGTCATTAAGGACCTTCTTTAAGACGCATTTAACAAATCATCTTGTTGGCGTAACTTTTCTTCAAACCCATCATCAAGCATCGCTAATGGGTCATTTTTCATCTTCTCAAACATGGTCATATACAATCCCAATAGAGATTTAAAGATGGTTAGGTTTCGCAATGACATATGTGGCTGTAACTCATCTCGACAAACATCAATTGCATCAAGATAACTCTCTGCCTGTTTTAAGATTTCGCAAATCAGATACCGGATTTCTTCTTGTGTATATGTTTCACCAAGATCATTTAGCAGTTCTTGCGGCAAAGTAAGTAATTGATCAGCTTTCACTGCATCTTTTATCAGATCACGTGCGATATGAACCAAATAACAAAACAGGCCCATACCTTTTGCTTTATCCATTAAGTCCGAGCCGCTTATACCTGTATATATTCCTGATTGATAATCAGCCGTAAGAATATACAAATATACAGCCGTTGGAGAGACCGTTGCCCCCCAACTATAGTCTTCAAAGTCGTTCCAATCCCGTATAGGAATCTCATTGACATCACGTGACATGGCAGATGCCATTACCTGCCAAGGCAAAGCTCCCAGATTGCTTTGCCCCGCTGTTTGACTTAACAGACGAAATATTGAAATCGCCTCACCTTCAGGAAGTTTAAAAGCAAAATCAGGTTTAAAAAACTCGCCATTTGCTGCCTTAATACATGCATCTTCCCAAGCAGAAATTCTGTCCAAATATGCTTGGCGTTGAATATCACGGTCTTCTATCGGTAGCGTCAAAAAATCTTCATCCACCAAATCATCAATAAGACGCATCGATGCATATGTCGGCGCAAAAAGCATTTGTAGCGGTTTCACTAAAGTACGACTAACCAGTGCCAAATTTGATCCTCCTTGTCGGGTGATCCTCTGGCAAATTTCAAAATCTTCTTTAGCAAGAGACATGGATATTCCTATTCAGCAGGCATTGCAATTAAAGCCGCAGCAACTCGACGTCCTTCACCAAGTAGGATGTTATAGGTGCGACAAGCCGCTCCTGTATCCATAAAATCTGGCGGGGTCCCTTTCTCGCGCAAGGCTTGTCGAAGACTAGAAGGAATTAACATCATTTTGTCACCACAACCTAATAACAAAAGCTCTACAGTGGGATTAGCCTCAAATACAGCTTGGAAGCTATCCACAGTCAGTTCCGATACATCAGCTACATCCCATGATACAACTTTGTCCGGAAAAACAATGACAGAGCCTTCAAATACTTCATCAGTGATTTTGAAGCGATTAGGACCATAAGAATCAATAAATTTAGCCCCTGCTTCCAGTGGCGGTGTTACATCAACTGCCATCTTTAATCCAATCTTATATTTTTGTTTCTTATACTAAAAGGGCCGCAAATTTGCGACCCTTTGTTTATAGCAGATTATGCACTGGCATCATCTTTTTTTGAGCCGGGATATTCTTCTTCATCAGTACCACGATTTGGCTCCATATAAGTTAATATAGGTCCAGCCAAAGCTATAGAGGAATAAGTACCAATAATGACACCCCAAATCAGCGCGATAGAGAAACCACGAATAACTTCTCCACCAAAGACAAACAACGCCAGCAACGCCAAAAGAGTGGTTACGGAAGTTATAACTGTACGGGATAAGGTTTGGTTAATGGATAGGTTATATAACTCAATGAAATCCATCACCTTGAATTTACGCATATTCTCACGAATACGGTCATATACTACAACTGTATCGTTGATCGAGTAACCTGCAATAGTCAAAATCGCAGCAACAGTAGCAAGATTGAATTCCAAACCAAGTAATGCAAAAAGGCCAATAGTTGTAATCACATCATGGCTCAAAGCAATCACCGCACCAATACCAAACTGCCATTCAAATCGAAACCAGATATAAATCAGAATAGCACCAACAGCAGATAAAACCGCCCATAATGCAGCTTCTTGGAGCTCTGCTCCGACAGTTGGTCCTACAAGTTCTGTACGACGATATTCAGCAACTTGCGTCGCCAATGTCTCTTTTACCAAGGTAACTGCAGCTTGTTGAGCTTCGGCACTACCTTCTTGACGTTGAACTTTAATCAGGACCGTATTGTCGTCACCAAATTCCTGAATTGATACGTCACCAAGACCCAAACCACCTAATTGACGACGCATGGAAGTCACATCTGCAGGACCATTTGTCTCGGCCTCAATCAAGATACCACCTAAGAAATCAATACCTAGATTTAAACCATTAACAGCAAAAGAGCCGATAGAAGCCACAATCAAAAATGCAGAAAACACAAATGCAGCAACACGCTTTGAAGCAAAGTTAAAGCTTGGTGTTTCAGGGATAAGTTTCAATAATCTCATTTTCTTTCTCCCTTTCTTATATCGGTAATGTCTTAGGTTTCTTTTTTGTGTACCAAGTCACAACTAAGAAACGTGTTACCATAATCGCCGTAAACATTGAGGTTAAGATACCTATACTTAATGTTACAGCGAAACCTTTAATCGGACCTGCACCAAATGCGAATAGAAGAATCGCTGCAATCAATGTTGTTAAGTTGGAATCAACAATTGTTGTCAATGCACGTTTATAACCAGCCTCAATAGCCGTACCAATCTTCTGACCAGATTTGAACTCTTCACGAATACGTTCAAAGATCAATACATTGGCATCAACTGCCATACCAATGGTCAAAACGATTCCTGCTATACCAGGTAAAGTCAGTGTTGCTTGTAAGGTGGACAAAGCAGCAATGATCAAAGAAATATTGAATATAAGCGCTACATTCGCCAATAAACCGAACAAGCCATAACTCGCTGCCATGAAGATAATCACACCAATCAAACCAATAACCGAAGCGACGGTACCAGCATCGATGGAATCTTGACCAAGACCGGGACCCACAGAACGTTCTTCAAGAATAATTAATGGCGCAGGCAATGCACCGGCACGTAATAGCAATGAGAGTTCATTAGTTTCTGCAACAGTGAAGTTACCTGTAATAATACCGCTACCACCTACGATTGGGCTTTGAATTTCAGGTGCAGAAATCACTTTACCATCCAAAACAATAGCGAATGGGAAACCAACATTTTCAGTCGTAACTTTGCCAAATTTACGGCCACCTACAGCGTCAAATTGAAAACTTACCGCAGGACGGTTCGCCTGATCAAAAGAAGAAGAAGCGCCGGTAAGATGCTCACCGCTTACACGAACACGTTTTTCAACTAAATACATCTGTACTGGATTGCCATTTTCGTCTTCTTCGATTGAAGGTAACAAAACAGACCCTGGTGGAACACGGCCCGCAATGGCATCTGATAAAGAATTCCGCACGTCGACCATTTGGAAGGTCATTTTGGCTGTTTTACCAACTTTACGCTTCACTTCCTCTGTATCTTCAGCACCAGGCACCTGAACCAAAATACGATCTTCGCCTTGACGTTGGATCACTGGTTCTTTGGTACCATCCTCATCAATACGACGACGAATAACTTCGATAGATTGCGCAACCGCATTGTCGACTTCAGCCTTCAAATCTTGTTCAGATAAGCTAAGCGCAAAACTTCCCTCAGAAACCTCGTCAATCAGTAAACGATTATCAATTTCGCGGATTAACTCCCGAAAACGATCAGATTGCGAGGCATCTCGCAACGTCACCATTGCACTATTATTTCTTACGCCCAAACCACTGTAACGCAAACGCTCTTGGCGTAATGTGACGCGCATTTCTGCCACAACATTTTCCATGCGTTCTTTCAAAACCTGTTCGGTTTCTACTTTGAATAACAGATGCGCCCCACCTTGAAGATCAAGGCCAAGATTTACAGTTTTACCTGGTAACCAGCTTGGAACACCAGCAAATGTACCTGTAGGCATAAAGTTTGGAACCGCGTAAAGCACACTTAAGAGGCATACAATGCCAACCAGTGTTTTCTTCCAAAGAGGGAAATTTAACATGCGAATTTTTCCGTATTATTTTCGCCAAATCAATGATCAGCTCATATTTTATTGCTAACCAGAAAGAAAAACAGGGCAGATATTAAATCTACCCTGTTTCAGAATGAAGACAGATTAGTCTTTCTTTTTACCGAACAAGCCGCCTAAGCCACCTTTTTTCTCTTCTGCTGCAGGTGCAGCATCATTTGCAGGTTCAGATTTAGAAAGAACATCCATGATTGTCGCAGAAGCAACTTTCACTTTTACACCTTCTGCAATCTCAACTTGAATTTCGGTATCACTGATAATTTTAGTTACCGTGCCGTAAAAACCGCCACCTGTGATAATTTTATCGCCGCGACGGACCGCAGATAATTTTTGTTGATGAGCTTTTTGTTTCTTTTGTTGAGGACGAATCAACAAGAAATAGAAAACAACAAAGATCAAAATCAATGGCAAAAAGGCGCCAAACATGTCGCCGCCAGCTGCACCACCCGCTGCCTGTGCGTATGCAGAAGAAATCATACTCATTACTCCAAAGAGATATTATTTATAGCTATTTAATCTGGTAAATATTCTGTCAATTTCAATCCCAAAATATTCAAGATTGAATCATCAAAAAAAACCAGAACCGCCGGACTATACAACCCCGATACGATTATGCAATCTTTCAAGCATAAATATCTGTGTAAAAGTGCCGTTTTCCGCCTTATGGGCCTAATTTTACGTCTTTTTCCCACAAGGAATGACTTATATCCACCCTCTACCTCTTGTCTTGAAATGTCACCCGTTTTAACTTGCCTGCCAATAAAGCAACTCCATCAAGGAAAGAATCATGGGCGCATCAAAGCTTTTACCAACGTTAACACGCATCGCCGAAGCTTTGGATCGTCTAGCTCCGGCCGCTATAAAAGTTTCTGATCTAAGCGACGCAGACGCATATGTTTGGCATACAGACCCAATGGGGCTTGAACCAGTTGAACGCGTGAATCGAGTAGATTTTGATCTACTGCGTGGTATTCCTTCCCAAAAAGAGCAACTTTTAGAAAACACCAAACGTTTCGCGAATGGCTTACCTGCCAATAACGCTTTATTATGGGGTGCTAAAGGTACAGGGAAAAGTTCAATTGTGAAGGCAGTTCATGGGCGTATCAACGCAGATGCGCCAGGTAGCCTTAAACTTGTTGAAATCCATCGCGAAGATATCCCTACCCTGCCCAACTTGCTCTCTATTCTTAAAAAATCCAATAAGCAGTGTGTCCTATTCTGCGATGATCTTTCATTCGATACACAAGATGATGCCTATAAATCCCTGAAAGCTGTGCTAGAAGGAGGTATTGAGGGACGTCCTGATAACGTCATTTTCTATGCGACGTCAAACCGACGTCATTTAATGGCACGTGATATGATTGAAAATGAACGCTCCACAGCAATTAATCCATCTGAAGCTATTGAAGAAAACGTATCTTTATCAGATCGTTTTGGATTATGGTTAGGCTTCCACAATTGTAATCAAGAAACATATTTCGATATGATCCGTGGTTATGTTGAGGCCTATAATCTAGGCGTCAATGAGGCAGAATGGAAACCTAAAGCTGTTGAATGGACAGTTACACGTGGTGCGCGTTCGGGCCGCGTTGCATGGCAATTCGTTCAGGATTTAGCAGGCTCCTTAGGCAAACATTTAAAGTAACACCTAACTTAAAAACTTCATCGGATTTAAAGTTTGACGGCCTTTACGAATTTGGAAATGTAATTGTGGTCGTTCAACGCTACCAGTGCTTCCGACTTTTGCGATGACTTGGCCACGACGCACTTTGTCGCCGCGTTTCACCAGCATGTCGCCAGTATGGGCATATGCACTAATATAACCATCTGCATGCTTCACAAGGATCAGATTGCCGAACCCTCCTTGTTGATTTCCTGTATAGGCGACAACGCCATTTTCAGCGGCTTTCACTGAAGTTCCCCGAGGAGCGGCAATATTAATTCCATCATTAAACAAACCTTTCGCCTTCGGTCCATAACTTGAAATAACCCGTCCACGAACTGGCATCAAGAATTTGGAGCTAGATCTTGGTTTTGGCTGTGGAATTTGATTATGGCTAGCTGTACGTGATGTAATACGTGGCTCTGATGGTTTGGCTGTCGGTCTAGGCCAGCCACCAGATGTTTGTGTTACCTTGGCAGCAGGCGTTTCAGGCACAATCACGGCTGACTTGGGTTGATCTTTCTTTGTTTCAACCTGCTTAGGTATCCCACTTCTTGGAATTGCTAGGCGTTGTCCCACATAAATTGTATAGGGTTCAGCTAAATTATTCGCTCTGACGATACTCGAAGCAGATACATTCTGGCTTTTGGCAATTTTCCAAACGGAATCACCTTTTTTAACAACGTAAAATCCGCCTGCAGGAATAATGAGTTTTTGTCCATTTGATAACTTATATGGTGGACGTAATTTATTGCGCTTTACGATTGTCTGGATATCCACGCCATAAACACGAGATATTGAATAGAGCGTTTCGCCTTTTGTTACCGTATGGGTGCCATATTGTGGCGCCTTTGATGATCCACCAGAACTACTGCTCCCTCTATCACCCCCATAGATCGTAATATCTCTTCCAGGGTCAGCCGCACAGGCTGTCAGAAACAGCCCTAATAACAGAATAAGGCCACGAATGCGGCATTTCTGAATAAGTGTGCGATCAATCATCATAGCAATATTTTACGCTAACCTGTTATTTCTACAAGCTAATTTAAACCTAAAACTACCCGCCTGTAGGTAATCCACTCACTAAAGGTACAAAACGAACAGGCCCCATATCTTCCACATCAATACCAGATTCGGTTTTGGTGACTTTTAATAAATCTTGATGATCCTCAACTGCCCCGATTGGTACGATCATAATCCCCCCTACAGTTAACTGATCAATTAAGACTGGAGGAATATCTTCCGCCGCCGCAGTCACCATAATTCTTTCAAAAGGAGCTTGTTCAGGCCAACCACGTCCACCATCACCTCGCATCGTGGTAATGTTATAAGCACGAAGAGATTGGAATCTCTTTTCCGCCTGCTGCATCAACAAGCGATGTCGTTCAATCGTAAACAAACGACGACAAAGTTTGGATAAAATATACGCCTGATAGCCAGACCCTGTACCGATTTCTAAAACTTTATGACGGTTATGTACTTCTAAGGCTTCCGTCATCTTCGCAACCACAAGAGGTTGACTGATCGTCTGTCCACGATCAATTGGTAAGGCAGAATTTTCATATGCATGATTTTTGAAGGTCTCAGGAATAAATAATTCCCGAGGCGTGTCCGCAATCGCAGAAAGTACGGATTCATCACTGATACCGCCTTCCTGCAATGCCTCAATGAGTTTTGACTTTTCTGCCCTAAAGTCTGTCATTCGTCTTACTTGATAACCGTTAATCCGCCCATATATGGGATAAGTGCATCTGGTACAGTGATTGAACCATCCTCATTTTGATAATTCTCAAGCACCGCAATTAAAGTGCGGCCAACAGCTAGACCTGATCCATTCAATGTGTGAACAAATTGAGTTCCTTTTTCACCATTTGGACGGAAACGTGCTGCCATACGACGAGCTTGGAAATCACCACAGTTGGAACAACTGGAAATCTCACGATACTTATCCTGACCCGGTAGCCATACTTCAATATCGTAAGTTTTACGTGCACCAAAGCCCATATCACCAACGCATAGAATGACTGTCCGATATGGCAAATTAAGACGTTTGAGAACTTCTTCTGCACATCCGGTCATACGTTCCAATTCTTCCTCAGATTTATCTGGGTGAACAACAGAGACCATCTCAACTTTTGAGAATTGATGCTGACGGATCATGCCACGTGTATCACGACCTGCTGCGCCTGCTTCAGAACGGAAACATTGTGTCCATGCAGTCATACGTTTTGGCAATTCATCTTCGGCCAAAATCTCACCCGCTACCGTATTGGTCAAAGTAACCTCGGCTGTAGGGATCATATAGAAACCTTCTTCCGTACGGAATAAATCTTCAGAGAATTTTGGTAGCTGACCAGTGCCATAAAGTGCATCTTCACGCACTAAAACAGGCGTAATTGTTTCCTGAAGACCGTGTTCATCGGCGTGAAGATCAAGCATGAACGTTGCCAAAGCACGCTCCAGACGCGCTAGAGGGCCTTTCAAATGCACAAAACGCGCACCTGATTGCTTTGCGGCACCTTCAAAATCCATATAACCAAGCTCTTCACCAAGATCAAAATGTTGTTTTGGTTCAAAATCAAAGCCACGTGGAGTTCCCCATTGGCGTACTTCCACATTGTCATCTTCATCCGCACCGGGAGGCACATCGTCAAATGGCATATTTGGAAGGTTTTCCAAAACAGATTTTAACTTAGCAGCAGCCTCACGTTCCGCCTCCTCAGCTTTCGCCAAATCATCTTTTAAGGCTGTAACTTCTGCTTTTAACGCTTCGGCTTTATCTTTGTCACCCGCTTTCATCGCATCACCAATTTCCTTGGATGCGGAATTACGACGAGCTTGCATTTCTTGCATCGCTGTTTGATGCGAACGACGGGTTTCATCCATGTCTAAAATTGATTGCGACTGCGCCTCAAGGCTGCGTGCAGCCATTGCTTTGTCAAAAGCTTCGGGGTTCTCGCGAATAAATTTTAAGTCATGCATGATAGAATTCCTTTATTCTTTACATGTATTAGAAGGTCTTCGCCTGATTATAGCGAATCAAACCATGTTAGAAACGTCTTGGTTATAGGCAAGCACCGCCTCTGAGACAACCTTCAATCCCCACATAAATAACGTTTTTCAGAAAGTGATGCAAAGGCGCATCAGCCCAAGGTTATTCATATACAATTTGGATAACCTGTTTGGTATCTCATCTGGCAACGACCTCCCTCTCTCATAGAAAAAAAGCGTAGCAAAAAAACGCTACGCTCTTATCTGTTTTCAAACCAAAACTTCTAATTTTATGGCCCCTCAGCCTCATCATGAGCCTTTATACGTGCTTCACGGTCCAGAATTTCTTCAGGTTGCTCCCACTCTGGCCCGGTTTCTTCTGAGGTGTTTTCTTCCAAATCTTCATCCTCGTCATCATCATCAAGACCGAGTTCTTTTTCGCGCTGAGCTTTTTGTTTGTATACAAGCACAGCAGATAAAATAGAAATTTCGTATAAAATGATGATTGGAATAGCCAAGCCAATCTGGCTTAGCGGATCTGGCGGCGTTAGAACCGCGGCAGCTACAAATGCCAATAGAATAGCATAACGACGTTTTTTGCGAAGGCCATCAGGTGTCGCTAAGCCAATACGCGCTAACAAAGTAAGTACGACAGGTAACTCGAAACTAAAACCGAAAGCAAAAATCAAACGCATTACAAGCGAAAGATACTCATTTGCTTTGGGTTCTAATTGAATATCAAGCGTACCTGCCTGACTTAATTGCTCAAAGCCCGCAAAAAATTCCCATGCTGCAGGTAAGACAATATAATATACAAAAGCCGACCCCATTAAAAACAGGATTGGCGTTGCTACCAAGAAAGGTAAAAACGCTGCTTTTTCATGTTTATAAAGGCCTGGCGCCATAAACATCCATATTTGTCCCGCAATAATCGGAAATGAAACAAAGAAACCCGCAAAAAATGCGATTTTAATATCCACAAAAAACTTTTCGTGTAATGCAGTATAAATGACCCTGCGACCTTCTTGTTGTCCCCAAATTGCATTTAGAGGTTCCAAGAGGAAATTAAAAATATAACCAGCGAAAGGAAACATCACGAAGAAGGATAACAGAAGAAAAACAACTGAGACCATTAAACGTTTTCTAAGCTCTGTTAAATGTTCTACCAATGGGGCTTTATCGCCTAAAGTATCGCTCATAATATTTTCTTTTTCGCAATATTCAGTATCAAGTTTTAGGATGTTTCAGCTTTTGAAGGTGCTTTTTTAGCTGCATCTTCTATATTTTCCTGCGTCTTACGCATGTCCTGTTCTGTATCTTTCATGGCTTCATTAATGCTGCCATCAGGATCAATAAGTTTTTCCATCTTAGCAGATACAGTTTCGCTTTGCGCTTGTTCAACTTGTTTTTTAATATCTGCCAGATCAGCTTCACGGGCGATATCTTCCATACTACTTTGAAAATCGCCAGCCATCATACGCACTTTACGAATTAGTCCCATGACTGTTCGCATCACACGCGGTAGCTCTTTCGGGCCAACAACAATAATTGTCAGAACCCCAATAACCATCATTTCCGGCCAACCGATATCAAACATAACCAATGCTTTCCAAGATTCTCTTCAACGCAAAATAACTAAAATTCAAATGATAAAGGCCCAATAAATTGGACCTTTATCAAGTAAATTAACCTTGAGCAGACTTATCTTTGGATTCTGTTGTATCAGCAGCTTCACTTTTTTCAGAAATTTGTTTTGCGTCATCGCTATCAGAAGAAGCTGTTTCTTCTTTGATGTTCTTCTTAAAAGATTTCAAACCTTTACCGAAGTCACCCATAATACCCGAAATTTTGCCTTTACCGCCAAACAGAACAAGCACAACAACAAGAACAATAACCCAGTGCCAAATACTAAACGCACCCATATTTAAAAACCTCCAAGAAGGATTTCCGAAAAGAGATATTCGAAAAATCTAAACTTAATTTCTTACAATACAAAAAGGTCGAAACCTTCTTTCTCCCTACTTGCAGGGATCATTACAGAAGCGACCGGACCTCGCAATGCCTGATATAGTAAAAAGAGGAAAAATTTCAATTTTTTTCAAAGAACACACCCAATCAAGGTTGGTTTTAAATTGACTCGATCTCAGATAGATCAAAACAGCAACATTAAGTTACTGTTTTTGGATAAATGAAAACCTGACTTTGATTAATTTCCAGTTTCTGAATACTACCTTCTTCTGGTAGATATTCCCCAGCGACACGTGCATGTAAATGAATATCGTTGCCTGTTGTCGTGCAAGTGCATAAATGAATCAAACTGGCACGACCTAATAATCGCGATGCTAATACTTTCGCATATCCAATTCCTACACTATCTGAATCAGCAGGTTTTAGATTAATTGCTTCAGGTCTAATGATAACTTCGGCGGAGCCTGATTCCATTGGCAATTCTAGTTTAAAATTGCCAAGCGCCGTATGAACTTGATTGTCGTATATATCACACATTATGCGGTTCACATCGCCGAAAAATTCAGCAACAAAAGAATTCACTGGCCGATTATATAGTTCCGATGGTGTACCCATCTGAACAATTTCGCCTTGATACATAACGGCAATCCGATCCGCCATATACATGGCCTCTTCCGCATCATGTGTCACCATCAAAGCTGCGGCGCCAGCATTCTTTAAAACATGTAACGTACGGTCGCGTACCTGATCACGCAAACGCGCATCAAGACCAGAGAAAGGTTCATCCAATAAAATTAATTCAGGTTTACGAGCCATAGCGCGCGCAAGAGCCACGCGTTGTTGCTGTCCGCCGGATAACATATGAGGATAAGACTCCACATAATCTGACATCCCGACTTGCTCTAGGCTGTCAGCAACTCGCTCCTCTTGCTCAGTTTTGGATAATTTATCAATACCGAAAGCAACATTTTTTCCGACAGTTAGATGCGGAAATAAAGCATAATCTTGAAATACTAAACCTACATTACGTTCTTCAGGAGGCTTACAATTTTGTGCATCCGCAGCCAGCTTACCACCAACAAATACAGTTCCATCAACGGGTTGCTCAAGACCCGCTGCTAAACGTAAAGCTGTCGTTTTACCACATCCGCTTGGTCCAAGGAGGCAAACAACTTCGCCAGCTTCAATAGTTAAAGAAACATCACGTACTGCAGTCACATTACCATAGGAATGACGCAAGTTTTTAAAACTCAACGCGAGCTTATCAGAATTCAGATTTGTCATAGGTATTTTATATTGCGAAGCATTTGCAGATACAAGTCACGATTATAATTTAATCTTCAATCGCGATATCTTCTTCTAGCTCAACAGCTTCGTAATCATCTTCGAGATCAAAGAGTTCATCTTGAAGACCTTCGAAATCTTCTTCGTCTTCTTCTGAACCATCAAACGCCGCTTCACTTTGTTGCATCGCGATTGTGCCAAGTCCCGGTCGCGATTCTAACAATCCAGATGCACGTAATTCTTCCATTCCTGGTAAATCACGTACCGTCTCCAAACCAAAGTGATCCAAGAAATTACCTGTTGTTCCCCAAGTCACTGGTCTGCCGGGTGTTTGACGCCGTCCCTTTGGCTTAATCCAACTCGCCTCAAGCAGAATATCCATTGTCCCTTTAGATAAGGCAACGCCGCGAATATCTTCAATTTCTGCGCGGGTGACGGGTTGGTGATAGGCAATAATAGATAATGTCTCAATGGCCGCACGGCTTAACTTTTTCTCAACTTCACGATTGATGCTCATATAGCTAGAAAGATCATCGGCTGTCCGAAATGCCCATGCATTTTCATTTTTTGAAATCTCAATGCGACGCAATTGTACACCGCGATTGGCATACATAGATTGTAATTCCTGCAGCAATCCATTCAAATCCGCGTCCGATGGCATACGTTCGGCAAGCTGTTTCTCCCGAATTGGTTCTTGAGCTGCAAATAGTAAAGCTTCTAGCAGGCGAATTTGTTCAAAACGATCCAAGGATTAGTCCACTTCCAAATCCGCTAATAACGAATCTACTCGTGCCAGATCCTCTTCTTCAACATCATCAACTTCCGGCTCAGGCGCATCTGGATTTGATCGAAAGAAGATCGGTGCAAAAATACCGTTTTGACGAATTTCCAACAACCCTTCCCTCGCTAATTCAAGAGATGCGGCAAATGTTGCAGCTGTTGCTGAACGTACTACAAGTGTATCCTTCAAGTCGTCTGGCAAAAATGTTTCAAGGCTGGACCAATTTGGTACGCGCCTACCACCCAGCATATCCCGAAGACGCTCAATCGCATCATCCATAGAATACAGTTCTGTCGGCATAATACGAAGCGTACTCGCCGTCATTTTATCGCGAATACTGCCATAGGCTTTTAGAAGGTCGTAAAGGGAAAGATCAAAGGTTGATGTATTTTCCACTTTAATTGCTTCCGGATCGCCACGCCGATAGAAATCTTGTCCAATACGTGGAATAGCCATCAATTCTTTCGACGCTTTTTGCATGGCTTCTAAACGACGTAATTGAAATGCAAGACGCGCAGCTAAATCTTCGGGGCTTTCTTCATCTTCATCAGATGGCTGTTCTGGTAACAGGAGGCGCGACTTAAGATAAGCAAGCCAAGCAGCCATCACCAAATAATCCGCGGCAACTTCGAGGCGTAACTGGCGAACGCGTGAGATAAACTCTAAATATTGATCAGCTAAGGCCACGATAGAAATCTTAGCAAGATCAACCTTTTGGTCCCTCGCCAAGCTAAGCAAAAGATCAATCGGGCCTTCATAGCCATCCAAAGCAAGAAAAAGTAAATCTGCAGGCGAACGACCAGCAGGTACATCATCTTCCTCAAACTCGGAATTAAAATCTTCTTGTAGATCCATCTTTTACCTAAATAACGGCTTATTTATCTAAAGCACACCAAAATCCATAAAATACCATTAACTGCAAACGCAGTTTAATATATTTATCAAAATATAGCTAGATAAAAATACTCACCCACAAGATATGGTAATAACTACAACAATAACTCTCTAAGTTTCTCGCTAGCTGTTTCCTCTTCGTAACGAGTTAACAACTTAAACCCATCTCCGAGGCGCAATTTTGCGCTCTCCCAACGAGACCAAGAAAGGTTATTCATTACTTTCAAAGACTTAGATATATCATTCATTTCTGACATATCCCCATTGCAATGAAGAATCAGATCGCAACCAGCATCCAGACAAAGCTTTGTTTTTTCGGTAAAATCACCACTTAATGCCTTCATTGAAAGATCATCCGTCATAATCAAACCATCAAAGCCTATTTCTTTGCGAATCACATCTTCAATAAAGGTAGATGACATAGTCGCACAATTATCTTTGTCAAATGCGGGATATAAGATATGCGCCGTCATAGCCATAGGTGCATCTTTAACTGTTATAAATGGTTTAAAATCTATATCACGTAAGGACCCAACAGAAGCTTCAACAACAGGCAATTCAAGGTGACTATCTGCATAGGCTCGCCCATGTCCAGGAATATGCTTAACGATTGAATATACGCCATTTTTTATGAATTGATCAGATGCAATCTTACCTAACTCGCCGACAACTTCCGGATCGGTAGAAAAGGACCGATCTCCAATAATATCATGTGCATCCTTAAATCTTACATCTAGACATGGTGCACAGGTTACATTAATCCCCGAAGCAAGAAGTTGACTTGATTGCAGGTCACACTGCAATTTAAGAGCTTCTATACCAACCTCTTTATCTTTTTCATAAAGGTTACCAAAAAGTTCCATCGGAAAGCTATCGACCCAATGTGGTGGTCGAAGGCGACGGACGCGCCCACCTTCTTGATCAATGAGAATTGGTGCATCCGGATCGTTTACAATATCACGTAAAGAATCACATATTTTTTTCACTTGTGCTGGCGTATCCACATTTCGTGCAAAGAGGATGAAACCGAATGGTTGCACATCTTTAAAGAAAGAAATTTCTTCAGTCGTTAAAGTTAAACCTTCACATCCAAAAATTGCAGCGTTACGCATTCTCTATTCCCTGAACTTGAATCAAATATGGCTACGACATCAAATCGTAGCCATACCGAAATTAATTGATTCGATAAAAACTAAAAGATCGAAATTACTTCCCGGGCGCAACAGCAATACAATCTGTACCACGTTTTTTAAGGTCACCACATAAACCCTTAGCATCTTTCTGAGATGCAAGTGGCCCTAATCTCAAACGGAAAAAATCTTTCCCATTCACTTCTACTTGCTGGACCTCTAAAGCTAACTTTCCAAGCAAGTCACCATTCTTTTTTTGTTGGCGTGTATATTCTTCTTGTGCCTTACGATGAGACGACATTGCGCCTAACTGAATACGCCAATCTTTTGCTTTATTAATAACAGCAGTCGCAGCAGTTTGGAGAGGCTCGGCTTTTGGTTTAGGAGCCTCTTCAACCTTAGGTGCAGTCTGCTTCGTTTCAGGTACGGAAGCAGTTACTTCCGGCTTTTTTGGTGTCTCAACTTTCGATGTCTGAACAACAGTTTCTGGAACTTCAGTAGTTTTTGTCACCACCTCTTCTTCAGCATCCGGATTAATCAATAGCGGCTCGCTGTTTTTTTCCCTGGGTTTAATAGGTGCAGTAATACTTGGGATTGGAGGCGTATCATCTTCAACAGCTTCAACGACAGGTTTCGCTGCGGGAGGTTTGATCGGTTGTTCAGGTGGTGGCAACAAACGTTCCACCTGTGAATCATCCACTTCAGGTTCCATCTGATTATAAACTAACTTATCTTGATGAGGAACTTTCAACCCACCCGGATCGTCAGGTAATACCTTTGCTGCATGTTCAGGTGTCAGCAAAGGTACGTCTCCCGCATTAGTAGAAGATACGCCCGTTGAATAAGCGTAACCAACAATGCCTGCGAAAGCTAAAAGTGCAACACCCGCAATAGAAATTGGAAGAATACGCAACGTCTCTTTTGTCTGTGCAATGGGTTCCCCCGCCTCTAAACCACGCGCACGTAATTCTTTATCAAGGTCATCCATATTGCCCAGATCTTTTAGTTCTGAAAACTCTTCTTCAAGATCACGCATGTCTGCTGGCATGCCTTACCCTCTTACAAAATAAATCATCAATATTGATCAGGTTAATGTAGTTCGCGGACTGGTTCCACCCCGAAGATTTCCAAGCCGGCAGCAATTGTCGAACGTACCGCCTCCAAAAGCGCTAAATTCGCCATTGTTTGCGCTTTATTATCTGGTGCCACAAAACGTAAATGCGTATTTTCTTTCCCTTTTGCCCATAATCCATGGAAAGCAGCGGCAACATCCATCATATAAAATGCGACGCGATGTGGCTCATGTGCTTCTGCAGCAGCTTCAATCAAACGCGGCATACTCGCTAATAGCTTCACCACTTCTTCAATTGCTGGATCATTTAACAATGTTAAATCAGCTTTGGATAACGCGTCTTTAGAAAGGTCAATTCCGTCAAAAGCTTCCGCAGCTTGGCGGAATACAGAACAACAACGCGCATGCGCATATTGTACATACCAAACCGGATTGTCACGGGATTGCTCTTTTACAGCAGATAAATCGAAATCTAAAGGTGCATCATTCTTACGAGTAAGCAGGAAGAAGCGCACAACATCTTTGCCAACTTCATCAACCAGATCACGCAAAGTTACGAACGTACCAGCACGTTTGGACATTTTGATTGGCTGACCTTTGTCCATTAACTTGACCAACTGGCAAAGCTTGATATCTAAGTCTGCTTTACCTTCAGTTACCGCAGATGTTGCCGCCAACATGCGTTTCACATATCCGCCATGATCCGCGCCAAAAATATCAATCTGCTGTGTAAATCCACGCTGATATTTATCTAAATGGTTTGCGATATCATTTGCAAAATAAGTCCAACTACCATCCGATTTCTTCAATGGACGATCGACATCATCTCCATGATCTGTAGCTTTAAACAATGTTTGTGGGCGTGGTTCCCAATCATCTGGCTTCTTGCCTTTCGGCGGCTCAAGTACACCAGTATATAAATAGCCATTTGCATCTAAACTATCATAAACATCTTGCACACGATTAGCATCTACCAAAGCTCGCTCAGATGTAAAGACATCTTGGTTAATCCCAAGTTCCTTTAAATCTTCTTTGACACCATCCATCATCATTTTGACTGCTTTTGCACGACAGATCGGTAACCATACCGTTTCCTTCATTGATAACAAAGCATCACCATGATCATCCTTGAGAGCTTGACCAACCGCTTTTAGATAATCTCCAGGATACAACCCTTCAGGAATTTCAATAGTTTCACCATGCGCTTCTTTATAGCGCAGGTAAGATGAACGGCCCAACACATCAACTTGAGCACCGGCATCATTTACATAATACTCTTTAGTCACATCATAACCGGCAAATAAAAGAAGTTCAGCTAGGATATCACCAAATACAGCACCGCGCGCATGGCCAATATGCAAAGGTCCTGTTGGATTTGCAGAAACATATTCAACATTTACTTTTTTATTTTGCCCCATTTCTGATCGCGCAAAATCAGCATCTCTTTCAAGGATAGCTGCCACAACTTTTTGCCAAATAGAATTATCCAAGCGAAGATTAATGAAACCAGGCCCTGCAATCTCAGCAGAAGAAACCAAAGGTAAACCCTGTAATTTCCCCACCAACATCTCTGCAATATCTCGTGGTTTCATTTTCGCCGGTTTGGCCAATAACATTGCTGCATTGGTCGCCATATCACCATGACTTGCATCTCTTGGAGGTTCAATTGTAATACGATCAGTCGCTGCATCAGCAGGCAAAGCGCCTTCCGCCTTCAATTGATCTAGAATGTTTTCCAATTCATTGCGAATTTCTTTAAAGATATTCATCGTCTTACCTAGTCATTCAAGGGAAATCCCCTCTTCCATAAAATTTATGCCGCTTCAAAAAGCCTTTGATGCAATTTCAACGCAAAGCGATCTGTCATTCCTGCAATATAATCTGCAATAATTCGCGCGTTTTCTTGTGCTAACAGACCAGAACACTGGTTCTTCCACTCTTCAGGAAGCAAATCAGGCTTTTCCATATAATAATTAAAAAGCTCTGTCATTTGTTGGGATGCTCTCACCCGTTCCTGATTTACAGAAGGTGCACGATACATTGCCTTAAACATAAAGGTCTTTAGGGCGCGCTCCTTTTGACGCATTTCGTCGGAGAAGGCAACCATTGGACGCTTCAAATGACGTAATTCTTTTGCATTTTTTGGTTTATCTTCCTCAAGACGTCGATTTGTCTCAGCCAAAACATCCTCGACCATCTCACCAATTAAGGAACGCACGACTTCCGCACGCGCAAGATGATCTGGCGCATCAGGATATTCACGATACACAATGTTAAAAGCTTCACGCACATGATCAACTTCTGCACAAACATCTTTAATATTAAACAACCCCGCCCGCAAACCATCATCCATATCATGATGGTTATAAGCAACATCATCTGCGATCGCAGCAATCTGTGCCTCAATCCCGCTATGAGTATCAAGCTCAAGATCATGTCGCTGATTGTAACTTGCAAGAGTCTTTGGGAGTTGGTTGACCGTCTTGTTACCATCTAATAGTGGGCCATTGTGCTTTACAACGCCCTCAAGCGTTTCCCAAGTCAAATTCAGACCTTTATAGTCCATATATTTGCTTTCAAGCAGGATTAACACGCGCAATGCCTGATCGTTATGATCAAACCCTTCAAATGGTTCCATCAAATCATGCAAGGTATCTTCACCAGAATGACCAAAAGGCGTATGCCCTAAATCATGGGCTAATGAGATAGCTTCGGTTAAATCTTCATCCACATTTAAAGCTCTGGCAATAGCGCGTGCAATTTGTGCAACTTCCAAGGAATGCGTTAATCGAGTTCTAAAATGGTCGCCCTCAGGTGATATAAACACTTGAGTTTTATGCATTAACCGACGAAAAGCAGCTGAATGCACAATGCGATCTCTGTCTCGTTGAAACGGGCTGCGCATTGAAGATTCATTTTCTGAGTGTAATCGCCCGCGTGTCTCTTGCCACTTGGTCGCATAGGGCGCTAATTCAAAATTCATGGATATCTCTCTATCTCTTATGAATCCTTGTAAAATCTATAAATTGATGGGTAAAGAAGGTTCGTTTATATGGCAAGTGCAAGTTGCGACTTTTTCTTGAATTCTTTCCTTTTTAATGCCACGAAGGAAATTCTGTTATTCAATAAGCAATATCCTTAATCAAGGAATTGACTTTAAGCTAGGACTTCCTAGATAATAGAGATATTGTCAAAAGAGCTAAAACAGCCGACAAAATTGATGGAGATTTTTGAAATGTCTGATGCAGATCCATTTGCATTACCAACAAGTGAAGTTGACCGGGTGCTAACAATCTCGGATTCAGCCGTAAAGCGTATTACTAAACTACGTGATTTAGAAGGCGACGATCAACTTATGTTGCGTATCACTGTGTCCGGTGGTGGCTGTTCTGGTTTTCAATACGCCTTTGATTTTGATAAGAATGCCAAGACTCAAGACATGCTTTTCGAAAAAAATGGGGTTACAGTTGTAACCGACGAAACATCTATGGATCTCTTAGCTGGCTCCGAAGTGGATTTTGTTGACGACTTGATGGGCGCCTATTTCCAAATCAACAACCCGAATGCAACAGCAAGCTGTGGCTGTGGCACATCATTTTCAGTATAAAACATTTTTTATTTCAAAATCTGTTCTGGTTAAAGACCGAATCCTAAACCATTATCCTAATTCAAACCTCTTTTGATTTCGGGAGCTTCCTCATGCGCATTGCAACCTTTAATGTCAACTCAGTAAGAGCACGTATTGCTAATATTCTGGATTGGCTAGACGAAGCTCAACCTGATGTGGTTTTATTACAAGAAATCAAAACGATAAACGATGATTTTCCCGAATTTGATTTTCAGGCAAAGGGGTATAATTGCGCTATTCATGGACAAAAAAGCTATAATGGCGTCGCTATCCTATCCAAACATCCAATTGAAGATATACTGATGGGATTACCTGGCGAAGACGGCCCGACCAGTGATAAATGGGAAGAAGGCGCAGAGAACCAAGCACGCTATATCGAAGCAACTGTTCAGGGTCTACGTGTTGCCTCAATCTATCTTCCAAATGGCAATCCTGTCGATACAGTCAAATACCCCTTTAAGCTTCGCTGGATGGATCGCCTTTATACGCACATCAAAGATAATTTACTGCCCTTGGAAATGCCAGTTGCGTTAGGTGGGGATTATAATATTTGCCCGGATGACCGCGATGTTTATGATCCACCGCGTTGGGCCAATGATGCGCTATGCAAACCCGAAAGCCGCGCAAAATTCCGTGCCCTACTTAATTTGGGCCTAACAGAAGCATGGCGCAGTTTACATCCTCATGCAGAACAACAATATAGCTATTGGGACTATGTAAAAGGCCGTTATCAAAAGGATGAAGGATTGCGCATTGATCACTTCCTTCTATCCCCACAAGCGACCGATATTTTAGAAGCATGTGAAATTGACAAGGCCCCACGCGCTAAAGAAAAAGCGTCAGATCACACCCCTGTCATTCTGACACTTAAAGACATTGCATAAATTTGAGATCAACCTGTCAATTTTTTGTATAGAGCTTGCTTACTATCAAGATTAACGGGGGCGAGCTCTTCAACAAAGTCAACAGGATTCTCCCCCTGCCCTGCCGCGATACTAATCAAACTCCCGATGCGAGCGAGACGACTTAAAGCACTATTTGCGGCTAACCCTTTCAATGCATGCGCTTCCTTCTTTAAGGCATCTAAATTTTCCGCTTGAGAGAGCTCTTTAATATTCACAGCATATTTATCTAACTCATCCGGCACTTCAACCATCAGATTGATCAACGTATCTTCACCGATAGCTTCGCTGGTTTCATTCCATTGCACTTCATCCAATAAAGGCAGTCCCATTGCATCTTGGATTTCGCGAATAATCGCTTCGGCCTTTTGCTCATCTTCATCAAGATTTTTTCCGGAAATTTCTTCGCGATGCGCAGCTTCAGCAATAATTTTCTCTGCCGTAACACCACCTTCACCACATAACTTTGCCATTACAGAAAGCAATGCTTGTGGGTTAACAGGTTTACCTATGAACCCATCAAATCCTTCTTCCGTATATCTTTCTATATCTGTATCAAGCGTATTAGCTGTTACTGCGATAACCGGAATTTTTCCTTTCGCCCCTTCAATCGTGCGAATAAGGCGATGTGCAGTAAGGCCATCCATTTCAGGCATTTGAATATCCATCAAAACGATATCAAAAAGATCATTCCTTACAGCATGAACGGCTTCCTTGCCATTCGCCGTTGCAAAAACTTTATGTCCGGCTTGCTCCAGAATCTTTAATAAAAGCATCTGATTGACCGGATTATCCTCAGCCACAAGAACATTTAGTTTTCTATTCATGGAAGTTTCTGATGCTTCTTCCTCTTTAACTTCATCTATTGTACTATCAGCCTGTACATTACTTAAATCCAGCGGCAGAATAACCGTAAAGGTAGAGCCCTTACCTTTTTCGCTCTGAATTGAAATCTTCCCGTCCATCATCTCAACCAAAGAAGATACTAAGGCCAACCCAGTCCCCATCCCTGCAAACCGACGTGTCAAATCTCCTTCGAGCTGCATAAAATGATCAAATAATTTATCCTGATCTTCTTGGGAAATACCTATTCCTGTATCTTCCACAGTCATTGTTAATGACCATCCACGCTCAGGTATATTATTCATGGAGACCGTTACTGCAATTTTACCATCTTGCGTAAACTTAATTGCATTTGAAATCAGCGCGAAAAGAACTTGTTTAATACGACGCAGGTCACCTTTAAACCAGTTTTCCTCAGAGAAATCATTTCTTACAATAAGTTCACTTTTGGAAATGGATAGGCTTTCAGCAAAGTTCCTGCGCAAACCAGTAGTAATATTTGTTAGCTGGAAAGGTGCTTTTTTAAGCTCTAAAGTCTTCTTTTCAAGCTGCGCCATATCCAACAAATCACCGATTAGAACTAGGAGTGCATCACCAGAATTCACAATAAGATCCGTGTATTCTTTTTGGCTCTTATCTAAGTTAGTAGACTTTAACAACTCTGCCATTCCTAGCACAGCGTTCAAAGGTGTACGAAGCTCATGTGTCACGTTAGCCAAAAAGTTGGATTTAGCTTCTGAAGCAGCTTCGGCAAGATCACGAGCTTCCAATAATTCATGTGTTTGTTCGCTCACCTTACCTTCCAAATTGGATCGTAAATCTAATAGCTCCACACTATGTAAACGTATACGTTCTAGTGAACGCGCTAATTGCCCAATTTCATTTTGCTCGGATTGATAAGGAATCGCCAGTTCCTTCACATGACCTGCACTACGATTACTACCAATATAACGTAAATAGCCGGCCATTTGTTCTAACGGGCCTGTAAGTTTATGAAGAAAGGCCCAAAATACAACCATTAGAACCATCATAATAACTGAGTAGGAAATAATTGTATTCCATATCGCAGCAGATAGATATTCATCTGCCTGCGTTAACGCTATCTCCATAGTTAAATCAGCTAAATGCGTTTTCTTAACTTGCCCATTTTCATCATCTTCTTGCCAGTAAAGTTTTTCTGTCAGAACTTGATAAGAATCCGCATTAATCACCGCCGAAGAACGAACATTTTCACGAATAACGTTTAAACCATCATTACCAACCAAAATGATGCGCTTGACGTCTTTCAATTCAATTGCTGAATCAATAGCACGCTCAACACTTTGATTATTCAAATACCACAAAGGTGTGGTAATTGTTTCTGATAGCGTATTTAAGGCTAATTCAGCGCGTTCCAATAGGAACGTACGACGGGTTTCATACCCTTCAGAAATACGAAGATAAGCCGTACCGCTAAAGCCTGCGAGCAAAATAATAAATACAAACAGCAGCAAACGCCATTTCAAACCCAAACGAGTACGACGTGGCATGTCACGTTCATCACTATATTCTTTTACGTCACTAACATCGATGGACACAGGTTGCTCCAGTTTAAGCGATATGAATCTATTCACCCCATAGCCTGATTCATTTTTTTGGCTCAGCCTTTTCTATTAATAAACTGACTTTAAACAGAAAACTACCGTTTTTTAAATTTTTCTACTTAAGTGTCACAAAAACGAAAATTTAAAATGTGAGTTTTACAGAACATGATTGAAAAACGGCTTTTTCAATTTTCAAGTTTATCGATCATTGCTTTTTTGGGATTCGCAAAACAAAAACGCCCTCTAAACTCATTTTTT
>NZ_SMMC01000201.1:0-6329 GCF_009711445.1 Curvivirga aplysinae | reverse complement strand
ATTTCATACAATCACTTTTCTAACAAATGCTATTTTAAAGCCTAAAAATGCAGTCACTTTTTTTTGAACTTGAAAAATGATCCAATTTGAGTATATTCAGAAAAAATCAACTTCTTCTACAAGGAAATATCGGTATGACCATTCGTGAAGCGCTCACCTTCGACGACGTTTTGTTGCAACCAGCTCATTCAGAAGTTCTACCTCATCAGGTAAATACAGCGACACGTTTTACACGTGAAGTAAGCCTAAATATTCCAATGGTTTCCGCAGCAATGGACACTGTTACCGAAGGCCGTCTTGCGATCGCAATGGCACAACAAGGTGGTATTGGTGTTGTCCACAAAAATCTGGATATTGAACAACAAGCCGAAGAAGTTCGTAAAGTTAAACGTTTTGAATCTGGTATGGTCGTAAACCCAATTACTATTACGCCGGAACGCACATTAGGTGATGCGTTGGATGTTATGCGTTTTCATAATATCTCCGGTATTCCTGTTGTTTCAAAACGAAAAAAACACTTGGTTGGTATTTTAACAAACCGTGATGTTCGTTTTGCAGATGACATGAATACACCTGTCAAAGAACTGATGACACGTAAAGGGCTGGTTACAGTCAGAGAAGGCGTTGACCATGAAGAGGCAAAACGTCTTTTGCACTCGCACCGTATTGAAAAACTATTAGTCGTCGATGACCAACGCCATTGTGTTGGATTAATAACTGTAAAAGATATGGAGAAATCCCAAAATTACCCACATGCATGTAAAGATGATCAAGGTCGCCTTCGTGTTGCAGCCGCGACTGGTACTGGCGCTTCCGGCATTGAAAGATCCGAAGCTTTAATAGATGCAGGCGTAGATGTGGTGATTGTAGACACCGCCCATGGCCACTCTCAAGGGGTTATTGATCAAGTCGCTGCGGTCAAAAAGCTTTCAAATGCTGTACAAGTGATTGCAGGCAATATTGCAACTCCTGCAGCTGCGCAAGCATTGATTGATGCTGGCGCAGATGCGGTTAAAATTGGTATTGGACCGGGTTCCATCTGTACAACACGTATTGTTGCTGGTGTTGGTGTTCCACAATTAACAGCTGTTATGGAATGTGCTGAAGTTTGTCATAAACATGGTGTACCTGCGATTGCGGATGGTGGCATTAAGTTTTCAGGTGATATAGCAAAGGCGATTGCAGCAGGTGCTGATTGTGTGATGGTCGGCTCTCTTCTTGCTGGAACAGAAGAAGCACCGGGTGAAACCTTCCTGTATCAAGGTCGTTCCTATAAATCCTATCGTGGTATGGGGTCTGCTGGTGCAATGGCGCGCGGTTCTGCAGATCGTTATTTCCAAGAAACAGTGAACGAAAGCAATAAATTTGTACCAGAAGGTGTTGAAGGTCGTGTACCTTACAAAGGCCCTGTTGGTGGTGTTATTCATCAATTGAATGGAGGCCTAAAAGCCGCTATGGGTTACACAGGCAATGCAACAATTGCTGATATGCAAACGAAATGTGAATTCCGTAAAATTACGTCCGCCGGATTACGTGAATCACATGTACATGACATCACAGTAACAAAGGAAGCGCCTAATTACCAAGGTCGCTAAGGAAAACATGACAAACCGCCGCCTAGAAACAGAAAGATTGATCCTCAGACCTATTGAGGAGGCTGATATCGATCTTGCCTTGGAAATGAATACTGATCCAGAGGTAACAAAGCATCTGGGCGGCCCTTTGACTGTTGAAGAGAACCAGAAGCGCATGAATAAGTGGCTTAACCTTGAAAAGGACGGCCCACATTTTGGTATCTGGCTTATGGTTCGCAAAGAGGATCACCGCAAATTAGGCACGATTGGCATGTTTAAAATGCCCGTTGACGAAGAAGAAACGACCTTCACTGATTATATAGAGATCGGATATCGTTCTATCCCCGACGCATGGGGAAAGGGCTATATGACAGAAGGTGCAAAAGAAGTTATCCGATATATCTTTACGCAAACGGAACTGGAAGAGATAGCAGGTTGTGCAGATCACGAGAATTTCGCATCTCAAACTGTGCTACAAAAAATTGGTTTGGAGCCCAAAGGAACATTTTATTGCTATAGCGATGACCTCCCTTTCTTTTTGGTACAAAAAGATAAATGGTTAGCAAGATATGACTAAACCAATTCTGACAACTGATCGCCTTATTTTACAGCCACTTGAACATCGTGATCTAGACTTAATCATTTCGCTCTTCACTGACGAAGAAATCATGACATATGCAGGTGGTGCTGTGAGTGCGGAAAGCTGTGAAAAAGAAATGCCTGATTATGCTGGTCTTGGGCATAAAGTCGCCCATCAAGGTGTGTGGACTATTGGGTTAAGAGAAACAGGTGAGAAGTTTGGTACTTTCTCCCTCTTCCCGATGCCCAAAGACAAAGAAGAAACAATCCCAACCGGACATACCGAAATTGGGTATTTCATCTTAAAAGATTATTGGGGAAAAGGATACGTCACCGAAGCCGCTAAACACATAATCAAATTTGCATTTACCGAGACGAATTTGGAACAACTTACTGCATGTGTCGATGACGACAATGCCGCCTCGCGTAATATTTTACAAAAGGTTGGTATGATTGAAGATGGAACAATTGAAGCTTATGGAACCATCCTGCCTTTCTTCACATTGAATAAACAAGATTGGCTTACAAAAAATGGCTGAAGTTATTGAAACAGACCGCCTTATACTGCGGCCAATCGATGAAGATGATAAGGAATTCATCTTTTCAATGAATGAAAATGCACAAATGATGGAAACTTTGCCGGAAATCCCTTTCACGAGCGCCGAATTAAGAGAAAGAAATGATTGGTTACTTCAAAGCGAAGGTAAAATCCAAGGAGGTGCTTGGATAATGCTGAAAAGGGAAGACAATACACCAATCGGAAGTATCATTTTTTGTCAAATGCCACTTAGCGAATATGGTGTTGATCCAGTCACCTATACAGATCACGTGGAAATTGGATATCGTTGTCTCCCGGAAACATGGGGGAAAGGCTATACGACCGAAGCTGGCAAAGCCGTTATTTCTTATGTATTTGAGAACAATATTCTCAATCAAGTTACAGCCTGCACGGATGACGATAATCTGGCATCTCAAGCAGTTTTAAAGAAGATCGGATTGAAACCAGCAGGACGCACAGATTGTTATGGTGGAAATTTCCCGTTTTTCGCAATTTCCAAGGAGGATTGGCTTGCCTCTTGAGGCGTTTTCTCTTAAATCACTGCTTTACAGAATTTTTACCTCAAAAGACTGAATTATTGAGGTTAGTTAGGATAATTGAATGACCCCAGGCGCACAAATTGCAGCCGCTATTGATCTTCTAGATCAAATGGATCGCCCAGACGCTCCTCCTGCAGATAAGGTATTAAGTGATTGGAACCGCGCAAATCGTTATGCGGGCTCAAAGGATCGCAATGCAATAGCCTCCCTCTTCTATGCCGTTCTGCGTTATCGTGGACAGTTAGATTGGTGGATTAAGCGTTGTCAGGGTGGCGACGGCCAAAACCGTCATCGCATGGTGATCTGGCTTGCGCTTGGCGAAGGGTTTTCAATGGAGGAGATCAAGCCTTTCTTCGATGGGGAACGCTATAATCCAAAACCTCTTACCCCAGCTGAGGAGCGTATCCTAATTGAACTCAGCCAAGAGAAATTAGATAAATCCTGTCAACCTGACATGACTCAAGCAAATGCACCTTTGTGGTTGGAAGAAAATTTCAAAACAGTATTTGGCGAAAATATTAAAGAAGAGCTTTCAGCTTTCTGCGAAGAAGCCCCAGTAGACCTGCGTGTAAATACACTTAAAGCCTCGAAAGAAGAAGCCAAGCAGGCTTTGAAGGAAGAAGGCATAGAGACAGCCGACTGTGACTACTCTCCCTTTGGGTTACGCTTGGAACGTCGACGCCCTCTATCTGGCACCAAAGCTTTCAAAGATGGGTTAGTTGAAGTGCAAGATGAGGGGTCTCAATTAGCAGCTATTCTAGCTGATACAAAACCGGGACATAAAGTTGTTGATTTCTGTGCTGGTGCTGGCGGCAAGTCACTTGCTATGGGAGCGGCAATGAATAACACAGGTCGTATTATTGCCTGTGATGTTTCCGAAGGTCGTTTAAAACGCGCCGCTATTCGGTTCAAACGTGCAGGCCTGTACATGATTGAGCGCCGTACGTTAACAAGTGAACGTGATAAATGGGTGAAACGTCGTTCAGGTCGCATGGATGGTGGATTTGACCGCGTTTTTGTAGATGCCCCCTGCACAGGTACAGGTACATGGCGTCGTAACCCAGATCAAAAATGGAAACTCACTCAAAAAGATGTTGAGGAATTAGCAGCTCTGCAATCTTCGATTTTAGATTCTGCCTGTCGTCTGGTTGTGCCGGGTGGGCGCTTGATTTACGTAACCTGCTCTATCCTTCAAGAGGAAAATGAAGCGCAGGTTGAACGTTTCTTAAAAGAAAATGACAATTTCTTCATCCATCCAATTAAAGATGTTTGGAAAGATACGTTGGGCAGTGACTGTCCAACCGATAAAGATTATTTACGCCTAACACCGCATGCACATGGAACCGATGGTTTCTTTGTCGCGGTGATGGGTCGAAAACTGTAATTTTATAAGTGTGAACGGTAAGGATAAAACATATGAGCGAACGTATACTCATTATTGACTTTGGATCGCAAGTCACCCAACTAATTGCACGCCGCGCTCGTGAAGCTGGTGTGTATAGTGAAATTCATCCTTTCAACAAAGTAACCGTTGAAACAGTTAAAGACTTCGATCCGAAAGGCATTATCCTTTCTGGCGGCCCGGCAAGTGTGACAGAGATCGACTCCCCGCGTGCCCCACAAGAAATTTTTGATCTAGGCCTTCCAATACTTGGAATTTGTTATGGTCAACAAACCATGTGTGAACAACTTGGTGGTAAGGTTGAAAACTCTGATCATCAAGAATTTGGTCGAGCAGAAATTGATATCGTTGAAGATTGTGACCTTTTCCATGGTGCGTGGAATGTCGGCACACAAGAAGTCGTTTGGATGAGCCATGGTGACAAGGTTGGAAAATTACCTGAAGGCTTCCGTATTGTCGCAAAAACAGGTGGCGCACCTTATGCAGCTATCGCAAATGACGAAAAACGTTTCTATGGTGTTCAGTTCCATCCAGAAGTTGCCCATACACCGCATGGCGCACAATTGATCAACAACTTCATCCACGGCGTTTGTGGATGTAAGGGCGACTGGACAATGGCAGCTTATAAACAACAAGCGATTGAAGCCATCCGCCGTCAAGTTGGTGACAAGAAAGTAATTTGCGGTCTATCCGGTGGTGTTGATTCTTCTGTCGCAGCTGTATTGATCCATGAGGCAATCGGCGACCAACTCACATGTATCTTTGTTGATCATGGCCTACTTCGCCTCAATGAAGCAGAACAAGTCGTTGATTTATTCTCTAAACATTACAATATTCCTTTGGTCCATCGTAATGCAGAGGATTTATTCCTTGGCAAGCTTGAAGGTCAAAGTGAACCAGAAACAAAACGCAAAATCATTGGTGGTTTGTTTATCGACGTCTTCGAAGAAGAAGCAAATAAAATTGGTGGTGCTGATTTCTTGGCACAAGGTACGCTTTATCCTGACGTGATTGAATCTGTATCATTCACAGGTGGTCCTTCGCAAACCATTAAATCCCATCATAACGTGGGTGGTTTACCGGAACGTATGAATATGGATTTGGTCGAACCTCTTCGTGAATTATTTAAAGATGAAGTACGTGCGCTTGGTCGTGAATTAGGTATTCCAGAAAGTCTTCTTGGTCGTCACCCATTCCCTGGTCCAGGTTTGGCAATCCGCATCCCGGGTGATCTCACCAAAGAAAAATGCGATATCCTTCGCAAAGCTGACGCCATCTATTTGGATGAAATTCGTAAAGCAGGTCTTTACGATGAAATCTGGCAGGCCTTTATGGTTCTATTACCAGTGAAAACCGTAGGTGTGATGGGTGATGCCCGTACCTATGAATATGTGGCTGCGATGCGTGCCGTCACATCAACAGATGGCATGACAGCTGATGTTTATCCGTTTGAGCCAGCTTTCTTAACAGCGACAGCAACACGCATAGTCAATGAGGTTCGCGGTATCAACCGTGTTTGTTACGATTACACATCGAAACCTCCTGGAACAATTGAGTGGGAATAACAAACACTCAATTAATTCAAGCCAGCATCTAAATCAGATGCTGGTTTTTTTTGTGTTTAATAATAGCAAATACTTCTATCACATTATGATTAAAGAAAAATCTCCGACTAA
>NZ_SMMC01000107.1 GCF_009711445.1 Curvivirga aplysinae | reverse complement strand
ACTATAGGTTAGTGGGAAACCCGATTTTTTGTAGGAATCGGGTTTCTGGAATCCTACAGCAGGATTCGTCGAGAGTTAAGTGAAGGCAGATAACGCGTAAAGGAAGTGTTAGTGAGAGCAAAACAAGGATCAGTTCCAAGAATTGCTGAAATCCGTGCTTTAATGCACCGATTTGCCTTTTTGCTTCTTTTAATGGGGGCTATCGCTGTGATGGTTCTAGGACGAGCAGAGCCTAAATTTTTTGAAAATGCTCGTGATATTGTTACCGATTTTTCAGCTCCAGTTCTAGATTTGATTTCTCGTCCTACTGCGACGGTAGATCGTTGGGTTCAGGATGTACATGATTTGATTGCACTTCGTGAAGAAAATGTGCGTCTAAAAGCGGAAAATCAACGCCTATTACAATGGTTGACCCTGGCAAAACAACTACAACATGAAAATAACGAGTTGCAGAACCTGCTGTCCTTTAAGAGAGATGATATTTCTAGGTTTATTACTGGGCGGGTGATTGGAAGTGGTAATGACTTTTATCATACTCTGATGTTGAATGTAGGGCTTGATGATGGTGTTCGTAAGGGGCAGGCTGCGGTTAATAACAAAGGTTTAGTTGGTCGTGTTTATGCAACAGGCCAAAATTCCAGCCGCATTTTACTGGTAAATGATATCAATAGTCGTATACCGGTGCGCATTGAAGAAACACGGGTGCGTGCGGTTCTTGCTGGTGAAAATGATAAGAGCCCGCGTTTAATTTATACTTCTGCGGATTCAGGATTTGAAGTAGGACAACGTGTTATTACTTCTGGTCACGGAGGGGCATTTGCACCGGGGATTCCTGTTGGCACTGTGTCATCTGTTACTGAAGGTGGTGTATTGGTTGATCTTTATGTAGATCCAGAAAATGCGGAATACCTTCGTTTAATGGATTTCGGATTGAATGGTATTTTACCTGACACTGAATAAAGTTTTCTATCTCGACGTCTAACAAATTTATCTATCTCTATTTTTTCCGTATAGACTCGCCTATAATGCAACCTAGTTAATTATCTGGTTTTGACATTCGATGATTTCACAAGAACAAACCATTTGGTCACGCATTGATCATTTTGCACGCTCTAGTTTGCCTTTGCTGGTGACTGTGATTGCAGTTGTTCTTGGTGTGATTCCTTTGCACCTTCCGGATAGTGAAGTAATCAAACCAATGTTGGTATTGGCGTGTGTTTATTATTGGACGATTTATCGGCCAGACTTAATGCCGATGTTTTTGGTTTTTATAATCGGCTTGTTTCAAGATTTACTTTATGGATCTCCAATCGGTATTTCTTCATTCGTATACTTAATTGTCGCATTCCTTGTTGGAACCCAACGTCGTTTCTTTCATGGGAAAACATTTGGTATTGTATGGTGGGGATTTATGGTCGTTGCAGTCTTAGCAGCGATTCTTTTTTGGGTCGTATTTTGTATTCTCGTTAAAGATTATGTCAGCCCAATGTCCTTTATCTTTCGCTATCTAATGTCTTTGGCATGGTTTCCAATTGCATTTGTAGTGATGGTGCTTGTTCATAAGTTAATTCCACCAAGAGGCCAGTAAGGATGCTTAAATGAAGCCGGAAAAAGATCGCGCTAAATTATTTAATCGACGTGCTGCCTTCTTGATCGGTGGGAAGCTTGCATTATTGTCTGGGCTGGCAGGGCGAATGTATTATCTGCAGGTGGTTGAGTCTGAGCGTTATAAACTGATGGCCGAAGACAATCGGGTGAATTTTCGACTTCTCCCTCCATTGCGTGGTTTTATTGTAGATAGAAGCGGTGATTATCTAGCTATTAATATCAAAAATTATCAGATTATTTTGGTACCTGAACAGGCAAATAATGAATCCACAGTAAATGATGTCTTAAGCAAACTTATTCAGCTCATTGATCTAGAAGACCATGAGATAAGAAGGATTTTAAAAGAAATATCACGTCGACGTGCTTTTGTGCCGGTGACTGTTCGTCAAAATTTATCATGGGAAGATGTAAGTCGACTTGTGGTGAATACTCCCGATTTGCCGGGTGTACATGTTGAAGTCGGTCAAACACGGCATTATCCATACGCAGAAACAATGGCACATGTTTTGGGATATGTGGGGGCGGTGACTGAGAAAGAACTCACTGGGGATCCTCTACTTGAATTACCTGGTTTTAAAATTGGTAAGCGAGGCATTGAGAAAGTCCAAGATCTGGCATTACGGGGCACGGGTGGCAATAGTAAAGTAGAAGTTAATGCGCTTGGCCGTGTGATTAAAGAGCTTGAACGTGTCGAAGGTTTGCCGGGCCATGAGTTGAAATTGACTCTTTTAATGCGCCTGCAAGATTATGTTGGGCAGCGCGTAGAAAATGAGAAAGCCGCCGCTGTTGTGGTCATGGATGCTCATAATGGCGATGTTTTATCTTTGGTTTCCACCCCTTCTTTTGATCCGAATGCCTTTAGTGAAGGATTAAAAACGGATGAATGGAATGACCTAATTAATAATCCGTATAAGCCGCTTACCAATAAGGCAATCGCAGGACAATACGCACCGGGATCTACATTTAAAATTGTGGTGGCTTTGGCAGCTTTGAAGCATGGCATCTCACCTGATTATAAAGTTTTCTGTCCGGGGCATATGGATGTTGGGGATCGGCGTTTCCATTGCTGGAAAAAACATGGTCATGGCTTGGTGAATTTAACAGATGCTATGCGTGGGTCATGTGACGTTTGGTTTTATGATGTCGCACGTAAAATCGGCGTAGATAATATTGCAGAAATGGCATTTAAACTGGGCTTTGGTGAGAGAAGTGGGCTGGGTTTAGATGGGGAACGTAAAGGATTAGTTCCAACAAAGTCATGGAAAAAGCGTGCTTTAAAACAGAGTTGGCATCTCGGTGAGACACTTATCGCAGGTATTGGTCAAGGTTATGTCTTAGCAACGCCAATGCAATTGGCTGTTATGACCGCACGTGTGGTGAATGGGGGGAAAGCTGTTGCGCCGCGTTTGACAAGGCAAATGTTTGATGCAGAAAGTTTAACCGGTGTTGAAGCTGATGTCAGCTTTGAAAATCTTGATATTCCTGAAGCCCATTTAAAAATCATACGTGATTCAATGGATGAAGTTGTCAATCATCCTGAGGGAACTGCGCGCGGCTCAAAAATTACGATCGCTGGTCGTGAGATGGGTGGCAAAACGGGTACCAGTCAGGTTCGTCGTATTAGTGAAGCAGAACGTGAAGCCGGTATCAGGAAAGGTGAAGATATTGAATGGCGTCTTCGCGATCATGCCTTATTTGTTGGATATGCGCCTGTAGATAACCCTCGCTTTGTTGTTAGCGTGATTGTTGAACATGGTGGTGGCGGTTCTAAAGCTGCAGCCCCAATTGCACGTGATGTATTGCTAAAAGCCCAAGAGTTAATGGCTGAATCTGAAGCAGAAGCACAGGCAGCTGCTGAGATTAAAGAGATTTAGGGAAGAGATTATGGCGAGCGAAATCGGCAAGAAAGAACTCACCCTGACCCAGAAATTCTGGCAACTAAATTGGGGGTTGATACTTATTATTTCGTTAGTGGCGAGCGTTGGTTTTGCCATGCTTTATTCTGCGGCCGAAGGAAGTTGGGATCCATGGGCTTCACGTCAAGCGGTACGATTTGGCATGGGGTTCTTCTTAATGGTTGTCATCGCTGTTATTGATATAAAATTTTGGATGAGACTTTCCTATATATTATACGGGATCGGTTTTTTACTATTGGTTGCAGTGGAAGTATTTGGTCAGGTTGGGATGGGGGCCCAACGTTGGATCGACTTAAAAGTTATTGTTCTTCAACCTTCAGAAATTATGAAGATTGCATTGGTATTGGCTTTGGCCCGATATTTTCATGGTATTCCGATTGAGGATATTGGACGTATCCGTACCTTGATTATCCCCTTATTGTTAGTGTTTTTGCCGATTGGGTTGATCTTAAAACAACCTGATCTTGGTACATCTTTAATGTTAGTGGCGGGTAGTGGTGTGATCTTCTTTCTGGCAGGTGTGCGGATTTGGAAATTCGCATTGGTTATTGTTGGGGTATTGGCATCATTACCCGTCGCCTGGAACTATCTCCATCCTTATCAGCAAAACCGAGTGTTAACTTTCCTTGATCCTGAGCGTGACCCTTTAGGGGCGGGCTATCATATCATGCAATCTAAAATCGCTATGGGGGCAGGTGGTATGTTTGGTAAAGGCTTTATGCAAGGATCACAAAGCCAGTTGAAATTTCTTCCCGAAAAACAAACCGATTTTATTTTTACTATGCTGGCTGAGGAAATCGGACTTGTTGGTGGTTTAGGATTAATGGGGCTTTATGCACTATTGATGATCTACGGGACATTTATTGCCGTGCGATGTCGAAATCATTTTGGACGATTAACAGCCCTGGGTGTTACGACAACTTTTTCACTTTATGCTTTTATCAACATCGCGATGGTTATGGGGGTCATTCCTGTGGTTGGTGTGCCTCTTCCGATGGTTTCTTATGGCGGTACAGCGATGTTAACCGTGATGATTGGCTTTGGGTTGTTGATGAACTGTTATGTGCACCGAGACATGCGTATTCCAAGAAATTGGCGTGAAATGTAATAAATCAATTGTCTGATTACATTTAAAAAGCAGGATTGATATTCGTTCAATCCTGCTTTTATTATTCAAACATAAATTGTCTAGTTTGTTTCTAGCTTGTGGTAAATTGGATCACATAGAAGATGATAGCAGCTAAGCTTGCAGATGCAGGCACGGTAATAATCCATGCTGACACAATTTTTAAGGCTGTGAAACGTGCAACCAGCTCATTTTTATAAGTTTGTTTAAGCGTTTTACGGTCTTTCTTAGAAAGGCCCATGCGCTTCCCTTTAGCTTTAAGATCACGCATCATTGCGCCCTTTTGCTTGAAATCGGCATTTTCAAAATCTTCAAGAAAGGCTTCTAAAGCATAGGATTCTTCATCTGCATAATGTGCTTTTATCTTGGCAATTCTTTGATGATAATTCTTTTTGATTATCTCTCGGAGGAAGCCAACACCAAATACGGCACCGATTGCCACATGTGTAGAACTTACAGGCAGTCCAAGCTGGCTAGCAATGATCACGGTTATAGAGGCTGCCATCGCGATGCAGAAAGCGCGTGTTTGATCGAGTTCGGTGATCTCGGACCCAACTGTGCGGATCAATCTTGAACCATATAATGCGAGGCCCAAAGCAATGCCAATTGCACCAACAAGAATCACCCAAAGCGGAATAGAAGCTTGCGTGCTAACCTCACTGTGAATAAGTGAATCGACTATTGCTGCCAATGGCCCAACAGCATTGGCGACGTCATTTGCACCATGGGCAAAACTTAAGAGAGCTGCTGCGAAAATCAAAGGAATAGTGAAAAGTTTGTTGATGCTTTTCTTTGTATTTTCCATATTCTTGGAGGCACGATGGATCAATGGCTTCACGATGAGATAGATAGCGGATGCGATCCCTAAACCATATAGAAGGGCCATGTCAAAATCTACGCTAACGATTTTCCTTAGGCCCTTCATGATCAAGTAAGTGCTGAATGCCCATGCCATGATAGCAATCAAGATCGGCACCCATTTCCGTGCTGATGCAATTCGATCACGTTTATAGTTAATGCGACTTTTGATGAGCATTAAAAAACCGGCGGCGATCAAGCCACCCATTATTGGTGAAACAAACCAACTGACAGCGATGGAGCCCATTTGACTCCAATTGGCTGCATCGATTCCACCCGCGGCGATACCTGCACCTAAAACTCCACCAATAATGGAGTGAGTGGTGGAAACTGGTAAACCATGGTAGGTTGCAAAGTTAAGCCATAAAGCACCGGCAAGTAATGCAGACATCATGAGCCAAATAAAGGTCGTTGAATCCCCAATTGCAGAAGGATCAATGATCCCTTTTTTAATCGTTGAAACAACATCGCCGCCTGCAATAATCGCTCCTGCTGCCTCAAAGATTGCTGCGATGAAAATTGCGGCCCCTAAGGTGAGGGTTTTGGAACCAACGGCGGGGCCAACATTATTCGCCACATCATTGGCACCGATATTCATCGCCATATAGGCACCAATAACACCCGCAACAATTATAAGATGACCATTTTCAATGCTAGTGGACAGGAATTCGGTATAGATCGTTATTAAGACAATAAAAACCGCAGCCACGGCAAGGCGAAGCATTTCACGACGTCGGCTTGAGGTTATATTCTGAAATTCATTCAGCGTATTCATATCGCTCATGAGTCTCTCAATTAAATCAATATCAACGGGATTTATGGTAGCTATCTGTTTCGCCAATAACTTATCTGTGGCTATTGGTATCGTGATGAGGCATGAGTTGCAATAAAAATTACATAAAACTGTTGGCAATATGCCTTATTTCCTTGGAAAGGAGAGCTTAATAGAATTTGCTTTCTTATTTGGATTTCAGTAGACGGGAATAAATATTTTTTTAGCTGAGGGTCAAATGTTCGAAAATTATGTTGAAAGCTATTATAGTCAAACATGTGTATCATCTAGTTATCCTGTACTGGAAGTTGATCAGTCGACAGATATTTGTGTTATTGGCGGTGGTTTAGCTGGTTTAAATACCGCACTTGGGCTCGCGCAACGTGGCAAATCAGTCATTTTGATCGAAGCAAACAAAATCGGCTGGGGTGCATCGGGGCGTAATGGTGGCTTTGTGTCGGGCGGCTTTAATCGAGACAAAGATTTTCTAATCCGGAAGATCGGTCATGATAATATGATGGCTATGCATAAGCTGGATCAGGATGCTTTAAATTTGGTGCGTGAACGTGCGACCAACGCAGAAATAGATTGTCAGGTGGTTCATGGCAATATTGAAGGTTACCTATGGGACCAATCCCAAACGGCGCCAGAGGAACTCGCAAAAAGTAATGAAGAGTTTGACACTAATTATGACTATTGGGATTCAGAAAAAACTCAATATCATTATAAAACCAAAGCCTATAAAGGGGCTCGTTTTAACCCAGATGCATTCCATTTTCATCCGTTGAACTATTCATTAAACATCGCGAAATTAGCCAAGGATGCTGGCGTTCAAATTTATCAAGATAGCCCTGCCTTAAAAATTAAGGATAAGGGCGCGCAAGTTATTGTTGAAACACCAAAAGGAAAAATTACGGTAAATCAGATCGTTTTGACGTGTAGTGGGTATATTAAGAACCTCTATCCCAAGCTAAGTCAGGCAACCATGCCAATCACCACATATGTGTTAGTGACAGAACCATTGGGAGATCGTTTACAAGAAACGGTTACAGATCTTCCTTATTCCGTGATTGATGAGCGTATTTCATGTGATTATTGGCGTCCTATTCCTGATGGATCAACGCGTATTCTATGGGGAGGGCGTATAACAGCTTTTCCGGTGGCCCCACATAAAGTTGCAGAAATTATGCGAAAATCTATGCTGCGTGTTTATCCGCATTTAGCGGATGTGAAGATTGAAACATCATGGTCAGGTAAAATGGCCTATGCTAGCCATCGCATGCCAATGATTGGAAAGATTAATGAACAGGTTTGGTATAATACTGGATTTGGTGGACATGGTATGGCCGCAACTACAATGGGTGGAGAGGTGATTGCCCGTGCTCTGGCTGAAGGAAATGAAGATTATAAGTTATTTCAGACATTTGGGTTGCCTTACGCAGGAAGCTTCCTTGGTCCGGTTGCAGCACAAGCTTATTACGTGATGAAATATCTACAGGATGAATATAAAATCTGGCGAGGATAAATTAAAAAAAGCCGTAGAAAATGATCTACGGCTTTTCTTTGATCTTTATTTGTGAAGCTTAGATGTAATCGTTATTTTTTAGATACTCAATTACTTGATCTGCGGCTTCTTCCGCTGAAAGATCGGCTGTTTTCAGAATTACTTCTGCCGTTTGTGGCGTTTCGTAATCTGAATCAATACCTGTGAAGTTCGTAATTTCACCCGCACGGGCCTTTTTATACAAACCCTTCGGATCACGTTTCTCACAAAGTTCCAGAGGTGTATCGACGAAAATCTCTAAAAACTCGTTTTCAGCAACAGATTGACGTGCCATACGGCGTTCGCTGATAAACGGAGAAATGAAGGATGTCAAAACGATCAAACCCGCATCGACAAACAACTTGGATGTCTCTGCAATACGACGGATATTTTCCACACGATCTGCATCAGTAAAGCCTAGATCTTTGTTCAATCCGTGACGTACATTATCACCATCCAATGTATAGGTATGCTTACCCATAGAATGAAGTTTCTTTTCCACAATATTGGCGATGGTGGATTTGCCGGACCCTGATAGGCCCGTAAACCATAGAACCGCTGGATTTTGATTTTTAGCTTCAGAACGGCTTTCTTTATCTACATCCAAGGCTTGCCAATGAATATTTGTTGCCCGGCGCAATGGATGTTTGATCATACCTGCACCAATTGTGGCGTTGGTAAAACGATCAATAAGGATAAAGTTACCTGTGTGGCGGTTTTCTTCAAATGGATCAAACGGAAGTTCTTTGTCCAAACTAATGGTCACATAGCCAACTTCGTTTAATTCAAGTGTTTTACCTGCTAAATGCTCTAGATTATTTACATTGATTTTGTGTTTCAATTCAGAAACTTGAGCATTAATCGTATTGCCGCCCATTTTAATCAGATAGCGACGACCAGGAAGCATTTCATCTTCGGTCATCCAGATTAAATGCGCCGCAAATTGGTTGGCTACTGCAGGTGGATGATCAGGTGTCGCAAGCAAGTCACCACGGCTAATATCAATTTCATCATCCAGAGTGATGGTAACAGCTTGTCCTGCTTCCGCCGAAGGTAAATCACCATCGAATGTTGAGATGGTTTTTACCGTGCTGGTTTTACCACTTGGCGCAACGCGAATTTCATCCCCTGGCTTGACTATACCTGCGGAAATGGACCCACTAAATCCGCGGAAATCAAGATTAGGACGGTTTACCCATTGTACATGCATCCGGAATGGAGATTCATGCAAGTAAGATGTATTATCCACCGTCTCCAAATGGTTCATCAAGGTAGGGCCTTGATACCAATCCATATTCGCAGATTTTTCGATGATATTATCACCTTCTAGTGCTGAAATAGGCACATAGGTGATATTTTCAAGACCAAGTTTTTCTGCAAATTCAGCATATTCTGCTTTGATTTCTTCAAAACGATCTTCGGCGTAATCAACCAAATCCATTTTGTTCACTGCCAAGACAACATTTTTGATGCCTTGAAGAGAAACGATAAAACTATGTCGACGGGTTTGTGTCAGAACACCCTTACGTGCATCGGCTAGAATAATCGCCAAGTCAGCGGTAGAGGCGCCAGTTGCCATATTCCGAGTATATTGTTCATGTCCCGGTGTATCAGCGACGATAAACTTACGTTTATCGGTTGAGAAAAAGCGATAGGCGACGTCAATTGTAATACCTTGCTCGCGCTCTGCTTGCAGACCATCCAATAACAAAGCGTAATCGATGTTACCACCTTGTGTACCAACTTTTTTGGAATCATTGGAAAGAGCCGCTAACTGGTCTTCAAAAATCAGTTTGGAATCCCAAAGTAAACGACCAATCAATGTGGATTTACCATCATCTACACTGCCGCAGGTGATGAAACGAAGAAGACTTTTTTCTTCCTGCGTCTTTAAATAGGCAAGAATATCTTCGGAGATAAGTGCGTCTTGATGTGCCATCTTAGAAGTATCCTTCCTGTTTTTTCTTTTCCATTGAACCTGCTTGATCATGATCGATCACGCGGCCTTGTCTTTCGGAAGTTTTAGTAAGTAACATTTCCTGAATAATATCAGGTAAGGTATCTGCACCGGATTCCACGGCACCAGTAAGCGGATAACAACCAAGAGTACGGAAACGTACGGATTTCATTTCTGGAGTTTCGCCTGGATTTAATGGCATGCGGTCATCATCAACCATAATCAGATTGCCATCGCGTTCAACCACGGGACGTTCTGCAGCATAATAAAGTGGGACAATGTCGATATTTTCTAAATAAATGTATTGCCAAATGTCGAGCTCAGTCCAGTTGGAGATTGGGAAGGCACGGATGCTTTCACCTTTGCTTACGCGGGCGTTATATAAGTTCCACAATTCAGGGCGTTGTGCTTTTGGGTCCCAACGATGTTCTTCATTACGGAAAGAGAAAATACGTTCTTTTGCACGGGATTTTTCTTCGTCACGGCGGGCACCGCCAAAGGCAGCATCGAAACCGTATTTATCCAAAGCCTGTTTCAACGTTTCGGTTTTCATGATGTCTGTATAAAGAGCACCATGCGTGAATGGAGATACATTATTTTTAATGCCTTCTTCATTCTTATGCACGATTAAGTCAAAGCCATATTCTTTGGCGGTTCGATCGCGAAACTCGATCATATCCTTAAATTTCCATGTGGTATCCACATGAAGCAATGGGAATGGCAATTTGGACGGATAAAATGCTTTCCGAGCCAAATGCAACATAACGGCACTGTCTTTACCAATGGAGTAAAGCATCACCGGATTTTCAAATTCAGCAACCACTTCACGAATGATGTGGATACTTTCAGCTTCAAGCGCACGCAAATGAGTTAGCATGAGAGTTTATTTCCAAT
>NZ_SMMC01000089.1 GCF_009711445.1 Curvivirga aplysinae | reverse complement strand
GAAAATATAGTTTCTGTCATATATTGAAAAATTTTTTACAAGAATAACAAAAAGCGGTAGAGAATGGGGAGCAAAAATTCATATCCATCTCAGATCGATGCGGTCGAGATATTTAACGCGGCGGGTCAAAATGCTGCGGTGTTGGTATGTGAGCATGCCAGCAATTATATCCCTGCGGAATTAAATAATCTGGGATTGGAAGAAGATCTTCTTGAAAGCCATATTGCGTGGGACCCAGGTGCCTTGGCTGTGGCACGTGTGCTGGTGGAAGATCTGGACGTGCCATTGGTGGCGTCTCGTGTGTCACGTCTGGTCTATGATTGTAACCGGCCACCTGAAGCGAAAGATGCAGCCCCTTCTAAAAGTGAAGTTTTTAACATTCCCGGTAATCGTGATCTGACAGAGGAAGATCGTTCTTGGCGTGAAGAGAATGTTTATAATCCTTTTAAAAACGCTTTATCGCAAGTTATTGAAAATAAAATGACTTCAGGTCAAAAACCTGTAATCTTTACCATTCATTCTTTTACACCTGTTTATAAAGGTAATAAACGGGAAGTGGAGATTGGGATCATTCATGATCGAGATCATAGTGTTGCTGATTTGATTATGGCGGAAGAAAGTGAATTTGTGGTGCGTCGGAATGAACCCTATGCACCAACAGATGGTGTCGCTCATACCTTGCGTTTGCATGGGGATGAGAATGGGTTGGCAAATGTGATGATCGAAATTCGGAATGATCTGATCAAAGATAGCGCAGGTGTGGCGAAAGTGGCGGCATATCTGGGTGATGTGTTCAAAAAAGTCCTAGAAAAACAAAAAACAGAACAGGGTTTGTAAAAAGCGAAAGTGAAGTCAGTAATGATTTTCATGCATAAATATATAGCATTTATAGATGCAGTTAATTACCGGATAGGGCGCTTTGCAATGTATGGCGTCTTTGTATTGGTCGGCATTTTATTATGGTCGTCCATTTCAAAAACATTTTTCCTGCCATCCTTGTGGACACTGGAAATGGCCCAGTTTTCCATGGTGGCCTATTACATTTTAGGTGGACCATATTCTATTCAACTGGGATCGAATGTGCGCATGGACTTGCTTTATGCAAGTTGGAACCATCGCACCAAAATGTGGGTAGATAGTATCACTATTTTATTTCTAATTTTCTATCTGGGTGTTCTTCTTTATGGCGGTATTGATAGTACCACTTATTCCTTAATGTATGGGGAACGAAGCCCGACAGCGTGGCGTCCTTATATTTGGCCAATTAAAGTTATTATGTGTTTCGGTCTGGTCCTGATGATTATGCAATGTATCTCTGAATTGTTTAAAGATATTATCCGTTTGCGCGGTGATAAACTGGATCACGAAGATCCACATGAATCCAGCCTTGGTTGGGAGGAAGCATAATGTCTTATGAGATGATTGCTCTCTTCATGTTCTCATCCATGATGCTGATGTTATTAACAGGTCAGCGTGTGTTTGGGGCGATTGGTTTCGTTGCTTCTATTGCGGCTTTGGCTTTATGGGGAACAGGTGGGTCTGATATTCCGTTTTCTGCGGCCATGAAGTTGATGAAATGGTATCCGCTCCTGACACTGCCAATGTTTATTTTCATGGGGTATGTCCTGTCTGAAAGTAAAATTGCGGATGACCTTTATAAGATGTTCCATGTTTGGATGGGGCCTGTCAGTGGCGGCCTTGCCATTGGTACAATCCTTTTGATGGTTCTTATTTCTGCGATGAATGGTTTGTCCGTGGCCGGTATGGCAATTGGTGCAACAATCGCCTTACCGGAACTTTTACGGCGGGGGTATGACAAGATCATGGTGACGGGGGTCATTCAGGCCGGATCGTCGCTGGGTATTCTGGTGCCGCCATCCGTGGTTTTGGTTCTATATGCGATGATCGCTAGACAGCCTGTGGGTCAGCTTTGGTTGGCAGGGATTATTCCGGGCTTGATGATGGCGGCGATGTTCGTGGTTTACATCGTTGTCCGTTGTAAGATGAATCCGAAACTTGGCCCAGTTTTACCACCTGAAGAACGTAATGTTTCTAAGGCTGAGAAATATCGCCTTTTGCTTGCTGGCTTGTTACCGTTCGGTATTTTCTTTGCCATGATGATCCCATTCGTGAATGGCTGGACATCATTGGTGGAAAGTTCTGCGATTGGGGCGATGACTGCTTTTGTTGCGGCTGTTTTGAAAGGTCGTATGACCAAGCAGGTATTTGAAAATTCTGTAAGAAATACACTTGGTATTTCCTGTATGTTTATGTGGATTATCTTGGCGGCACTTGGTTTTGGTGCGGTATTTGATGGTCTGGGTGCGGTACGTGCAATTGAAAATCTATTCACGGATCAGTTGGGTTTAAGCCCTTGGATGATCCTGATCTTGATGCAAATAAGCTTCATTTTAATGGGGACTTTCCTAGATGATACAGCAATGCTGGTTATCGTGGCCCCATTATATGTGCCATTGGTTGGTGCGCTTGGTTTCGATTTGATCTGGTATGGGGTTCTGTACACCATCACTACGCAGATTGCGTATATGACACCACCATTTGGTTACAACCTGTTCTTAATGCGGGCTATGGCACCGCCTGAGATCGGGTTAACTGATATCTATAGGTCGATCCTTCCATTTGTGTTGGTCATGACAGTGGCTCTGGCCATCGTGATGATCTTCCCGGAAATTGCCCTATGGTTACCTGAATACGTCTATAGCAAATAAGACGATCCCGATGCCAACCCCGTCATCAGAACGGGGACGTATCAAAACACTTAAAGTCGTATGTTGAACAAGGAGTATTATGACATGACAACAAGACGCGAGTTTATGAAAAAAGCAGGTGTAGTAGGTACTGCAGCTGCGGCATCTACACTGGCTGCACCAGCCATTGCAAGCGGCAAAATCAAATGGCGCATGCAAACATATGCAGGTTCTGCATTGGCAGAACATGTGATTAAACCAGCAATCGACAGTTTTAACAAAATTGCTGGCGATGAAATGGAAATCGAATTGTATTACGCTGACCAATTGGTACCAACCGGTGAATTGTTCCGTGCGATGCAAAAAGGTACAATTGATGCGGTTCAGTCTGATGACGATTCCATGGCATCCCCAACTGAAGTCACCGTATTCGGTGGTTACTTCCCATTCGCGTCCCGTTATTCTTTGGATGTGCCAGTATTGTTTAACCAATATGGTTTGAAAGAAATCTGGGAAGAAGAATATGCAAAAGTTGGCGTGAAACATATCTCCGCTGGTGCTTGGGATCCATGTCACTTTGCGACAAAAGATCCAATCTATAGCTTGGAAGATTTAAAAGGTAAGCGTGTATTTACCTTCCCGACAGCGGGTCGTTTCTTGAGCCAGTTCGGCGTTGTTCCTGTAACATTGCCTTGGGAAGATATTGAAACAGCGATGCAGTCCGGTGAGCTTGACGGTATCGCTTGGTCCGGTATCACAGAGGATTACACAGTTGGTTGGGCAGATGTGACAAACTACTTCCTGACAAACAACATCTCTGGTGCGTGGGCTGGTTCTTTCTTTGCGAATATGGATCGTTGGAACGAATTGCCAGAACATCTTCGTGAATTGCTAACAGTATGTATGGATCAAAGCCATTATTACCGTCAGTGGTGGTACTGGGGTGGTGAAGCTTCCCTACGTGTGAACGGCACAAAGATGGAATTGACATCTATTCCAGATGGCGAATGGTCCGAAGTTGAAGCGGCGGCTGTTCAATTCTGGGATGAAATCGCAGCTGAATCTGAAACAAAGAAAAAAGTTGTCGATATCATCAAGCAATATAACGCAGACATGCAAGCTGCAGGTCGTCCATATCGTTACGGCTAAGTGCCAGATCGATAATTGAGAACAAACTGACGCGGCGAATATAGGAAAAGGATAATAATCATGGCTGGTACTCTTACCTTTGATCAGCTGAAGAAACTGGTTGCAGAAGGATCTATTGATACTGTTTTGGCATGCCTTGTAGATATGCAAGGCCGCCTGATGGGTAAGCGCTTTCATGCGCAGAATTTCGTAGATACATCTTACGAAGAAACCCATTGCTGCAACTATTTGCTGGCAACGGATTTGGAGATGGCCACACCTGATGGTTATGCTTCAACAAGTTGGAGCCAAGGCTATGGTGATTATGTGATGAAACCTGATCTGGACTCTATTCGTCTGGTACCATGGTTGGAAGGCACCGCAATGGTTCTTTGCGATGTGTTGGATCATCACCATCATGAGCCAATTCCGCATTCGCCGCGTCAGGTTCTTAAAAAACAAGTAGAGAAAATGGAAGCTCTTGGTTATACCGCGATGACCGCGACAGAGCTTGAGTTCTTCCTATTCGAACATAGTTTTGATGAAATTCGCAAAGGTAACTTCCAGGAACTAGCCCCAATCAGTGGCTATAACGAAGATTACCATATTCTTCAGACCACTAAGGAAGAAGAAGTTTTGCGTCCGCTGCGTAATCATTTATTCGCAGCTGGTATCCCAATTGAAAACACAAAAGGTGAAGCTGAAACAGGGCAGGAAGAATTAAATATTCGTTATGCCGAAGCCAACTTTTGTGCTGACTATCATACCATTTCCAAGCATGCGACCAAAGAGATCGCATGGCAGCATGGCCGTGCTGTGACCTTCTTGCCGAAATGGGATCATAACAAAGTCGGTAGTTCATCTCACGTGCATCAATCCTTATGGAAAGATGGCAAGCCTGCTTTCTTTGATGAAAGCGATAAATTGGGCATGTCTGATTTGATGAAAAACTACATGGCTGGTTTGATCAAATATGCACCTGAATATACTTATTTCTTGGCGCCATATGTAAATAGTTACAAACGTTTTGCGAAAGGTACTTTTGCACCAACTAAAACTGTTTGGTCGATTGATAACCGTACTGCAGGTTTCCGTCTTTGTGCGGCAAATACCAAAGGTATCCGTGTTGAATGTCGTATTGGTGGTTCTGATTTGAACCCGTATTTGGCAATCGCGGCACAATTGGCTGCTGGTATGAAAGGTATCGAAGATAAACTTGAATTACCTGCACCAACAACAGGTGATGTGTATGAGATCGCAAAGGCGGATGATATTCCGCAAACCTTGCGCGCTTCCACAGAAACCTTGCGTAATTCCGACATGCTGAAAGAGGCTTTGGGCGAAGATGTTGTTGCTCATTACACCCGTGCAGCTGAATGGGAACAAGAAGAATTTGATCGTGTTGTAACTGATTGGGAAATTGCCCGAGGTTTCGAACGCGCTTAAAAAACCACTGCCTAAAAATCTTAGGTCAGGATTTAAAAACGATAACAATGAAAGGTCAAAGACATGGCTGGTTCTGGCAATGTTTTGAAATGCATCAGTCCTATTGATGGTTCTGTATATGCGGAACGTGCTGTAGCGTCTCAGGATGAGGCGGTTGCTGTTGCGAAATCTGCACGGGATGCTCAAAAAGCATGGGCAGCACGCCCAATGGCGGAGCGTATCGAATTGGTACGCGCGGGTGTCGCCAAGCTTGGTGAGATGAATGACGAAATCGTACCGGGTATTGCCCATATGATGGGTCGCCCAACCCGTTACGGTGGTGAGTTCGGTGGTGTGAATGAACGCGCAAGCTATATGGCTGATATTGCTGAAGAAGCATTGAAGCCAATCGTGATCGAAGAAAGCGACAATTTTGAACGTCGTATCGAACGCGAAGCTTTGGGTGTTGTGATGGTAATTGCGCCATGGAACTATCCATATATGACGGCGATTAATACTGTTGCGCCTGCCTTGATCGCAGGTAACACGGTTGTATTGAAGCATTCCACTCAAACCCTGTTGGTGGGTGAGATTATGGTAAAAGCATTTGTCGAAGCAGGCATGCCGGCAGATGTATTCCAAAACGTATTTTTGGACCATGGTACAACTGAACATTTGATCCAAAATCGTTATTTCAATTTTGTGAATTTCACAGGTTCTGTTGGCGGTGGTCGTGCAATTGAACGCGCAGCAGCGGGTACATTTACAGGTACAGGTCTGGAATTAGGTGGTAAAGATCCGGGCTATGTATGTGAAGATGCAGATTTAGATGCAGCTGTTGATACATTGATTGATGGCGCGATGTTTAACTCTGGTCAATGTTGTTGCGGTATTGAACGTATTTATGTTCATGAATCTCAATATGATGCCTTTGTTGAAAAAGCAGTGGCGATTGTATCTGGTTACAAATTAGGTAACCCGATGGAGGAAGAAACCACAATAGGTCCAATGGCATCAAAACGTTTTGCTGACGAAGTTCGTGGTCAAATCAAAGAAGCAATTGCAGATGGTGCGAAAGCTTTGATTGATCCTGTTCTTTTCCCGAAAGACACAGGGGAAGACGCATATCTTGCGCCACAAATTTTGGTAGACGTAAATCATGACATGCGTGTGATGATCGACGAAAGCTTTGGTCCTGTGGTTGGCATTATGAAAGTTTCTTCTGATGAAGAAGCAATCAAGATGATGAATGATTCAGAATTCGGTCTGACTTGCTCTATTTGGACAAAAGATGCAAACCGTGCCGCAACTATTGGTGCACAGATTGAGACAGGTACTGTATTCATGAACCGTGCAGATTACCTTGATCCGGCTCTTTGCTGGACAGGTTGTAAAGATACAGGCCGTGGCGGAGGTCTATCCGTTATCGGTTTCCATAATCTGACACGTGTTAAATCCTATCATTTGAAAAAGGTGCTCTAATGACTTTAACAGCAAACTGGGGCTATCCTACAGCTATTCGTTTTGGTGCCGGTCGTATTCAGGAACTGGCAGCAGCATGTACAGAATTGGGTATGAAGAACCCTCTTTTGGTAACAGATAAAGGCTTGGCGTCTTTACCAATTACAGCTTCTACAATGGATGTATTGAAAAATGCAGGCGTTGAAGCAGGCTTCTTTGGTGATGTGATGCCAAACCCGGATGATGTCACTTTGGAAGCTGGTTTAAAGCTTTACAAAGAAAATGGTCATGATGGCGTGATCTGCTTTGGTGGGGGATCCGCTTTGGATCTTGGCAAGATCATTGCCTTCATGTCCGGTCAAACACGTCCCGTTTGGGATTTCGAAGATATTGGTGACTGGTGGACACGCGCAGATCCAGATGGCATTGCGCCGATCATCGCGGTTCCAACAACAGCGGGTACAGGTTCTGAAGTTGGTCGTGCGGGTCTTTTGACTGACACAGTGAACCATATCAAGAAAATCATTTTCCATCCAAAAATGTTGCCGGCGATCGTGATCTGTGATCCGGAATTGACCGTTGGTATGCCACCGGTAATTACAGCGGGTACGGGCTTGGATGCGTTTGTACATAGCTTTGAAGCATATAGCTCACCTGTTTATCATCCGATGTCTCAAGGTATCGCGCTTGAAGGTATGCGTCTTGTGAAAGACAATTTGTTGCGTGCCTATAAAGATGGTGAAGATATCGAAGCACGCGCGCATATGATGTCCGCAGCAGCAATGGGTGCGACAGCATTCCAAAAAGGTTTGGGTGCGGTTCACGCATTAGCCCATCCATTGGGTGCGGTTTATAACACACCTCATGGTATGACCAATGCGATTGCCTTGCCTGCTGTGATGCGTTTCAACCGCCCGGCGATTGAAGAGCGTGTAGAGCGCTTGGCAGCATATTTGAATATTAAAGGTGGCTTTGATGGATTCTATGACTGGATTGTAGAATTTTCTGAAGCTATGGAAGTACCAAAATCTATGAAAGCATTGGGTGTGGATGATAAACAGATTGATCTTCTAGCGAAGATGGCTGTGGAAGACCCAAGTGCAGGTGGTAACCCGATTGAGCTCACAGTGGAAGTGACCACAAAGCTTTATCAGGAAATTATCATCTAGTTCTTGATAGAAATATCAGACACCGAACTCCCATATCGGTGAAAATGGAATGGCGGCTTGTCTTCAAGTCGCCATTTTTTTGTGTATAGTAAAGTGATAAGACGCTTAATTTAAATATGTAACGGTTCGAATGATGTTCAAAAAAGTATGGGATATACCAACGCGCTTGTTTCACTGGCTATTGGTTTTATTAATCGCTGCTGCCTATGTGACGGCGGAATTTGAACTTGGTGATCTGGATATGACCTATCATATGTATGTGGGTTATTCGATCCTGGCTTTTGTTATTTATCGTATTTTATGGGGAATATTGGGGAGTAGTAGTGCAAGATTTAGCGATTTTATCAAATCTCCCAAAGCTGTTTTTTCTTACATCAAGTCGATGTATTCCTCTCAACCACAAAAATATCTTGGGCATAATCCGGCTGGTGGTTTGATGGTTTTGGCGTTGCTTACTTTAATTTTGATGCAAGCTATATTCGGTTTATTTACCACTGATGATATTTTGGTGGATGGTCCACTCGTACATATAGCTTCTTCTAGCTTCGTAAGTTTTGCCTCAAGTTGGCATCATACTATTTTTGACATCCTATTGATTTTTATAGGTATA
>NZ_SMMC01000110.1 GCF_009711445.1 Curvivirga aplysinae | reverse complement strand
GATATCTCATAAGTTTTAACTTTGTATGTTTCTGCAATTATTGATAAGGCTTCAATCGGTTCAGAAAGGTTGTAAAGACCCGTCAGTTTTTTGTTTTCCAGCTTTTTTGACTGAATAAGAAACCATCCATTAAAATAACGATCTAAATCTGAGATAACCTCTGTTGCGAGTTTATTTTTTGCATAGAGTTGCCCTCGCCGCCAGGCTGAAATATTTGCAACATCCGTTTTCTGTCGCAAAGCCTGTCCTGTCGGGTCAACCGTCAAGATATCGCCGCGGCTTAGCTTAAAGGATTTGCGGGTATTTTTCGTGACATTGACCAAACCATGTGACACTGCAACCTGCGTTTTAGGGGATGAAACATCTATATCAAATGCCGTTCCTAAGACTGTTGTCTCAACATCACGCGATTGGACTTTAAAGGGGCGGGATTTATCTGGTTGGACGTTAAAATATGCGGTGCCGGATAATAATTCAATTGCGCGTTGATCATGATTCATATCAACGATTATTGCGCTTTCCGGGGCTAAAGTGACAATTGATCCGTCCGAAAGGGTTATGTCGCGAGTTTCGCCCGCTCCTGTAGAGTAGTCGGCACGAATATAAGTGAACCCTTCAAAAATATTGGTTATAAAGGCAAGGACTAAAACTGCACATGACGCAATGGCGATTCTTCCCCAAGATCGCTTGTTATCATTTGCAGCTGCATTCAAGGTGGATACGCCTGCACCTGAATGTATGGATGATACTCCTTGACCTTTATCACCATTCCCCAAAGAAGGATCGGATAGCTTTGCAAGTAAGTCCGGATATGCCGGGACCGTCATTCCTAATAATCGCCATGTCTCAACTGTTTCTTCCCAATCACGGCGATTTTCATCACTTAGGGAGAGCCAGTTATCGAATTGTTGTCGTAGCTGTAAGTCATCTGGAAATTGTTCCAGATTGATGAGCCAATCACTTGCAGTTACATTCATTTTATTCACACGTAATATCCCGACCTATTTCACATAGTCTCTAAGTAATTAACGATCTAGTCGTTTAATTTTTCAGTTTTTCATATTATTTTTTAATCTTGATGTACAATGGTCCAACGCTGTTTTGACTAGATTATGCGCGGTGCCTACTGAGACATCTAGTTCAAGTGCAATATCAGCTAGCTTCATTCCATTGAAACGGCATAACTCGAAAGCTTTTCGGGTACGCTCAGGAAGTTCATCCAAAGCATTTTGAAGGATTCGTAAATCCTGTCTTGCGATAACTTCACTTTCCGGCGTAATACTTCCGGATTGAAAAAATGGTTTTTGAGATTCTTGTAGCTCTTCTTCAGCGTTTCCGACATCTTCTTTGCTACGTTTACGATAAAGGTCAATCGACATATTTCGTATGGTTTTGTATATATATCCGATAGGTTCTTCTGTCGGACGATTTAGATACCAGCCTTCTTTAGACTTACTAAGCCGTATATAGGCATCTTGCACTACATCTTCAGCTAGAGGACGTTCACCCACAATTGAAGTCGCATAGCGGATTAAATCCTGCTGATGCTGGGTGAAAAGTTCTAGGAATAAGTTTTTGCCGTAGAAAGCATCCATCGATTTATAAAACTATATTAATAGTGATTATTAGTCGCATTAATAAAGATTTTCCCTAATCTGTCAAATTGAGAGATTTTATGAATTTCAATTATCGGGAGATGGCGAACTCAATAGGTATAGTGATAGTTTTAATATCGCCGATCATATCGTCAGGAAATTTTGGTAAAGGTTGGGCGCGTTCGAGCATCTTAATGGTTTCTTCATCAAGTCTTTTATAGCCAGACCCTTTTCTAATTTCGTGTTTAAGTACCTGACCTTCACGTGTCATCGTGAATCGCAGTAGTACGACACCTTCCTGTTTGCGACGTCGAGAGAATTTTGGATATCCTTTATGCCGCTGTAACCAGTAGCGAAGTTCCGCCTTATAGGCTGGTGATACCTGTCCGACAAAGGCACCGCCACCTGATCGGTTTTCTGTTTCTGATCTAGCTGCAACTTCTGCATTACTTGTGGCCGATCCTTGGCTGTCAATTGTAGGTTTAGGGGCATCTACAGCTTCCTTTTCTGGCTGAGGCTGCTCTTCAGTTTTCATTTTCTTAATTTGTTGTTGAAGCGTTTCCAGCTGTACTGGTTTTGGATCAGGTTTAGGTTGAGGAATTGGCTCTTTTACTTCGACGACTTTGATTGGCTGAGCGACTGGTTTTTCAATTTCCAACTTTGGCTCATTAACCGGCTTTAATTGAGGTCGTGGAAAAATGACAGAATCTTCTTCAACTGTTTCTTTCAAAGGTTCTTCTATGACTGGCTCCGGAATCTCTTCGACGATTTCCTCAATGATTTCTTCAATCGGTTCTTCGAGTATTTCTTCTTCAACAACTTCTTCAACTGGATCAGGGGTCTGTTCCTCAGATATTTCATTGATAGGTTCTTTTACCTCTTTGATTTCTTCTACAGTTTCTTCGATTTCCTCGGCCACTGGTTGCGGAGTTGGCTCTTCGCCTGCCAGTGCAGCGGTCATTGAAATTGAAACCTCAAAACCATCATTACCTAATTCACGTGCACCTTGTGATATCGCTGGATTGTATATGTAATAAAGTCCCAAGACGATATGGAATGAGATTGCTAATAGAAAACTTAATATCCAGTTGAGTTTTGCCATTGGGTTAACTCCCTGCTTCAGGAAGTTGGGTTACCAAAGTGACCTCTGTTAAGCCTAGCTCACGAAAAATACTCAAAAGCTTTAGCATTTTCTGTCCGTTTAGATTTGAGTCTACTTTTAAGCGTAAAATCGCATTTGGATTTGCAGTCAAATGATGCGCAATTGGCGATTTAAAGGTTTCGCCTTTATAGGTATTATCTAAAAAATAAACTAGTCCGGACTGATCCACAAAGATCGTAACTTCATTATCGTCGGTCTTTGTCTCGCTTTCAGAGTAAAGTGCTTCTAAATCTACTGGGTCAGAGGCAGAAATATGTCCCGCAATCATAAAAAATATCAATAACAGGAAAACCACGTTGATCATTGGCAACACGTTTTCTTCTGTGAAATGGGCCTTTTTGGCCGTACGTTGAGCGATAGATTTCATTCCATGTTTTCCTTCTTCTTGTAAGGAAGTAGTGAAACTTTTTCTAACGCAAGTTTGGAAACCAAATCCATGACCTGTACCATGTCTTGTGCAATCGCTTGGTCGCCAACTTCAATAAGTAGACGATTATTTTTTTGTTTTAAGAGGATGGATGAGATTTCGCTAAAGACATAAGTGGTTTGGTTAATTTCAATTTTGCCTTCGCCAAGAATCTTTAAGCGCGTTTTATCATCTTGAATGATATCACTTTTAGCGTTTGCAGTGCCATTTGCAGGGATATTAAGTTCTAGTGAGTGATTTTTTGCAAAGCTTGATGCTAACATAAAGAAAATCAGCAGAATGAATACCACGTCGATAAGTGGTGTCAGACTGATCATCAGCTTTCTGCGTTTATATTGTTGGGCAATGGATGACATAACGAATGCCTATATCCAGTTATATACGATCAAAATCTTTAACGAAAATCTGAGCGATTAAATCATCCAAATCATGGGTCAGACGCTCTATACGACGATCCAAAAAGTTATGGATTGTAACTGTGGGCATCGCCACTGCTAGACCAACAGCCGTAGTTAGCAAAGCGAGCCAGATACCGCCGGATAGAATAGACGGATCAACTTGATTACCTGCTTGTTCTAGCTGTTGGAAAGCCTCAATCATACCTAAAACAGTGCCAAATAAACCGAGCAATGGTGCCATAGCTCCAATTAATTCAAATACACGTAAATGACTGGATAGTGAATTCACCTTTTCAGCTGCGAAACGTGTGACTTCTTCTCTTGCTGCCTCTTTGCTACCTTCTGTCTCCAAATTGCCACGGATAGATTTTTGAACAATTTTTGAACGAAGATCATTTGAAGAAATCGCAATTTTTAATGCTTCATCTGCCTTTCCTCTACGGAATTGTAGAGCTGCACGTTTTGCACGTCCTTTACTGAAAACACCAGCCTGTAGAAACTGCAAAATCTTGGCAAAGGTAATAGTTAACACAACAACCGATAGGGCAACTAGGATATATACAACAAAACCACCCGCATTTATTAAATCAATTAATTCTGCAACCATTTTAAAATACCTCATTCTTGCTATTCATACTTAATAGCAAGCTTTGAAAACAAGAATACTCATTACATAAAACTAACTCACCATAGTGATACTAAGAATTATTTGCAAACATTTCTTAGCGTCCTCTATACTCTATAACGAAGGGCGTATAGGATTTTTCAATTTTTTATTTGATATTCCAATCAAAAGAGATGTCTTCTCGCCAAGCAAATTTAACTAGGTGTTTTTCTATAATAACTTCAATGGTGCGACGTGCCTCTTCAGATTCATCTGTTTCTGAAGTAATCTGAAGTGTATTTGGGGAGGCTGTCATATTGCTTACCCCCATTGGAAAGTCGACATGACCTTTTTGATCGTCATATTGTACTTCTACTTTATGAGCAAAATGTTTACAGAGTTGCTGAATGTATTTACCTGCATTATCTGTATTGATTTCTACAACAGAAGAATATTTCAACTTCGTCTCCTTAAGGTTGATATCATTATTCATTGGTTACGCCGTTTATAATGGCAAAAGGGTAGCCTGCACGGCTGATTTCAATCGAAGCTGATACGCCATACGCTTCGTTTAAATTTACTTCGTTTATTGCATCTGTCGGCAGACCAAATGATATTAATTTGCCATCGGCAAATAATGCGATGTAATCGCAATGTCGCATGGCGAGATTAATGTCATGCAAAGCCGTGATACAAATAGCTTCTGAATTGGTAAGCATATTTTTTACTACATTAAAGACACCCATCTGCCAGCGTAAATCCAAAGCACTGGTTGGTTCGTCCAATAGCAGTAACTCTGGCCTCTTGACGATAACTTGCGCCAACCCAACCATTTGTCTTTGTCCACCAGACATGCGTGCAAGGGATTTAAAAGCTAACTCTCGAATGCCAAGCGTGTTGAAGACATCTTCAAGTCTAGCTTCTACTTCTTGATGGGATAAATCCGGGCGCACAGCACGACATGCACTAAACACAGACTCATAGGCTGTAAGAGAGGTCGCTTGAGGTAAGGTTTGAGGCATATAACCAACAAGTTTCATGCGTTTATACATGTTTTGCTCTTGAAGTTCTGAACCATCAAGTTTGACTGAACCTGTATACGTTTCAAGGCCTGCGATACTGCGTAAAAAACTTGATTTACCAACACCATTCGCCCCTAATAATCCAACAAGTTTTCCTCTTGGAATTTCGTCAAAATTTACTTCGCTCAAAATTGTCGTGGGGCCATAGGAGAAGCTATAATTTTTAATGGAAAATTTAGTCATGAATGCGCACCCTTCTGACGAATGAGAAGGAATAAAAACAAGGGAATGCCGATGAGGGCAGTAACAATACCATCGGGAATCAAAATGCCTGGGACGAGCGTTTTACTTAAAATAGAGGCACCTACCAAAATGAAAGCGCCAGCTATAATTGAACCTGGAATATAAAAACGATGATCTTCACCGAATGCCATGCGGGAAATATGGGGGGCAACCAGTCCAACGAAACCAATAATGCCCGTGAAAGAAACCGCTGCAGCGGTGACAATGCTGACACGGAACAAGACCATCAAGCGCAGTCGTTCAACCGATAAGCCATAACTCTTTGCGTATTCTTCGCCTGCACGTAAAGCAGTCATTTGCCAAAGATGTCGGATCGTAAATGGAATGCAGCCTAATAGAATAACAAGAACGATTGCATTTTTTTCCCAATTTGCACGCGCTAAACTTCCCATTGTCCAAAAGACAATTTGTTGTAAATTGTCGCTATCTGCTACGAACTGTATCAAGGCAGTTAATGCCTGTAGAGCGAAGACCATTGCGATACCAAATAAAATTACAGTATCGATTGTTGCCCCAAATTTTGCTGACAGAAATTGTATCAATAAAACTGTGATCATCGCCCCTAAAAAAGCACATATAGGTAATATGTAATTTTCAGGTAGATATCCGATACCAATTTTGTAGACAATTGCGAGGGACGCCCCAAGCGTTGCGCCATACATCACACCTAAAGTAGAAGGGCTGGCAAGCGGGTTGTTTAAAACCGTTTGCATTTCTGCACCTGCTAATCCCAAACAAGCCCCTACGAGCATTGCCATGACTACATATGGCAGACGAATTTCCCACATAATTAATGCATGATAGTTTTCTGTGACATTTGTGGCTGTTAACCCTGACCAGATTTCACTTAAATTTAAACCAGCAGGGCCAGCCATAATATTCACAATAAGTGCAAGCATGAGAACCAACAGGAAACTAGCTAGAAGCAAAATTCGCTTCCAGATAAAACTTCTATAAAGTTTGGAAAGGCTTTGTGTATCCGTATTATCAATATTCATAATGTCTACTCAGTCATGCCTACCCAATAGACTCCGTCCAGATCCACAGGTTGAAATCTATCAAAATAAGTTTTCAAAGTTTCATCAGGATTCAAATCAGCAAAAATCTCGGGGTGTAACCATTTAGCCATCGCTTCTACAGCTGCCACATGCATTGGTGTGTTATAGAAATGGTGCCAAATCGCATAGCCTCGTTTGTCTTTTATGGCTGATAGCTGCGCAACACCTGTTCGATGGGTTGAGTTAATCAATGACTTTCGTGCTAAACTTTCATCTGTGCCGACACCTAATGCGATAAAATTGGGAGATTGCTCCATACTCATTGCGGACCCAATGGCTGTACCGATATAGATATCCGGTTGGTTGCTAATCAAATGTTCTACATTCACCATGCCTGCTGCACCTGGTATGACGTTTCCATAGGCATTTACACCGCCTGTTAATTCAATAAAATGTCCCATCATGCCATTGCCAAATGCAGAACAACATTCTGGACGCAAGCCAACGTGAGTTTCCATAAATACAGACGGTTTGGTTTTCACATTTTTCAGTTTTTCTTCGATAGAGGTCATTTTTCGATTGTAAAAATTCAAAAATTCATCTGCTGCTTCTTCCTTACCTAAAGCTTGGCCGAGAATTTCGATAGATCTTGGTGTGTTGACAACAGGATCAAGTCGAAAATCAATAATGATGACAGGGATATCTGCCGCCGCAAATTGATCCATGATCGTTTTGTTTTTATCACTTGGACCATGACCGCTTGATAGGCCAAAAATAGCGAGGTCAGGTTTAACGGAAAAGGCCTTTTCTGCACTGAAAGAAATAGAACCCGTACTGCCAATCAAGGGGATTTCTTCCAGTTGTGGAAATTTGTTTGAATATTGCCCCCATGAAGCAGGATCATATTTTTTGAAGTCCCCCATCATACCGACAATGCGACTAAAGACATTTTCGCCATCTAGAATTGCGATTGTAGGTAAAAAGCGACCTTCGCCTAATACGATATGTCGTGCAGGTTGATTTAATGTAACTTCACGACCAGCAATATCCGTGATTTGAATTTCTGCTTGTGCAGAGAATGAAAGGACAACAGTAAAAAAGCTGAAGACAATAAAAAGATTTTTAAACATAGTTTAACCTGACCAAGGTTTAGTAATGGTGGAAATGCATAAAGTGGATGGTCGAAACCACCCACTCCATACACTGATTTTGACTGCTTCTAATGACGAGTTAGAAGTCAAGTTTTGCTGAAAGCAAAACGGTGCGACCCGGATCGTTATATGGGTCAACTGAACTGTTGGTGCTGTCTGCGCCCACATTGGTACGCGCTGCATAAACACTATCGAACAAGTTGCGAACGTCAAATCGGAATGTCCAATCCTCGATCTCTTCAGGATTGTATTCTGCATAGACATTTGAAACGAAATATTTCTCCAAAGCGTAGCCGAGAGCTTCCTCTGTATCATCATTTTCGAAGAAATATTCATTCGTTGTACCAATGCGTACGCCCCAATCAGGTAAATCATGATGAATTTCAAGATTCATGGAATCTCCCATCAAGATACCTTGGTAATGGCTACTTGTAGATGTTGGAACTTCTGAATTGACACGAACCTTGGCTTTTGAATACCCGCCGCGAACAAAACCATCACCATATGTATATTTCAAGTTCAGGTTAAAGCCATTTGTTGTAACATTGTCGACGGACCCGCGATTGGAATCATCAATGTCATTGGCATCGTCAATGGCGGTACTATATACATTACCGTCAAAACTGACTGAGCCTGCTTCATAAACCATACCCATTTTTGTATTATAAGAACGGGATGTTTTCATGTCGTTGTAGGTGAGTGAAGCTTGCTTAAAACCGACTTCTGATAAAGGAACTGCACCGAAAACGGTTGAACCGCCTCCATAAAACATGACTTCATTTGTAAGGTCATATTCTAAGTTTAAATTCGCACTATAACCTTTGTCGTCAAACTTTGTTCCATCTGCACCTTCGAAGTCATTCCAGTCATAGCGTGCACCTAGGGAACTACGAAGGTCTTCGGTAATGTTCATGCGTCCTTGAACAAAGATGCCGAGATCATCTGTTGTTTCAGTCCCTCGATAACCAGCGCGTCCACCATTGCCATGGTCTTCGTAATAATCAAAACCGGTGGTGATTTTACCATATTCAGTTGTAAATGTATTTTGAACTTTACCGTTCACGGTTCTAACATCGGCATGAATGTCCAGTGGAGCAAAGCTACCAAAAGGCAGTGGTACAGTCGTACGTAGCTCAGTATCGGTATAAGCCAAAGTCACTTGAGGGTCCCACATCGTGGTAGGAGTTTCATCACCAAATGATAAAGTGAAGTTTTGACGACGATATTCAGTCGGTGCAGGATCACCAAAGCTTACTAAAAAGTTTGGACGCCCGGAACGTGTTGCGTTATCGATAAATTGGTTGGCAGAAAATTTAATGCGATAGCCGTTATTTGCGGTATATCCAAATTTCATGAGATAGTTTTCAGCAGCAGGCGATGTGCCTTCGACAATTTCACCATCACCATCGTGATAGTCATCGCCATTTTCATGTGTGACATAACCTAGAATATCAAAACCTTCAGCTTCCATGCCAACAGCTAAATCTTCGGAGAAACCTCTTGTATTGCTGTTATATGTTACTTTTGCAAAGCCCGCATATAACTCGCCCGGCTCAACCAAATCGCGGCCATCTTTAGTTTCAACAGAGATGGAACCTGCCATCGCACCAGGGCCTGCATCTGCTGGTGCAACACCAGTTTCTACTTTAATAGATTTCAGCATGCCCGGGTCTACGATTGTCGTCCCGACATGATGATAAGTTTTGTTTGCTTGCCTTGCGCCATCAATATCAACAGCTAAGTTAGTATCTTCGATACCATTCACATAGATTTTTTGAGACACGGCATTAGGCGAACCAACTTTTACCCCTGGTTCTTGACGAAATATATCTTTCAATGTTTGCGGATCGTAACGTTCGATTTCTTCGGCAGTTAATTGTACGCCACCTGTCAAAACGTCTTCTTTGCCATCAATGGAAATAGGCTCTAAAACAATATCTTCATCAGAAGTTACAACCTCTGTGCTTGCCTCTTGAGCCATTGCAACCTGCATGGATGTCACCACAGCAACGGTAGACATCAACATGGTGCGGTGCAGCTTGCTGCGCCCTGCAGAAGTTGCAGGTTTTTGTTTCATAATGGACTTTGCCATTTTTGCCTTCTCCGAAAAAACTTTACTTATTAAGAATAATTATTAATATCAAGAAATATTAATTTTTCCAGCGAAGAAGTATTTGCAAAATCCTCAGATTGTTTTGCGAAAATTTCAGAGGGTGCTTTTTTGCGACTTGGGCGGGTTTTTCATAATGAATTCTATCAATCGTCATAAGGTAAAACGAAATACGGCAATCTATGATCGTTCCTTAAAAGTGAGCGATCTGGATGAAATTTTAAATGATGATAATTGCTTTGGCAGTAAACCTGCTATTAACAAGAAAGCTGAACTTCAGGATAAAACGATTATTCGTGGATCCATTTTAAACAGTAATTACAAATCCGGTTTCCGGATTCATACAACAGATATTATTGAAGTCAGAGATTACGATGTAACCGCCACATTGGGGCCAGCAATCTCCATCATTATAATGTTGGCGGGACATATTTCCTTTGCACGTGACGGAAACGAAACCGTGCTGGAAGCTGATAATGGGCCGAAGGGATATTTTATTTCGCGCAACAAACATATTGAATGGACCCGGCATATTAAGAAAGACAACTTAATTCGCAAAGTGGTTGTGACGATGAATCATGAATTTGTCACGCAAGATTTGGATATTAATGTGTCGGAAGAAAAATGGCAGAAAATTGTCGATGAGCCTAACCCGCAAGTTTGGGCACCAAGCTCAAAAGTGCTTGCCATTGCGGAAAGATTGATAAGACCTACGGAAGAGAATCCAATGGTTAAAAATTTGGCTCAACAGACGGCTGCACTTGAAATTATTACCGAAGCTTTACAGCATGTTCTATCTGAAAAAGAGGAAAATCTCACCTCAACAGATAATGTCTCTAAAGCACTGCGTATCAAGAATTATGTGGATCAACATATAGAACAGGATATGAGCCTGGATCAACTTTCTGCTGACCTTGGGTTGAGTGTGAATAGTTTGCAAAGATATTTTAAGGCGGAATTTAATCAGCCATTAATGGGCTATATTCGAGAACGTAAGCTGCTAATGGCGCATGAAGCGATGGAGCGGGATAACCTGACAATTGCACAGGCTGCATTTCTAGCTGGATATAATTCGGCTGCGAATTTCTCAACGGCATATAAGAAAAAGTTTGGTTTTAGTCCTTCTCTTATAAGGGGATAAAAGTGGTTAGGTTTACTATCAATAATAGTAAACCTAAGATGTTAGGCAAAAAAATAGTGGTAAGACTTGTAAAAGCTTAAACATCCTGTCATTAGCGTATTAAGAATAATTATTAATTTCACCGATATCTGGCAATTACTACGATGATTTCTGGTCAATCCGAAGCATTAAATATCTATACGGTTCATAGAAATGAGCTTGTTGGATATGCAAAAAAAATCTTGGACGATGAAGCACATGCGGAAGATGTGGTGCAAGAAGCCTATTTTCGATTTGTGCAGGCTGCAGAAAAAACCATCTTATCGGAACCTTTAGCTTATCTATATCGAATCGTTCGAAACCTTTGTTACGATTTACAGCGTCAATTAAAACGGGATCAGCATAGAAAGGGTAATAGTGCAGATTTAGCGCTGGAACAACTTGCTGAATTGCGGCCATCTGCCGAACGCGAAATTATTGCGAAACAAGAACTGGAATACCTTTCCAGACTGCTTGGAGAACTGACAGATAAACAGAGAATTGCATTTGAAATGCATCGTTTTGGCAATCATACTTTCAAGGAAATTGCCTTGCATCTAGATGTGTCAATTGGAACGGCACACCAATTGGTTGTGCAGGCGATCGAATATTGTAGTGACAAACTTTT
>NZ_SMMC01000079.1 GCF_009711445.1 Curvivirga aplysinae | reverse complement strand
TGATTTAATATTAGAAAATCATAAGTTACAACAACACTAATGTTACAAGGCTGCGATAATTATGTGGTTGTTAGGAACAAGAAAAAATCCGCTCATCCTTATCGGTTTCTTAATACCGATCATTTGTTTATTGGGATATGCGGCATATCATTTGTCTGAAAGTTATAGACAAGTCGAAAAATACAAACAAATTGAACATCTAGCAAATCTCGCCGTTGATGTGAGTTCTCTTGTTTATGATATCCAGCAAGAACGCGGTGTTTCAACCGGTTATATCGGATCCAGTAAACAGGTATTTGCAGAAGAATTACCGATCCAGAGACAAAAAACGGATCAAAAAAACCAACAACTCAATACTGATTTAGCGAGCTTTGCCCAAGAAGATTATATTCCAAGAATTATGGCCACCGCTTTACATACGGAAAGATTATTACAGCAGGTTCGTCGTCAACTTGATACAGAAACCATGACAATTACGGAGGTTACCTCTCAATATACTGAAATCATCAGCAAGTTGATTCACATTTTGGATGTATTACTTATCGCAAGCCATGATTCACGCGTGAGTAAGCAAATCAGTTCTTACCTTTATTATATCAATGCAAAAGAACAAGCCGGTGAGAAAAGAGCTTTGGGGGCAGGGGCATTTGGAGCTGGAAGAGTTTCCGAAGAGGTTTATATCAGATTTGTTAGTTTAATGGCTACGCAGAATAATCAACTGGAATCCTTCAAGCTTTTTGGTGATCCAGAAGATGTTCAATTTCATGAGATTGCAATCGCAAACCCTATCATGCATGATATTCGACGCATGGAAGACATCATTTTAGATTTCCCCGTTACGGGTGATTTGAAGAGGATAGATGCATCTGAATGGTCCGGCGTGAATGCAAAGATGATTGATATTTTTCATGAAGTTGAACAACAAATCGCTTCAACATTATTGAAGATTGCAACGAATGCACAAAATAATGCACAGCAGATATTTATTTTAAACTTGGCTGTGACTGTAATCCTACTTTTAATCAGTGTTGGGTTAGGGACGATTGCTTTGCGTAATGCGTGGCAAGCAGAAGAGAGTAATAAATTTCAGAAAATTCAGAATGAAGAACTCAATCTATTGCTTGAAAAAGTACCTGGGGCACTTTTTGTTGTTGGAGATGATGGTCAAATTAAAAGAACAAATTCAGGAGCAGGAGAGCTTCTTGGATATGAACCGGAAGAGTTCTTAGGTTTAAATATTGACCAAATTGTCGCTGGAGTAAATTCACGAACCCACGCAAAACATAGAAAAGAATATATATCTATGCCGAAAGACCCGACTGGTGAGGTTCCGCGTATTATGTTTTTGGGCCGAACGGTACATGCAAAGCATAAAAATGGAGATAGTGTGCCAGTCCGAATTGCTTTGAATCGCGTTGTGACGGCTGACGGTGTACAAGTGATTGCTGCTGCCCAAGATATGTCATTGGTGGAGCAAGCAAATCATGAAATGGAAAACGCATTGGATGCTGCGAAGCAAGCGAATGACGCCAAGATTGATTTCCTTGCGATGATTAGTCACGAATTACGTACACCTTTGAATGCAATTATTGGATTTTCTGATCTATTAGTTAGTGAGTTTGGTAACGGTCCCAAGAGCTTGGACGCCATTAAACTATACCCGAAACATATTTTCGATTCTGGCACCCATTTACTTGGTATTGTGAATGATATTTTGGACCTTACCCATACGGGTAAAGAAGGTATCTTAATAGAAAATAACCCTGTCTTTATGGGGGAAATTATGTCTAATTTGAAATCCACATATGCCAGTCAGGCGAAGGCATCAGGGAATAAAATCACATTTGAGTTACAAGATGATTTTCCAAAAGTTATCTTGAGCGATGCTAAGCGGATCAATCAAATTCTGATCAACCTGATGGCAAATGCGATTAAGTTTACCGAAAATGGTGAAATTGTCGTTAAGGCAAGAGCAGAAAAACTGGATAAGCGGGAAGTTAAAATTATTCTGGAAGTTAATGATACAGGGCTTGGTATTCCAGCCAAGAAAATGAAAGATATTTTTAATCCCTTTATGCAGGTGGATACTTCTTTGACACGCACTTATGGCGGTGTTGGGTTAGGTTTGACAATTTGTAAAAAGATCGCAGAATTTATGGGTGGCGGGATTGAAGTGAAAAGTAATGTCGGATTGGGAAGTGCATTTAAAGTGACCTTTGTCGCTGAAGACATTTCTGATATCATCGATCATTTCCCAAATAATAAGAAATTAAATGGGGTCGCTGCTCATCAAGCGTTAACTGCAAATGTTTTGGTCGTTGACGACGTTTTTTCCAATATTTTGATTGTTAAATCTTATCTGGAACCTTTGGGGGCAAAAGTAAGTTATGCCATGAATGGGGAAGATGCGATTAAGTTATCTAAAACGGAACATTTTGATTTGATCTTGATGGATATTCATATGCCAGGGCTGAGTGGGATGCAAACCGCGGAACGTATACAACAAGATGAAAATATGAATAATGATACACCAATTTTTGCTTATACGGCGGATGTTCTTCATGACGAAAAAGCAAATGATAATGGCGTTATGAAAGGTTATATCTATAAACCTGCCATGGCGCAGGATATCATTTCAGTCCTTCATCAGGAAATGAAAAACTAAGTTTTTATATCACTCTTCTTTCAGTGATTTTTCGATCGCCTGTAAACGTTTACTGATTTCATCAAGTTTTTGTTCTAGTTGATTATCATGCTCTGATTGTTGTTCTGCATGTTCTTCTTCTTTAATACTAGACATGGCATCCACGATAATACCGATAAAGACGTTTAGCATTGTAAAGCTTGTCACTAAAATAAAGAACACAAAGAATATCCATGCATAAGGGAATTCTGCGATCACGGGGCGGGCAATGCCCATGGACCAACTTTCCAAAGTCATCACTTGGAACAGTGTAAATAAAGTTTTTCCGAGAGAACCAAACCATTCTGGGAAAGAATTTGCGAATAGGCTGGTTGCAACAACAGATGATACATAAAACAAAATTGCTAATAAGCCGATCGCAGATGATACACCAGGAATTGCCTTTAACAGCGCAGCCACAAGGCGACGCATACTAGGAACTGCTGCAAATAATCTAAAGGCGCGGAAAATGCGCAATGTTCTTAGAACTGCCAAGCCGCCTGCATTCGGGATAAAGGCGATAGAAACAATGATGAAATCAAAGATATTCCATCCACTTTTAAAGAAGCGGAATTGTTGAGCGATAAGTTTCAGTGCAAGTTCAATTACAAAGATACTGAGGCAAAATTTATCCAAAAACATTAGGATTGTGCCATAATTCTCAAGCAATGCAGGGGATGTTTCCAACCCTAGCAAAACGGCGTTAAAGATAATGACCCCTAAAATTACATTTCTGAAGGTGGTGTTTTCTGTAATAGCTTTGGCTTTTGAAACAATGAATTGCATATCTGGTTGTCGCTCTGTTTACAGGAATGATTAATAAAAAACAGCAAGATCAAATTTACCGCCGACGTTATATAATGTCTTTATAGAAACTGTAAACTTCGATTTATTAGATTCCTCATAAAGAAGTTGCCTCTGATACTTTATCAGAGGCAATAAAAAGGTAAGGGAGGTATTTAGGGGGTGAAATAGCAATAGCACTGGAATGTTACATTTTTATTCCAACTCAATTTAAGTTACCGTAAATTGTCCCATCATGCCGCGATCTTCATGTTCTAAAATATGGCAATGATACATATATGGAAATGAGTCATCAGCGATGTGATCGAAACGTACTATCAGTTCTGACCAATCATCATCATCCAGTACAACAGTATCCTTCCAGCCAGCTTGATCCGCAGTTGTGGTATCGCCTTCCATATTCTCAATTAAAAAGGAACATCCGTGGATATGAAATGGATGTGCACCTTGATTGGACCGGATACGCCATCGCTCCCACACGCCAATATCGACACGTTCATTGATAACGTTCATATCCATTGCTGCGCCATTAATTGTCATATCCATGGCATGATGTGCATGACTATGATCTGTATGTGATGTTTCATGATCCATATTTAATATGAATTCTCGTGTTCTGTTAATTTCTTTCGGTTTTGGGCGTGCAATTGAGACCATCCTTTCCGGTAAGGGAGCCAGATTTGCATTTAGAGATTTATCAACCACCAGTTTGAGTGAGTGGTTCTGGTTTGAAGAGGTATCTTTTTTGAATATATTTTGTAAGGTTGTTGCGATGCCTTCACCTTCTTCATCAAAGACATCTTCGAATAATGTGAGTAGATCAGCCTCTTTTCCATCTGATAGATCAACAATAATTTCGCAACGTTCTCCTGGCGACATTTCCATTGATTTCAGCGGTACAGGTTTTTCAAGTAAACCTCCATCTGTAGCTATTTTGTAAAACTCACGATTATCTGAAAAAGTGATTATGTAAAAACGTGCATTGGCGCCATTTAACAATCGTAACCGAACCTTTCCGGCAGGTACCTTGGCGATGGGGTTTATCGCACCATTAATGATTGCCGTATCGCCATACCATCCATCTTCTCCGGCCTCATAAAGGGAATAAATGAGCTTTCCCTTCTTATCGAAACTTTTATCTTGAATGATAATTGGTAGATCATCTACACCATATCGATCTGGTAAATCCATTTCATCGCTATCATCGTCATCAATAATCATCATGCCGGCTAACCCATGATAGACCTGACGACCTGTATGCCCATGAGTATGGGAATGGTACCAACAGGTTGCGGCTGGTTGAACAATCGAGAGTGTTGGCTTCCAATATTCATTTGGTTGGATCTCTAATTGCGGGCCACCATCAACTGCACCAGGGACGTGAAGCCCATGACCATGAACGGATACATCTTCGTTCAGTGTGTTGTGGTAGCTTAAATTCAATTCACTATTTCTTCTTGTCCGAATTGTTGGGCCAAGATATTCCTGACTGAAGCCAAATGTGGCGGTATTTACACCCGGCATGAATGACCAATGACCATTTTTAATCGTTAAGTTTACTGGTTCGCCTTGTCGTCCATCTATCAATCGAGGGATTGGAAGTCGCGGTCTTTTTTGACTTGCCAAGCTTTGTGGAATTAATCCTAGTCCTATGGTAGCGGCGCTTCCTGAGAGGAATGTCCGTCTGGAGATTCTGTTTAACATATGGGGGATCCCTTAAATCCGTATTAGTAGATGAAATGCTTCTAACCATATGTTTGTTTGGTTTTTTATGTCTATCCGACATATGTCCCATAGGAATTTTCGTGCATAGGACATATGATCTATTCTGCAAATTGCAAAAGTGCAGATATCATTCATAAACGTATCATAGGATATACAATAATGGATTCTTTGAGTCTTTCTTCGTTCAAACAGGCAGCCATTGCGATTTTTGTAGTCTTTGTATTCGGTATGAGTGCATTTGAAATTTTCTCGGAATTAATGGATGGAGAGGCATTTGTTTCTATGTCTGATGATATGCTGAGATTTTGTGTCAGTTTATTGATATTGGGAATATTTGCTTACGAATATAGAAAGCAACAGATCGCATTAGGGGAGTTGAAGGAAAAACTGGAAAGGACGAAGGGGCAGTTTTCTAACTTAAATAAGAAGACAGTAGAAATTGCCAGTCAATATCGTGCGATTATGCAAGAACAATTTGATGAATGGGAATTAACCGATAGTGAGCAAGAAGTTGTCATTGGAATGTTAAAGGGACTATCTTTTCGTGAAATTGCTGAACTTCGGGAAACCCGTGAAAAGACGGTGCGGCAACAGGCGTCAAATGTTTATAAGAAGGCGAAAGTGAATACGAGATATGAATTGGCTGCTTGGTTCTTTGAAGATATGTTAGAGCCACCGTCTCTCAAATGATGATAGATGTGTTTGAAGCCGCCTATAACGAGTTATATATGGATTAATCCCAAGGAGGGAAATCGCCTTCTTTCGCCAATTTATTTATTGAATTTTTTTTGGGGGGGCTAAAGAGAATGTATTTTCGCACATCCGCAGCTATACATGTGAGACTCAAAACCACGGTTAAAGAGCCAATAAACTGCGCGCAGCATGAAGAAAATAAGATTAAAAACAAAAAAGCCTCCGAGAAACTCTCGAAGGCTTTTATGGTGCCGCAACACGGATTCGAACCGCGGGCCTGATGATTACAAATCAACTGCTCTACCAACTGAGCTATTGCGGCGTCGTCTTGACAAGGCGAGGTTTTAGTGATGTCCGTCGGTCAGTGCAAGACCTTTTTTTCATTTTTTTGGAATTTTTTTAACTTTTTTTTTGCCCTATATCTGAAAGCCTTGAAAAAACTAATGATTGCTTATTTTCAATATTAACTGGAAGACCGTTGTGCCTTGGTTGCGTATAGGGCAATTGCAGCCGCATTAGAGACATTCAGGCTACCTACTACATTTTCTGCCATTGGAATACGGGCAAGAGTGTCACAGTTCTCACGGGTTAGGCGGCGCATACCGGGGCCTTCTGCACCCATTACCAATGCAATCTTTCCTGTTAGTGTAACTTCTTGAAGTTCTGCCTCGGCCTCACCTGCAAAGCCCACCGTCCAAAAGCCCGCATCACGAATTTTATCTAGTGCGCGTGCAAGGTTACCTACATATATAAGAGGTGTGCTTTCAACAGCACCGCTTGCACTTTTGGCGAGCACAGCTGATTCTTCTGGCGCATTACGTTCTGGGAGAATGACGGCCTTAGCCCCAAAGACAGCCGCAGACCTTAAAATAGCACCCACATTATGAGGGTCGGTTACTTGATCAAGGATCAGATAAACATCATCATCTTCGGCGCCAAACAGCAAATCCTCCAATGCATATGCATTTAGGCGCTGGACCAATAATCCTACGCCCTGATGTATGGCGTCTTCACCAAATAAGCGATCAAGCTCTTCTCTATTCGTCACAACCATGGGAATGTTGCGTTTAGTACAAAGCTCCATATATCTATCTTGCGCCGCTGGCGTGACAGCGATTGCTTCAATCTTTCGCTCTCTGTTTTCAAGGGCGGCGGTAATGGGATGATTCCCATATAACCATAGTTGATTACCTCCGGCACGGGGGAGGCGTGCTATCGAGTCATTATTCGAGCGTTGGTTACTCTTCTTTTGATTTTGTTGCGGGTCTCTTTTTTTGGGGGTACCAGACTTATGACCTTTGCGGCGTTGTGCCATGATGCGATTCACCTCTTTTATGATTAGGTTTTAATCTTTTTACATAGTTATATGGCAGATAAGCAAATAGATTATGTGACTACCAATATATTATTGAAAAGTGTAGAAGCGCGGAAAACTGGGATTCTTTCAGAAGTATTCGTAAATGTGAAAAAAATAATTAACTTTTTTTAAATTTCTTTTGGTTTTTGCGTTGACAGAAGGGCTCGGAAATCTTAAACACCTCCCTGCCGTGAGCGGCATATATCGGTGAACTCGCTGAGTAAGGAGGGTTGCCCGAGTGGCTAAAGGGGGCGGACTGTAAATCCGCTGGCTATGCCTACGTTGGTTCGAATCCAACACCCTCCACCATCGATATCAGCTGCATAGCGGCTATATGAGTTTATAGAGTAGCTTGTATGAGAATTCTGCGGGTATAGCTTAGTGGTAAAGCTCCAGCCTTCCAAGCTGATTACGAGGGTTCGATTCCCTCTACCCGCTCCAAAGGATTTAATCAGGAATACTCGATCAGGTGCATTTCTAGTCGTTAGGGAATTTTGACAAATGGCTAAAGAAAAGTTTGAACGTAATAA
>NZ_SMMC01000120.1 GCF_009711445.1 Curvivirga aplysinae | reverse complement strand
AAAGTGAAAGTAATCGAACATTTCATCCAAAACCTCACTTTTCTGAAAAAAAGGAAAATCCCTCAGATGCAAATGAGGGCAGCCAGAATCCCCACTCTGACTGCCCTACAAACGCATCTGTAACCTAAAAGTTCAGCTCAACCTATTCTGCAAAACCAGTTTATTGCTTCACCTTATCCATTTTTGGATCAAATAAAGGTGCCAGATGCAGCGAAGCTTTTACTCTATTGGTCGCAACTTCTAGCTCATACTCGCCAGATTTAATGTAATCAGCGTCAACACCATCTTTATTACGTACATATCCGAAACCTATCGGCTTGTTCAACGTATACCCAAAGCCAGCACTGCTGAGCCAGCCGACACGCTCCCCATTGCGATAAATCGTTTCACGCCCCAAAAGGATAATATCTGGATCATCAACGGTGAAAGTCGCCATCCGCTTTTGCACACCTTCGGCTTTTTGTTTTTCAATCGCTTTACGTCCCTTAAAGTCGATATCCGTTTTTAATTTCGCCGCAAATCCCATACCTGCTTCAATCGGGGTATGGTCGGGTCCAATATCCGAACTCCAAGCGCGATAGCCTTTTTCAAGACGGCAGGATTCAATTGCGCGATAACCTGCATTTTGAATACCCAGATCCTGACCAGCTTCCATAATTGCATCATAGACAGTTGCGGCATATTCACATGGCATATGTAACTCCCAGCCAAGCTCGCCAACATAGGTCAATCGGAAGGCAAGAACAGGAGCGCCCGCCAAACCGATTTCCTTTGCAGTCCCGAAGGCAAATCCTTCGTGGCTGATGTCATCTTTCGTTAATTTTTCAAGTACCTTACGGGCGTTTGGACCCATGATGGATAGCACAGCCTTGGAAGATGTAATATCAATCAAATGTGCATTTAAACCTACAGGAATATTTGAACTGATCCAATGGAAGTCATGGGTGGCGTAACCAGTTCCCGTTACAATATAATATTCATCGCGTTTGGTACGTGCCACCGTCAAATCACATTCAATACCGCCTTGATCGTTTAACATTTGTGTATAAATCAATGACCCTACCGGACCACTTACGTCATTAGCACAAATCCAATTCAAAGCCTTTTCTGCATCTGGTCCAACCATCAAGAATTTTGCGAAAGAAGATTGGTCAAACACGGAGACATTTTCACGGGTGTTTTGATGTTCCCTGCCAACTTTCTCAAACCAGTTTTGGCGACCATAAGAATATTCATCTTTGGCTTCTTGACCATTCTCAATATCTGCAAACCAGTTTGGGCGCTCCCAACCCAGCTTTTCACCGAAACATGCACCTTGGTTTAGCAATCGATCATATAGCGGAGATTTTCGTCCACCACGACCCGTAGAATGCTCTTCATGCGGCCAGGCAATTGTATAATGCTTGCCATAAGCTTCCAATGTGCGGGTCCGCACCCAATTATCATCAAAATGACGCGATCCAAAACGGCGAATATCAACTGGCCATACATCAAATGGCGGCTCCCCCTTGGCAACCCATTCTGCCAAGACCATCCCAGCGCCACCACCAGATGCGATACCAAAGGCATTAAAGCCTGCACCGACAAAGAAGTTTTTCAATTCTGGCGCTTCACCCAAAATGAAATTGCCGTCCGGCGTAAAACTTTCAGGGCCATTGACCAATTCTTTAATCCCTGCCGTTTCAAGCGCAGGCACACGCCCTAAAGATAATTCCATCAATTGTTCAAAATGATCAAAGTTGGAATCCAACAAGGTAAAATGGAAACCTTTGGGGATGCCATCCATTGCCCATGGAATTGGATTAGGCTCATACCCACCCATTACCAGACCACCAACTTCTTCTTTATAATAGGTCAATCGATCTGGATCACGCAAAGTTGGAAGGTTGGATTCCACGCCTGCAATCTGTTCTGTCACCATATATTGATGTTCTACCGGGACCAACGGTACATTCACGCCAACAGATTTTGCAAAGTTACGTGTCCATTGCCCCGCACAACAGATAACTTTTTCACATTCAATAAAACCTTTATCTGTTTGCACACCTTTGATCACATCATCTTCCATCTCAATAGAATGAACTTTTGTATCTTCCATGATCGTTGCACCATTCATGCGCGCACCTTTTGCCAAGGCTTGCGTAATATCAGATGGATTTGCCTGCCCATCAGTTGGCAGGAAGGCCGCCCCAACCACATCGCCAATATCCATTAACGGCCAAAGATCTTGTGCTTCTTGAGGCGTCAACAACTGCATATCCAAACCAAAGGAATGCGCCGTTGTTGCCTGACGCTTTACCTCTGTCCAACGCTCTTCATTACAAGCCAGACGCAAGCCGCCATTCATTTTCCAGCCCGTGCCTAGGCCCGTCTCTTCTTCAAGGCGATTATAAAGATCGACTGAATAGCCTAGTAATTCCGTAATATTAGCACTAGATCGCAATTGCCCGACAAGCCCAGCCGCATGGAAAGTTGTGCCGGATGTCAGTTTCTTGCGCTCTAACAATACTGTATCCGTCCAACCAAGCTTGGCGAGATGATACGCAACGGAACAGCCGATAATTCCACCGCCAATAATAACCGCTTTGGCTGATTTTGGTAATTCAGACATTTAAAGTTTCTTTCTATATTTGATTAAATTCGGTGAGTGCAGCCTTGAAGCTCGCGAGGTTTTCCTCGGTATATGCTGCAAAATCAAAATCGATCTCTGAATGAAGCTCAGATACCATACTCCACATAGTTTCCCGTAATAGGGAGGCACATTTCATGGCGCTATATTGACGCCATAATTCGTCAGTTACTTGCCTGTCGAAATACGCTTCTAACATCCATTTTTCCTGAACATCAGACAGGCTGTTATTTGACGCCAAGCCACCCAAATCAAACAACGGGCTGTTAAAACCTGCATAATCCCAATCAAGTAGCCAGATACGTGATCCATCATCCAATAAGTTAGCAGGTAATAAGTCATTATGTCCGAAAACCACCTCAATAGACCCGACAGCAGTCTCCAATTGGTCGGCGGATTTCTGTAAATCTGCGAGTGTATTGAGATGGTTACTGTTACCGGCTTTTAAGGTCGCCGCATAATCTCTAACAATATGAAAAACCCAGAAGACTAGCGCAGGTCCCCTTACATATTTTGGCATATCGTAATGGCATTTTTGCAAAAGTGGCAGAATGCGCTCCAAATTTGTTTGCATCTGAACATCTGAAGCATCAAAGGTTTTACCCTCAATAAATCTAATAACTAATGCACCTTCAGTATGAAAGACGACCTCCGGGGATAATCCGGCTTCATACGCTGCCTTACTCGCAGCCAGTTCATTGAAACGCATAACTTGGTGCAAGGGGATATCGTTGCCAACGCGGACAACAAATTTCTCACCGCCATCTTCAACAACATAATTCACATTGGTAATGCCGCCGCTCAGCGGTTGTGGATCCACCTCCCCACGCCAGCACGTCAATCCCTGAACAAATTTTTTGCTATCTTTCATCCCTGCCTCGGACATTCTTATTTTCATTTCTTGATTTAAATTGTCGTCTAAAAACCCGCACCATGTCAACAAAAAACAACATAAAATGAATAATTAATGACATTTATTGTTGATTTAATGATTATATATGTTGATATAAACATTCGATCTGATCATATACAAAGCAATGAAGAGCAATCCAAATGACTTTTAAGCCACTGAAAAACACATATTTTCGACGCCGCATTTATCTAATGCGTCATGGTGACGTGTCTTATTTTGATAAAAACAACAAACCTGTAGACGAACCTAATAAAGTTCAATTAACAAAACTCGGACGCAAACAAGCACAAGATATAGGTAGCTTATTGTCCGGCACTAAAATTGATAGAGCCATCTGTTCCGGTTTGATACGCACAGAACAGACTGCTCAACTCGTATTAGGTGACCGTAAAATATCCATCGAAGCAGAGTCATGCTTTATGGAAATCCAACCCAAAGGTTTTGATCAAATACCCATTGATCGACGCGAAGATGAACTCGCTTATGCATTCGAAAATGCCTATTTACCCGGCGCATCTTATGGAGCAGGCGAAACATTTGTAGAATTCGCAACACGTGTAACAAACAAGTTTTATGAAATCGTAAGGCAAACCGATTGGTCACAACTCCTTATCGTCGCCCATGACGGAGTGAATAGACTACTCTTATCTTTGATTGCCTCAAACTGTCGTGCGACCGCTGAAACTGCCCTATTTTCCATGGGTGGCTATGATCAAGATACATGCTGCCTCAATATTCTGGATATTGATGTGAAAGATAATGAGATTAATCTTTCAAGGATTAAAACCCTGAATTATACGCCAGATAATCCATTAAAAACTGACAATCATTTTTCGAGTATGGAAAAAGTTTTTAATCCTTATGTCACATCGAATGTAAAGTTCGGCCCGTAAAAAAGGAGGCTAAAAAAGCCTCCCTTCTCTAGTCATTGTTTTCAGACTTCCATTCCTGAATGAGCGCTAGCATTTCTGCATGCACCTTCGGATCACCACAAGCCAGCACATCCCCCTCAGAATCCATCGTCAATCGATTACCATCCCAATCTGTGATCATACCGCCTGCACCTTCAACAACTGGCACCAAAGCGCAAAAATCATATGGTTGTAGATTGCGCTCAATCATAACATCAATTTTGCCAGCTGCCACCTTTACATAAGGATAACAGTCATACCCAAAGCGCGCCAAACGTGCCTTTTTCTGAATCTTTTCAAATAGCCCTGGCGCACCTTCAAACATTTTATCCGCTTCACCGATAAAACAGAGAGCTTCCGAAAGGCCTGAACATGCACGCACCTTCAGCATTTCCCCATGGTGATTGCTAGCACCGTTCCCAACAGCACCGATAAATGTCTCACCAAGAGCAGGCATATGCACTACACTCGACAGTGGTAAATTGTTATGAACCACACTGATTAACATACCAAAAAGCGGAATACCTGTGATAAAAGACTTCGTTCCATCAATCGGATCCAGCACCCAGATATACTCCGCATCCATATTCTGCTTGCCATGCTCCTCACCAAATATGCCATGATCCGGAAAAGCCTCGCCGATAATGTTACGCAACACGGTCTCTGTTTCACGATCCGCAATCGTTACAGGTGATTCATCTCCTTTATAATCAACATCCACCGCTTCGTTAAAGTAAGCTAAACTCGTTTTTGCTGCCTCAGTTGCTGCTTTTTGCGCAACATCCAAGATTGCTTCGACAGAAGAATTTGAAGAAATCAAAGTCATTTCATCCCTGTATATAATATTATGTTTGTATTTTCACTTAATGATGACGCTGTCTAAGCTTCTTTGCCCCAGCGTTGATCAAACGATCTGCAATAATAGCAATAAAAGCAATAGACAAGCCTGCAATTAAACCACGCCCTGTATCTGCCTTGGTCAAAGCGATATATACTTCCTGACCAAGGTCACGCGTACCAACAAGTGCCGTAATTACCAACATAGAGATTGCCAACATCACTGTCTGGTTCATCCCAAGCAAAATTTCCGGCACAGCAATTGGTAATTTTACTTTCCACAAAAGTTGACGTTTCGTACATCCAGATACGATACCAGCTTCAATCAAAGATGGATCAATTTGACGCAAGCCATGAATGGTATAACGCACCGCTGGTGCCAAAGCATAAAGAACCACAGCAATCATCGCAGCGAAATCACCAACACGGAATAACATCACAACCGGAATCAAGTAAACAAAACTTGGTAAGGTCTGCAACGTATCAATAGCGCCTTGTATGATACGATTAGCTGTTGGTTTTTCTGCTGCTAGAATACCAAGTGGCACACCGATTAATCCCGCAATCACCACAGAAATACTGCACAAATAAACCGTGATCATTGCTTTTTGCCATTGACCTGTAACCACAATAAACAGGCTTAATACAACGCATAGTAATGATAAGCGCCATCCGCCTAATTGCCAACCGATCAACGCTAACATGACGCATACCCACGGCCATGGAAGACCAAGTAAAAACCGTTTTACTGGGATCATAAATGTCGTCAGTAATGCTGTTTTCAATGCTTCAAATTGATCATAGAAATTTACATTTAGATATTTCACCGATGCTTCCCAGAAACTGGCCGTCGTGACTTCCCAGCTTTCAGGATAAATCTGAAAAGCGTCAACCACATAACCACCTATCCCAAAGAACAGAATTGCAGCACCCGAAATCAATGACCATTGATGGCGTTTAAGAAATGGTTTCTGAGCATGATGGTGGACCAGAGCCATATCATTCTGCTCTGCAAAGGCCTGACTTAATCGATCAAGCGCAATTGCCAGCACAACGATAGCTACGCCAGCCTCCAGACCACCACCAATATCTAATCGACGCAAAGAAGTCAGGACATCATATCCCAAACCACCGGCCCCAATCATAGACGCAATAATCACCATATTTAACGAAAGCATAATCACCTGGTTCACACCAACCATTAAACCGGGTGCTGCACTTGGTACCAATACTTTCCACATTAATTGCCGACGGGTACATCCCGCCATATAGCCAAAATCAACAATCTCACTTGGCACATTTTTCAAGGCCATGATTGTTATGCGCACCATCGGTGGCATGGCATAGATCACGGTTGCAATCATTGCTGCGACGGGCCCAAATCCAAATAAAAACAAGATGGGTACCAGATAGGCAAAGATTGGCATCGTTTGCATCAAATCAAGAAGAGGCGAAATTGCCTTTTCAAATTTTGGCCAACGATACCCACAAGTTCCGATCAACACACCACCGATCACGCCCATAGGCACCGCAATCACGATGGAAGACAACGTGATCATAGAACTTTCCCATTGACCGAAAACAGCCAGATATAGGAAACATAACATGGCAAATATCGCCAAGCTCATCTTGGCGGGTGTGAGTTTCATTGCCCGCGCAAAATGCCCTATTGCAAAGACAATAATGATCACCGCAATCCAACTAATCGGTGGTAATACCTGTACAGCCTCATTACCTAATCCACTGCGAAAACCTGTTGAGAAAATTGCGGTGGCGAAATCAAGCGGCAACTCCAAAAGATAAGCAATACCACGGGTAAATTCCTTGAAAGTAAACAGACCAAAACTGGCTTCTTCCACCAACCATTCCATGCCGTTGGTGATATGACTTTTTAAAGGCAAACGCCAACCAGCGGGATATTTCATAACCCATTTCATGCCTAATATCTTCGACCAGCCCTTGGCATTTGCCGCCAAGATCAAAGAGGCAAAAAATAGCAAAAGCCACATTCCTCTGACGGAGAATATAAAATTCTTAAACTTCTCAGTCACCGGCATATCCTTCACCGGCGACAAGAACACTAATCACCTTATCTCGTGAGAGGCTCCCCACCACTTCGCCATTTGCATCCAAGACAGCAAGTGGCTTATCTGCCGCTTCAACTTTCACGGCCACATCGGCAATTAAATCTTTCACGGAAACATGACCAGCAACATCATTAGCATTTAAAGGCGCCGCCATGACTGAGCCAACAGTCAAAACTTTGGCCTTTGAAACATGACTTGTAAATTCCTCCACATAAGCATCTGCAGGATTTAATACCAATTCTTCAGCCGTTCCAATTTGTACGACACGCCCATCTTTCATAATCGCAATACGATCTGCTAGACGAATTGCTTCGTCGAAATCATGGGTGATAAAGGTAATTGTCTTATGCAGAACATTTTGTAGGCGCAAGAATTCATCTTGCATCTCCCGACGGATCAATGGATCCAAGGCACTAAACGGTTCATCAAGGAACCATAATTCAGGCTCCACCGCCAAACTACGCGCGATACCAACACGTTGTTGTTGGCCGCCTGAAAGCTCACTTGGATAGTAATTTTCACGCCCTTTTAACCCGACTAGCTCAATAACTTGTCTGGCTTGCTTTTCACGTTCAACTTTACTCACACCTTGTACTTCAAGCGGAAAAGCAACATTTCCAAGTACGGTTAAATGCGGCAATAATGCGAAATGCTGGAAAACCATCCCCATTTTATGGCGACGAATTTCGATCATCTCTTCTTCGGTAGCATCCAGTAAATTCTTACCATCAAAGATAATTTCACCCGCTGTGGGCTCAATTAATCTGGATAATAATCTGACTAAGGTGGATTTACCTGATCCTGACAATCCCATAATGACGAAAATTTCGCCTTCATAAATTTCAATATTGGCTTGGCGGACACCGACAACGCAACCTTGCTCCTTCAGGGTTTCATCAAGGTTTTCTGAGTTGGTTTCATTCATAATCTTTTCTGCATTCCCACCAAAAACTTTCCAAATATTTTTGCATGAGAGTTTTACAGATTGGCTGGGCATTTATTTATTCCGATCCGATCAAAACATAAAAAGAAGGAGGAGCATCAAGGACACTCCTCCATTGCAAGGAGTAAAGAGTTTACTTAAGCCACTCTTTCCAGACATCTTTGTTTTCTGTAATCCAGCCTTGAACCACATCATCAATATCTTCGCCGTTTAAATCCGCTTTCACGATCAATGCAGACATTTCGTCATTATTCATGTCGAAACTTTCAATGGCTGAATGTGCGCCCGGCCACTTATCCTTCACGCCAGACCATGCCACCTTCCAAATCGGACCTGTTGGCTTACCACAATCATAAGCCAAATCCGGGTTCACACCAACAGATGGGTCATTATAGCATTCTGCGCTATATTCCGGGAATTGAATCCAATCTCCCTGAAATTTGAATGTGGCCCAATGTGGGGAATACACCCATAACAAAATTGGTGCTTCACGTTGATAGGCAGATTCAAGTTCTGCAAATAAAGCAGCGTCGGTACCTGCATGTACAACTTCATAATCAAGCTCTAGCGCTTCAACTCGTTCATCATCAAATCCACCCCATGTTACGGGTGCGCCAAGATAACGACCATTCGGCAAAGTTTCCGCCGTTCCGAACTCTTCAGCACAATCATTTAAGGCTTCCCAGTTTGGCAAGCCCGGGCAGCGTTCTTCCATATATGATGGATACCACCATTCCTCAATCGCTTGCATACCTGTCGAACCAAGGTTTTCTACCTTGCCGGTTCCAACAGCCTTATCCATAGCTTCACGGCCTGTTGTTTCCCAGATTTCCATTGCCACATGCAAGTCGCCAGACTGAAGACCCGCAAACTGCGCAATATAATCTGCCTGTACATATTCTACGTTAAAGCCACCTTTTTTTAGAACCTCACCCATGATCTTTGTGGTGAGTAACTGGCCAGTCCAATCATGCAATGTCAATTTGATCGGATCAGATGAATTTGCCCATGCCGATGCACTTGCACCTATACACATAGCTAGACCAGCCAAACCAAATGTAGCCTTCCTTATTCCATGTCCCATTTTCATAAGTCACCTTCCTGTTATACGAATTTTTTCGTCTTTATTGTCTTCACGATGAGTTAAACATGAACTCATGTCAACATTATTCAACATTTATAATACAAATTATGTTGTTTTGTATAGCATAAATGTCTTTTTTATGTTTTCATCATTCTTATATGCAAAGAATGCAAAGTAACAAAAAGCGAGTTAAAGCTTGTAAAATTTTCAGTTTTCCTTATGAAAACAACCATTAAAGGATATGTTGGTTTATGTTGATTTGCAGATCAGAATGCGCTTTTCAATTAAATTGGCTTTGATTAAAATAGCGAAAAATAAAGAGATTAAAGATAATGCACGCGACAAAACGAGAAACAGAAATCCTTAACACTGTGCGATTGAAAGGATCCGTCACAACAATGGAACTGGCAGAAATGCTGGGCGTGACTGATCAAACTATTCGTCGGAATGTGATTCCGCTGGTTGAAAGAGGATTAGTTAAGAAAGTGCATGGGGCCATCGTTGCACCAGACCGCCTATTAGAAGCCCCTTTTCATCGTCGCATGCTAGAAAATCAGGATGCCAAACAAAATTTAGCCACTGTCGTGGCCGCAACGATTGCTGATGGTGACTCAATTATGCTAGATGCCGGGTCAACAACTTCTTATGTGGCGCAAGCGCTTGTGGATAAAAAAAATCTAACTGTGATTACCAACTCCGCACAAATTGCAAGTACCCTCGCACCAAACCCAACAAATAAGGTCTACTTCGCTGGATCAGAATTACGTAGTGATGATTCCGCTGCATTTGACGCACAGGCATTAAAGACTTTCAATCAATTTGACGTACAATATGCAATTCTCTCCGCAACTGCTTTACATGCTCAACGAGGCATTATGGTTCAAAAAGCGCATGAAGCAGAACTATCTCGCATGCTTATCAGTCGGGCAAGTCATGTAATCGTCGCTGCGGATAGCACAAAATTCGATCGTAAATCCCTGATTTCTGTCTGCGAGTTTTCCGATATTCAAACTCTGGTCAGCAATGAAGCCCCTATAGGTGAACTGGCTGAGGCACTGGAAACAAATAATGTATTTGTCTCAACACCGAATACTTAAAGTGAGTCATCAAAGCCTTTCAGGACATTAAACACATTTTGTCCAATAGGACCAACATCGTAACCGCCTTCCATTGTAAAGACAGTTGGTAGCGCAAGCGCCTCTATCAATTTCCCCATTGTTAGAAAGTCATCCGTTTTCAACTTAAACTTTGAAATTGGGTCGCCTTCATACGTATCGACGCCTAAAGGTACAACCAACATCTCCGCACCAAACTCTTTCACTTTATCACAAGCAATATGAAACGCATCTTCCCAATCCTTAAAATCAGCACCATCTTTCAGAGGCAAATTTAAATTGCACCCAGCCCCAACGCCTTCGCCCATTTCATCTTCATATCCCAAATAATATGGAAAATTCGTTCTTGGATGTCCATGTATTGAAATAGTTAAAACATCTTCCCGATCATAAAAGATATCCTGCGTACCATTCCCATGATGGAAATCCACATCTAGCACACATACTTTATCATAATCGCGGTCCCGCGCCGCTTGTGCCACAATGGCTGCATTATTCAAATAGCAATATCCGCCATATGTGGCTGCATGCGCATGATGTCCTGGCGGGCGTGTTAAGGCAAAAGCAGACCTATCACCTGCACATACATAATCCAAAGCTGTCAGGGCGGTTTGCGCCCCTTGATAAGCCGCCTTCCATGTTCCATCCACAATGGCGGAATCGCTAGAGAATGCGTAACTTCCTATCTTGGCATTTAAATTTTCATGCGATGAAATATGCTTCAATCCTTTAGCGGGCCATATATAGGGAATAACGTCTCCCTCGTTGCCTGCGGTTTTCCATTCGTCCCAGATATCTCGTAAGAACGTCACATAATGATCTTCATGTACTTGGAAGATAGGGTCTAAACCAAAATCTTTTGGTTCCAGAAATTCAGTTACGCCATTTTCTTTGAATAAACTGATAATTTTTCTAAGACGGGACGGGTTTTCGAAACTCGGCACAAGCTTCCCATGGTGAAATTCTTCTTTCGCGTCATGACAAACCGATGCTTCATTTAAAACAATTTTCATGATGGTAATCCCGTCTTAATCGTTATTTGTAGAAACATCATACAGATATCAACATTTGTCAGAAACATCATATTTGTAGAAATTGTTGAAATATTGACTATTCTACTAACTGAATTAACGAGATCGCCAGAAAGAAGAATATTGACGATCCAGATCACACATTGACTAAAAATTTTGTCACCTTTTCATTGACCTGCGCCCTACTATTTTTTCACCATGCCAGAGTTGTCACCCTAAATTAAACTGAGGAATTAATTAGCCTAGCAGTATGTTAATTATCGCCACGCAAGAGATACCATTCAAGGGTGCCTTAGGATCACCCTAATGTCATTTGCCAGCTAAATTGAGGCACTGATCACTGACCGCCTGTCACCTCATCTGTAAACCCTATAAAAAAAGCCGTTACTTCCACACAAAACCAAAAGGAAGTAACGGCTCTCAGGAAACATCAGGTCTGTTCTGATGTCGAGTTATTTCGGTGCATATGTCGCAACAGCGCCCGATTGCTTGCTCCATTCCGCATACCATGCGCGGAATAGATTAAACTGTTGTTCTGCATAGCCGCGTTGACTATCAGATAGCGCATCTGTTTCATTGAAATGGTGGGTATATTCTTTATCGCCTAACATCACCATCAAATGCTTATAATAAAGAACCAAATCCGCGCCTTCATCAAATGAGGATAACACGGCTAAAGCTTCTTCCAGCTCTTTCGCACGCACGCGGGCATCCGCATCCCCTTTTGCCGCCGCATTGCAAAGGGCTGCCAGATGCAAAACTTCTTTCGGCAATGCGTTACCAATCCCTGTGATTGCGCCTGTTGCACCACAATTCACAATGCCATGGAAGACCGCAGTATCAACCCCAACCATCAACGCCACATTATCATCACCGCTGGTAATATATTCTGCGGCATAACGCATATCATCTTCGCCACCAAATTCTTTAAACCCGATCAGATTTGGGTGTTCGTTACGAAGGTCAAAGAAAAGATCAGCGCGTGTCGCAAACCCATAATATGGACTATTATAAATAACTGCAGGTAAATCCGGTGCCGCAGATAGAATTGCTTTAAAATGCGCCCGTTGTGCCGCTGCAGAAGTTCCACGCGATAACACACGCGGTATAACCATAAGACCGTGTGCGCCGACCTTTTGGGCATGCGCAGCATGCGCAACTGCCATTTTCGTATTAATTGCCCCGGTACCAACGATAACCGGCACGCCCGCTTTTACCAAAGCTTCCACACCTTGCATACGCTGCTCATCTGTTAGTAAAGGCCAATCCCCCATAGAACCACAATAAACAACCGAAGACATACCTGCGGCGATGAGCTCTTTCCCTTTACAAACAAGAGCATCGAAATCTGGATTACGATCTGCATCGCAAGGCGTCATCAAGGCAGGGATACAACCTGAAAAGATATCTGGGCTCATTGGGGTATTCTCCTATCAATAAATCACGAACCAGTCAGAGCGAATATCATAGGCGAATAACGCCACTTCGATCTTGTAATATATCAGTGATATATCAGAAAAAATATTATGTCTAGAAGAATCTTGAAACCATGTTTCGAACTTCAAATTATCTTAGAATTTATATATTTATAATCAAATAGTTATGGATGTTTTACGGATATAAAATAATCGACAGAACAGAATAAAACTCACAACGCC
>NZ_SMMC01000048.1 GCF_009711445.1 Curvivirga aplysinae | reverse complement strand
TCTTCTTCCTCACTCTCAATTGAATGTATGTCAGCAAATGCACGTGACAAAGCTAGGGATGAAAATCTTGTAGTTATTGTTACCCATAGATTTTGGGCGAGGCAGGCGAAAATTGGCGCTAGTTTGGCTCATGCAGGGTTGCGAGTGATTGTCTTGTGTTATGAGGATATTCCTCAACCTGTTCCTTGGGCAGAACAAATAATTCATTATAAAACTGATGAAGAATGTTTAACGCTGGCTACGAAATTTAATCCAATTGTCTATCATGTATTTAGTCATTGGTCTTTTGACTTGGTTGAGAAGTTCACACGGTATAAACCTGGCCCAATCGTTATGGATAATTATGATGTTTTAAGTGGTATCATTCATAATGATCATCCAGTCTATTCCCGCGACCAGAAAATAGAATTAAAAGCCTCTTTAGCTGCGGATGGTCATGCTTGTCGTTCGCTGGAAAATAAACGCTTGCAAGAAGCATATGGAAAATTACCTGGTTTATGTGGTTTTTTCCCGGATTCATGCTGGAATGACCCAAAGATAGAAGAACAACAATCTTTTTTGGGAGAGTGCCAGAATGATGAATTCCACATTGTTTTTCAAGGGAATGTCTGTACTGATTTTGAAAATTCCAATCTTACAACGAATTTTCACCCTTGGTTGGCTCAGCACTTTAAAGCACAAAAGATCCATTATCACCTTTTTCCTGCCAATAATCATAAAGATACAGAAAGTGCAAAGTTGTATCGCTATCTCGTTGAGGAAAACAAAGATAATCCATATTTCCATCTGCACTATACATTAGATATGAATGCGTTAACTGTTAAGTTATCGCAATATGATGCGGGCCTGTTAATTATGTCTAAAGATGTCGATGGAAAAGATGATGGTGTGTATACTACGAAGAAATATAAATATTGTATTGGTAATAAGATATTTGATTTCTTTGATGCTGGTATTCCTACACTGATTTTTCCTGCATGGTTTTCAAACCGTATCGCTGTACGACATGGAGGTGCTAGAGTAATTCAACGTGATGATCTGTTGAATATTAGAACCTTTCTAGAAGGACTGAATTGGAGAGAGTTGAAGCAAAAAGCCATTATTTCACGCAAGAAGTATGATCATCGAAAAATTGGGCCGAGATTATACGCATTTTATAAAAAAGTACAGCATAGAGCTTATGCATCTTTTAGTTGAGTTTCATTAAAATAATGCATATTACGCGCTTCCCATATTTTATGTTCATCACATAGATTGAGAATATCCATTTTATGCTCGTCATTCTGATGTAAATTTGTGAATTTTAAGAAAAATCCATCTGTTTGAAAAAGGTTATAGGCTTTTGGCTGCATCCAGATATCTTTGGCTCTTTGTGTATTATTAAGGCGATAATATGCAAGACCAATTATTGTCTGACAAAGAGGAAACAGAGTGTCAAAGTTTACATTTTTTAATATGGACAATCCTTTTATCGGCCCGTCTATCAAAATTGTCAAAATAATATGCCAACCTAATATGGCCAGATGATCAGGATATTGTTCTCTAGCTTTTGTTATTACGTGTGTGGCATATTCTTTATCCCCTGTATGATAAGAAAATATTGCAAGATTTGTTAGGGCATTAGGCTGTTTATCAATAGCTTGTATGGAAATGCGATTCTTTATGCAGTTGTTTTTATCACGTAGTAGATGAATATTAGGTGTTACTAGCGATTTGATTAATAAATCCTGACATAAAGAAATAGGGTATTCCATTTCCTCAACCCTATCAAAAATTGTGTTAAAAAGATCGTCATCTATTTGATCTTGCAAACTAGGATGATCAAGTATTGTAAAGAGACCCCAATGAAATATTTCACGTGAGGTTCCATCGGCTGATAAATCATAAGATTTTAGCTCTTTGATAATATTTTCTTTCTGTTCAGGAGCATTCATCAGTTCTAGGAACGCAGTTGCTGATAGACGTTTCTCATCCCTCTTGTCCAAGTTAGTCATACCCATATAGTAACTTGAAATTGCATCGATTGAAGCTGCTTTAATTAAGGGAATTTGGGCTAAGAGTGAATTTATAATTGCTTGCTGAGCTTCAACTTTATGTACATGTGTTCTCGCAAGGCTGTAACGTATCTGATGAAAAATACGTGTTAAAGATCCTCTCAAAGCTTCTCTTACCGCTGAATGACTATTGGTTTCAATACTTGTATCATGCGAGATGAAAGGTAACTGAAATATTCCGTAGATTTTTTCAATAGAAATATATTGTGTGCGATCTTTAAATTGGCTGAGTTGTTTTTCAAAATCATTCATAACTTTGATGAAAGTATTTATGATCTCGCGAACAACATCCAAGTCTATTAGAGACATAGGGTTATGGAGAGGAAGGGACTTGGAAAAATCAAAAGAGATATCTTTAGGCAATGTTTGGCAATATTCAATGAATTTGTCTTTAGTAAAAGGAATCGTTCCATGTATCTTTGCCCCGTCAGAGCAATTGTAAATATTCGCAGGTTGTTGAAGTAAGCCTGTTTCTAAGCGATTGCGCATATAGACCAATAAGTCATTTGATTGTATAGGCGATGAAAAATTACCTGGGATTTGAAACTTTAAATCTCCAGAAGATGAACCTCCTGAAGCGATTAAAAATTGTCCTTTTTTATGGCCGTGGGTATGCTTTTTTCCGTAGATTACTCCTTCTACATAATTCTTTTCTGGGTGACGGCTGCCAAAATCCAGACCAAAGAGGAAAATATCTTTATGTCCTATAGCTATAGCTGCTTTTACGCTGGTATTTGTTGCAGATGGGGCGACATTTTTCATTTGTGTCATGTTGGGGCAAATGGCAGACATTAATGCGGTTCCTTCACGCAGAAAGAAAATCTTTTTCTTAAAGCAATCTGCTGCTCCGGGAGTGATGGTTGAAGAAGCGATTAATGTAATGTCATCTAAACAATATATTTGATTAAGGCGTGTTAGAATCGTTTGAACTGCAGGGACATTTTCCAACTCACAATGAAAATCAGGATAAATTCCATTTATCAACAAGGGTTCTAGTGAGGTGCCTGATGAATATAAAGTAAATTTGTGACGATTTATTTTTATCAGTTCCATTGAGTCATCTAATGAGGGTCCGCTACCTATTATTAAAGCAGGCTTATCAATGGACATATGGCGCGCTGGAGCATCATCCAGAAATTGAAATTGATATTGTGAAAAGTTTTCAAGATGATTTTGGATATGTGTGACTTCGTCTTCTATCCATCCATTATAATTTAATAGATTGGCTTTTGATGATCTAAAACGATTTAAAATTTTGGTAAAAACAGGGTGGGAATAATGTTGGTAAATTTGACTACCTTCAATCAAACCGAAATATTGGTCTTTTAGAGTGTCCTCAAGGATGGAATAAAGAAGAACATAATCTTCTTCGAAGTAGAATTTTATATTAATCCCTTTAATAAATGCCTTGTTTATGAAGGTCGCCCAGTCAAAACAGTGCATAGATTGATAAAAGAATTCGAAATTTGGTTCAATAATCAGGATTTCTTTTGCGTCAGAATTTTCACATAAATCAGGCAGGTAATAGCCGAGCCCTAAGCCAAGGCAAACCAGATGACTTGTGACTTCGAATTTAGGCGGTTTAGATTCAATAAAACTGTTTGAAGTATTAGCTAGTTGAAATGAAATATACTGTGAAACATCAATATTCATTTCGAGTATACGAGAATATTTATTTTGCTTATGCATGAAATCGGAAAATTGTATGCGAAAAGGGCGAGATAAATATTGTTCTATATGTTGTTGAGAATATGTGATCGCGTCAGGAGAATATAACGGACCATCCGATGTTTGAAGGTTCAGCGTTTTATCATCAATATTACCTGTAATATGTGTTGTTGATGGTGAAAAGTATTGTATTAGTTCGACAACATTTGGGCGTAAGAATGGCTTTAGGGCAAAATAATTATTCATAAAAAATTTTGAGGGAGCCATTTTTTTTTACCTTTAATTTTAACAATCATCTAC
>NZ_SMMC01000196.1 GCF_009711445.1 Curvivirga aplysinae | reverse complement strand
TATTTCTACTTATTATATTAATTGGTAGGGAAATGAATATGGGATTGGCTATGAACCAAAGACACGCGATTAGAACAGAGATAAAAAATTTATTATTAGAAGCAAAAATTGAATGCTTCACTCAAAAGATTAATGATGCAGGGCTCAAGAATGTGGTGAGCCAATTCGCACAAAATAAATTTAATATTCACGATTTATCTCAACTCAATGAACCTCAATTACAACATCTTATCTGTTTTGTAGAGCAGTTCCATTTTGTAGCACACTCTACTCAAAATAACTCATGAGATATTTCCAGAAAAATACAGTTAGTAATTACTTTTTAGCCTCTAAGAGTGAAAAATTTCTTAGAGCTATGGAGTGGTTTGAGCGAACTGGTGGAGTTATAGCAAATGGAGCCGCTGATTTCGAAATCATAGTACCGAGACTTCAAATTCATGCTGTTTCTAGAGATGATAAGCCTTTCCTATTTTGTGGAGATAAAAGCACGTCAGCAAAGGTATTCGGTAATGACTTTGCCTTGAATGCCTTAGGACGCTCAGGCGTGCCTGACGACCTATTCGAGCGAGTAATGAAAGCACCATACTCCGAGATTGTCAGAGATGGTGCACCATTATGTGAAAAAGTGAACGCAAACCTTATAATTGACAATAAATTAAAACCTGTCAGTTACTTCCGCTTTGCATTTCCTATTACTTTTAGAGATTACCCGGCAGTCGCTGTTTTGTGCGAGTTTTCGCAAAATCTGACCGAAAAGAATAATCAAGATTTTCTCGCGTCATCCAAATCAGGAAATCTTCTTGGTATAGCCAAGGAAAAGCCAGCTTCCACTCTTGGTCTAAAGGCTCAAAATTCCAATATCCGTGGTTAAATATCACACCTTTTTTTTGCAATGGACTTTCTAAAAATCCAAAGACAAAATCCGGCTGCCATGTAGAATAAATGATAGCTAAGCCTAGCGTACCTAACACCCTACCCAACCCATCACCACGGCACTTTGAGCTTAGCCACATATCCCCATGATACGCTACACGCCCTTTTATTTTTGCAGATATTGGGCAACAAGAAATTTTCTTATCCCCCTTATTACCCCAGCCTCGACGCAACTGTTGCGATAAAAGGCAATCTAAACTATTTGCCCCCAAATCCTCCAGCTTCGAGGCTTGTATGTGAATGGTTTTACCTTCATGGTCGGTACCATGCACCCAAAGAAATCGCTCGGAGTACATATCAAAGTAATCTGTATTATATAGAGGTGATAGATTATGCTCATCTATACCCTCAGAAACATCAATCAACTTATCTAAGTCATTACTTATCTCAATTTCTATCCCATGCTCATTTAATTTTTCTAACCGCAGTTTCATATATTCAAAAACGTGTATAGCGTTTAGCATTTTTTACTTCCTATAGTTAATTTAGTGGAAGCTTACATATATCAATGCGTTAGTGTTTTTTTCAAAGAAAACTACTTGGAATGGAATTTATGAACATAAAAAAGGAGGCCGAAGCCTCCCGAAAACTAAACAGGCAATAACTAACCCCAATATTTTAAAGCTATAGGAACCAAAATAGACACCACGACTAGGCCGATTAACCAAGCCGATCTGCTATCAATTGTTTTACGCAGTTCCTTAACATCAGATTTTAGCTCTCCAATGTCTTCGCGAATATGCTCCACGTGCGTCTCAAGCTTCGCAACTCTAGCTTCCATGCCATCGCCTCCATCACCGCCCATAGGTGGGTTTTCATTATTATTACCTTTTTCTTTGCGAAAGTCCATAAGGTCGATAACATCATTATTCATTGCCACCCTCCTCACTCTCACTAAAGTCGCGAAATCCCAAAACATTTGCGTTTGCCATTTTTGTATTGCCACAATGTTCGCAAATAATCGCTACATAGGCGTAATCGGGGGTCACGGAAAACGATCCTTTTCCGTCGGTGGGTAGCATACCAAGTAGCTTCCTTCCCATCACCCACTCACGACTTTGACAAACTTCACAGTCACGCTCGATCCAGCCTAAGTCATACAAATACTCTGTAGCGACTCTAATTTCTTCGTCAGTAAGCTCATAATCTAGTTTTTGTTCTGACATTCATATTCCTTACATTACAAATACACTGCAATACGCTATACTTATTCTGAGAAGTAAATATCGGTGGAGAGAGGTTAACTTAATTGCGGGTATCGCGAAAGCAGCCTTACCTTATCAGGCGTATCTCTAATTTCTAAAATCAACATCTTGGCCTTATCTAATTGATTGGATACAGCCAGCAATTCGCAGATAGTACATAGGGCCGAATTTCTCATATCATTATCAATTAATGCTTCAGCTTTTGATAGAAGAGTTGCTACCAACAAGCCCAACTCAGCCTCTTCCTTAGGATCGTCAAATCCCAACTCACTAGCCATCTCTACCTGATGTATGATTTCTGCCAGCAAAGCTGCTTCTTTCGGATTTTTGAACTCTGAAAAATCTTGCACAGGCGGCTCAGCAGCTAATTCGCCAATAAGCATCATGGCTTCATTTAATTTTTGCTGAGTTTCAGTATGGGCAAATTGTTCCAACTCAAGCCTATGAGAGACGCCTCTATATGCCGAAAACAAAAATACAGAAACACCTATACAGACCAATAACGCCACCAAGACAGCTTCCATCATACCCTCCATATCCAATTACAGCCTAGGGTTTTAAACCTATTTCAATTCTCCGAAAAAATAAATGTGGGATTTTTCCCTCTTTTTAACTTGACGTGGGATTTTTCCCACATTATAGTTACCTCATAACCAAGGAGGAAACACATGCTGATCAATGTTTGGAATATCCCGTCAAACGACACATTCACATTCGAAGAAGCAATGGTAAGTGATTTAGAAGCTGCGACTACTCGTTACTTCGAGGAAGTAGACCAGCTTAAAGGTCAAGAATACCGTTTCACCTTGAATTGCTTAACAGGCGAAAAGATCGACATTACCGATGCTTTCGCATTGGCTGCAGAGTAAGGGAGGGAATAATCATGGATATGCGATACGAAACAAGCAGTCGTGGCTTTATGGCATTTGACGCAGATCGTGGCGCCGATATCGTAGGATATGGCTCGACACCAGAAGAGGCTCACGCTGACTATGATGACAATCTATCCGACAGTATTTCTGTTCGTCAGGTTTCCTTTAAAACCACACACAACGGTGACATCTTCAAGCTGTTCTATGATGAAGGTTTGAATTTGGAATGTATTTCCCGTTACCTATACGGTTACCAAGCATTCATGCCCGTATCCGGTGGCGAGTTCCGTGGTTACCGCCATGCATTAGATACAGCCGATAACCGTAAGGTGGCTCAACGCCTTTTGAATGAAACCATGAGAGGTGCAGCATGAAACCCGCACGCACTATCACCAACGTCTATAACATGCATGTGAAGCCTCGAAATTTATGGGAGCGCATCACATTAGGGCAAGCGATCTTCTTCGCAGTGTTGGGTGTGTCTTTGATCGTAATTGCGGAGGTGTGGATATGAGCCTTCATAAAGAACTTAAGGCAGTAAGAAGCTTACGCGAGCAATTAGAGGCTCAAGAGTGGGATGCCGAAAGTATCCAGCTTGCTATTCAGTCAGAAACAAACTTCGAGGAAGCTATACAAGCCCTAGTCGATGAAGTGGATGAATTGGACATGCTGGCAGTTGCTGCAAACGAGAAAGGCGATGCCCTTAAAAGACGCTCTGGTCGCTTAAAGGTAAAGTCGGACACTCTCAAAACGGTAATTCTACAGGCTATGGAGTTGGCAGATTTATCAAAGGTCATGGGGCCGACCTGTACCATTTCAACAAAGAGGATGCCTAAGAAGGTGATTATCACCGAAGAGGCGGATATCCCCTCTACATTCTTCAAAGCACAGCCACCAAAGCTGGATAAGAAGGCGCTGCTAAAAGCTCTCAATGAGGGTGATGTAAAAGGCGCTACCCTTTCAAACGGTGGTATGACAATCCAAATTCGGAGAGATTAAAATGAACCAAATAGCTACTATTGAGAAGTTTTCTTCTCCTGTTAACGGCTTATCTAATCAGCAGCTAAGCTTGATCCGAAACACCGTCGCAAAGGATACAAATGCAGATGAATTTGATATGTTCATGGAGCTTTGCCGCAATGCTGGCCTTGACCCTTTTCGCAAGCAAATTCATTGCTTAGTTTTCAATAAAGACAAACCAAGTAAACGTCAGGCAACATTTATCGTTGGTATCGACGGGTATCGCGCAATCGCAAATCGTTCCGGTAACTATCGACCTGATGATGAAGAGCCGCGACTTATCTTTGATGAATCCTTAAAGGATAAGACAAACCCACTTGGCATAGAAAAGGCCGTTGTGTCTGTCTTTAAATTTTCCCATGGCGAATGGCACAAAATTACCTGTTCTGCTTATTGGGAGGAATACGTACCCCTTAAAGAAATTTGGGCGGAAAATGAAACGGGTCGAAAAGGTCCAACAGGCGAATATACAATTGCTAAAGATAATTGGGTTCGTATGCCTAAGATCATGATCGCTAAATGTGCAGAGGCGCAAGCTCTTCGCAAAGGATGGCCTGAGGATATTTCTGGCACATATGCAGCAGAAGAAATGGACCGCTTGCAAGCAGAAATGACCGCAACAGAGCGTGTGGAAAGCTTTCAAAGGGAAGAGCGACTTAAGCTTGTTGGTAAAGACATGTTGCCAGTGATTTTTGAAATGACAGAGGGCATTCAGATGATCAGCGAGGGAGAATTTGCTGACAAATTTTTAGATCACGCCAACCAGCTCGCAACATCACAATTGTTGGAAATGTTCTTAGAGCAGAACCGTGAAGGCTTACGTCAATTTTGGGCAGTTCAAAAGGGTGATGCATTAGCGCTAAAAGCTGAATTAGAGAAACTACGCGCAAAACTTAAGGAAGCAGCATAATGTCAGGAAGCTTAAACAAAGTAATTCTAGTCGGCAATTTGGGTGCTGATCCTGAGATACGGAACACCCAAAACGGCGATAAGGTTGCAAGCCTTCGCATTGCCACCACAGAGCGGTGGAAAGACCGTGACGGCAACAGCCAAGATCGGACTGAATGGCACCGTGTCGTTATCTTCGGAAAGACTGCAGATGTTTGCGAACGCTACCTCAAGAAAGGCGCAAAAGTTCTTATTGAGGGCAAGTTGCAAACCCGCAAATGGCAGGACCAAAGCGGCGCTGACCGTTATTCAACTGAGGTAGTTGTTTCTGGTTTCGGTGGCAACATGACCATGCTTGATAGCAAGGGTGGTGATAGTGACCAAAGCGGATACGGTGGCAACGATGCTGGCGGCTTCGGCAGTTATAGCAACGATGCTGGCGGCTTCGGCGGTAATGCTGGTGGTGGTTATGCTGGATCACCTGACTTAGACGACGAAATACCATTTTGACGGTGTGAATGATGAATGAAGCTCTAGAAGATTATAAGCGCGGATACAGTGCAGCCATGGAGGAAATTGCAACTGGTCATATCTACGATTTACCAGAAGCGATTAAGGGCTATCAGTCCGACCCAGCCGACAGCGATTTCTTAGAGGGGCATTTTGACGCAATCGTATTCGCCGATGCAATGCAAAGAAAGTGGGCTAACCGATGAACATGCTCAAGAAACCTATCATCCGAGATCGCAAGTACCTAAACGAATTGCGTGATATGCCATGCATCCTATCAGGGCGGCGCGGAAATGAATATGAAGCAGTAGACCCCGCCCATATCGGGACCATGGGTAAAGGTATTAAGTCACCAGACAATGAAGCCCTCCCCATTATGCATTGCTTTCATGTGCAGATGCACCAGCAAGGTGAGGTCTCTTTCCTTCGTGAGCATGCGCCGGACGATGTTTTGAGAGCAGCATTTCGCGCTTTGGCCCGTGAGAAATATGAGGAATGGAAAAATGGCTACTGAGTTATTTTTTACCAAGACAGCAACAGGCGGCTTTCGCCCTGCGGATGATAACACAGCAGAGGCCCTCAAAGGTATCAAGATGGGTGATGTTATCAAGGCACAAGTAAGCAAGCCACGTAACGGCAAGCATCATCGCAAGTATTGGGCTTTGATAAAGATCATCGCTGAAAACACGGATAACGGCTGGACGCAAAAGCAGGTCCACCAGTTATTCAAAGACGCAACACGTCATTATGACATTTTTAAGGATGCAAAGGGCAATGAGCATAGAGAATACAAATCTATCAGCTTTGCCAGCATGGACCAGTTAGCATTCAACCAGTTTTACGATGGAGTTATCCAAATAACTGTAAACCACATTTTAAAGGGTATGCCCGAAAGTGACTTGAGACGTGAAGTAGAGGATTTATGTCTTAGTTATTAGTTCCCTCCTCCAAGCAGTTTCCTCCCCTCTAATGCTTGGACCACAGCCCCGTATCTCGTCCCCTGCGAGAACGGGGTTGAGGGCGTGAAAGGAAAGTTTAATGATATATGGATTTGGTATCAATAACGCTACATACAAAGTCTGCATTGGTGCAAGAAATGACCGTATTTTTTGCCCTTTCTATGAGCGTTGGAGAGAAATGATAAGACGCTGCTATGCTAAGACCAATAAGTATCCAACTTATCGAGATTGTTCTGTGCATCCAGACTGGAAATATTTTATGAATTTTCGTTCTTGGATGATGTTTCAAGACTGGCAAGGCAAGCAACTAGATAAAGACATCCTGTATCCGGGCAATAAAATTTACAGTCCTGATACATGTTGTTTTGTTAGCGGAGAACTCAACCTTTTAGTTGGAGATAAAGGTTCTGCAAAAGGTCGTTTCGGCTCTGGTGTTTTTCAATGCAGAAAGACTGGAAAATATCTAGCCCGCTGTAAAGTCAGACAAGAAAACCATAAGCACATCGGAACCTTTTCCACTCCAGAAGAGGCCAATCAAGCTTACCGATCTTACAAAGCCGAACAAATATTAAAAATTTCCCGCGAAGGACTGCCAACAGATATTGCCGCAGGACTAATGAGGCATGCAGCAGCGTTACTTAATTAACGCCCCGCCCGCTCCGCAGATTTTGAGAGGATATGAAGAATGTGGAATGAACCAAGATTAGACGAAGCAGGCGAAACATGGCGCCCGTCAAACGGAACAGAGGGAGATATATTTATTTCAAATGTATGCCGTGACTGTATCCACAATCAGGACAAGAGCAACCCTTGTGAAATCATCATGGATACAATGTGCTTTTCAATTGATCATCCTGATTATCCGAAAGCTTGGGTTATTGGTGAATGCGGATTTCCTCAGTGTAACAATAGAGAGGTAGAAGACAATGCCACATCCAATTGATGCGCAAGTAGGCCATAAGGAAGGAGTGTAAGAAATGCAAGCTAACAACCTGCCAGTGCAGATAGGCTACCCCTACCGGATGAGAGCAAAAATAGCCGCTTTGTATGTGGGTGAGTCTGAATCTGCATTTCGCAAAAATGCTGGCGAAAAATGGCCTCAAGGCCGTAAAGATGGCAAAAACGTGTATTGGTATAAAGACGAATTAGAACGCGTCATGGACGATATGCGCGACACGGCAAATGATGATTTCTTTGGGATTGATTGATGAAACTCACAAGACTTCCTAACCTCAAGATATGGAAACGCAACGAGCGTATCTACACGCAATACCGCAAGAAGGTTGACGGCAAAACGCATCTTGTAGATATCCGTGGTGAATACCTATCTGTTGAATGGTACGCCCATTACAACAAGATCAAAGAATCTTTTGAGGTTAAGAGAGAGCTTACAGTTCGTGAATCCTTTGGTTGGCTAATTGAACAGTATTTAGGGTCGCCAGAATTTAAGGAAAAGAGACCTTCTACCCAAAAGGATTATAGAGCTTCCTGCGATATCCTTAAAAAAACCAAAGCCAAGAACAAGCCCTTTGCCAGCATGTCCCGCGCCGATGTTATCAAGCTGCGCAATCACTTTTCCGATAGCCCATCTAAGGCAAACAAAATCGTCCGTATGTTAAGCGTATTGGGTGAAATGGCTATTGATTTAGGTCTGAGAGCAGACAATCCAGCAAAAGGCGTATCTTCTCTTAAGGCTAAAGGCGGCGGTAATAGAGCATGGACAGAAGGAGAAATGAAAGCCTTTGTTGAAGGGTGCGACAATCCTATGATGAAGATTGCATTTTTCGTGGCCCTGTTCACAGGTCAACGACAGGGTGATTGCTTAAATATGACCCGTACAGACGAACGCCTTAAGGACGGACTAATCAAGGTAATTCAGGAGAAAACAGGCACAGAGATTTATATCCCTTGCCACCCTCTGCTAATGCAAATTTTGCAGGAAGCACCGACGAACTCTATTTATTTTATCTGCCGCGAAGATGGAAAGCCGTATAGTACAGACGGCTTTCGCGCAAACTGGAACAGACAGCTTGCAAAGCTAAATCTTGAAACCAATGAAAAGGCTGGAAGGATTAAGGGCTGTACGTTCCATGGTCTGCGCCGTAATGCTGCTTCTGCATTAGCAGAGGCCGGATGCAGTAATGAAGAAATCAAGGCTATCACAGGTCACAAAACTGACGATATGGTACGTCATTATACACAATCAGTGCAGCAAATTTCACGGGCAAAAATCGCAATGCAGAGAGTAGAAGAAAAGCAAGGGGTGTCTACAGGGGGTGTCTACAATTTAGTAGGACAAAATTCTAAACACAAGAAAGGATCGTGAATAAATAAGGTTTTCTGCGGAGTGTAGAGATGGGGTAAATGGTGCTCGGAGGCAGATTTGAACTGCCGACACGCGGATTTTCAATCCGCTGCTCTACCAACTGAGCTATCCGAGCATAACCACCTATCAGGTCCAGTGTTTGGTTTGAAGCAATGTCGTGCTCCCCTCTGGACGGCCTTTGATTTACAGAGGTTCACCGGACCTGTAAAGCACCAATTTCATTTTTTATGAACTTTTTTTTAATTCTTTTTCTTTTCCTAGGAAAACTCACAAAAAAAGAGGAGCTTAATACTCCTCTTCTCCATATGGATCATTGGCAATACCAGGCTCTTCCGTGGGAATTCTATAATTTCCACCAAGCCAACGATTCAGATCAACATCTGCACAGCGCTTTGAGCAAAACGGTTTATATTTTTGATCACTTGGCTTACCACAAATATTACACTTGCCGCCATTCTTAGTATTCGCCGCATTCAACGGAGTTACAGTCGACATAATGTTTACTCCATTCCCACTTGTGGCGGCATTTGATCTTCCCCAACATAGAGATGCAAAGGACGCCCTAAGCGTTTTGTACATTCTTCCATAGCATCACTTAAAACGCCGCCCTTTAATGCATCAATCACTTCTGGGGAGGCATAGGCTGTCGGGCGCCCAGCCCCTTTTAAACGGGTTGCAGCACGCAAAACAGCGCATCCTTGCGCAACAGGATTTAAAGTAGAAGATTGAACAGGCTTTGCCTTTAACATTAAATCATCAAGTGACACACCTTCACGTTGGCGAGTAATTTCCATCAAACCTGCAGAGGTTAATCCTAAGACATCTGTATGACGCGTGTCTTTAAGGAACTTACTGCGTAAAGCCTCAATCAAGCGTTTCAAACGACCTTTATTTTTCATGGAAATAAAATCGATTACAATCAAACCAGAAAGATTACGTAACATGATCTGACGCGCCGCTTCTTCTGCAGCGGCCTTATTCACCTGAAAAATAGCGTCATCCCCCTTAGCAGTAGCAGAGCCCATATTCACATCAATCACGATCAAAGCTTCTGTTTTATCAAACGCCAAGCTGCCACCATTTTTCAAGCGAACTTCTCGTTCCAAAGCTTCTTCAATCTGTTCTTCCACACCTGTATCTTCAAATATCGAAATTTCAGAATCGTGATAAAGCAAACCTTGAGACAAATCTGGATAAAGTTTTTTAATCGTTTTCTCCGCTTCAAGATATGCCGAACGATCATCCATGGCGATACGAGTTTCACCTTCCAGATCACGTAAAAGACGGTCTATCATTTTAGGGGCTTTTTCAAGCAAGCGCGGTTTGCGATCTTCACGCACCATATCACGTAAAACATCCCATTTCTGACGCAAACGATCTACTGATTCTTCTAAAATCGGCTCACCCACAGCCACAGCAGGCCCACGCACACTAAAACCGTCAGTTTTCTCACCTAAGACTTGCGGTAATACAGCTTCCAAATGGGCACGATCACGTCCCTTACCCACGGCACGGGCCCAATTCACCCCTTTACGCCCCGGTGTGAAGGCAAAGTATCGATCCATCAAAACAGGATGACGTGTTAAGGCAGGTCCTTTACCATCACGTGCATCACGAATGACCTGCACGATCAAGGTTTTACCTTCTTCCAAGCCTTTCGCACGGTTAATCAACCCCGGTTCATCTGTACCGATATCTACGAATACGGCATCCATGCCTTTTTCAACGCGTGTAACTTTGCCCAAGTAGAAGTTACCTACCAGACTTTCCTGTCCAGCGCGTTCCACTTGTAATTCGTATAATACACCATCTTCATCAATGCGAGCTGCACGCGTTTCCCCAAGGGAAATTTCGATAAGTGTATCCAGACCTTTTTTACTCATTGGGACTTCAATCCTTTATACCCGAGACCTTGTAACATCTGGGAAGTTTCAAACAGCGGCAAGCCTACCACATTGGTATAAGAGCCACTCAAAAATTTTATATAAGCCGCAGCCAATCCCTGCACACCATAACCACCCGCTTTTCCATCCCATTCACCTGAACGGATATAAGCATTAATTTCATTCTGGGTCAGGCGTTTAAACCCAACTTGTGATTTTACCACGCGACTAACCATTTCACCATCAGGTGCAACAATCGCAACACCAGAATAAACCTGATTGCGACGCCCGGACATCAAATCAAGACAGTCACGTGCAGTTTGTTCATCTTCAGCCTTTGGCAAGATACGATGTCCTAAGCCAACTACCGTATCCGCAGCAAGGATAAAATGTCCTTTCGCTTCATCACGATCCTGAACGGCCTGCGCTTTGCTTTCAGCTAATCGCAATGCTAATTCACGCGGGCTTTCGCGATCTTGCGGTGTTTCGTCAATATCTGCCGGAATAATCCCATCAATTTCCACACCGATCTGAGCTAACAGTTCTTTTCTGCGTGGACTGGAAGAAGCTAAAATAAATTTGGACATAAAAAATCCTATTTTCTAATGAATCATTTCATTCACGGACGAGATTAATCATCTTTCGGGAAGCGTTGCTTAATCTTGCGGATCAGTTGATCGCGTACTTGACGGTATGCGTCAAGCTTTTGCTCTCGTCCCCCTTCCACAACCATAGACGGATCAAAGGTATTCCAGAATTCAACATCACAAGCCATGGTACGTGTCATCTCAACCGCATGATGTTGTGCTTCTGGTGACAGCGCAATAATCAAATCGAAATACCCATCTTCCAATTCATCAAAATCTTTTGGTTCATGGTTCATGATATCAATGCCGATTTCATTCAGGACAGCTACAGCAAAACCATCAACTTCCCCATTTGGACGTACACCGACCGAATCTACATAAACACGCGTACCGATATGATGACGCAGTAAGGCTTCTGCCATGGGCGAGCGGATCGCATTCATGGTGCAGCAGAACAAGACTGCATCTGGCATTTCGTTTTCGAAGAAAGGTCCGTCCATCAGATAATCAAATCACCTAGTTCACGTAAGCTTTATTAAGCTCGAATATGCAAAACACAAATCAAGGTGAAGAGACGACGTGCTGTCTGCAAATCCATCTCCAACTTTCCATCAAGGCGTTCACGCAATAAATCTGACCCCTCATTATGAAGGCCGCGACGTGCCATATCGATGGTTTCAATCTGAGAAGGTGATAGCCGCTTGATTGCGTCGTAATAACTTTCACAAATCTGGAAATAATCTTTGATCAATCTACGAAACGGCGACAAAGGCAAGTTTATCCAAGTCAGTTCTTCTATCTCTTCAGTAGCTAATGTAAAGACAAGGCGTGATCCATCTTCAATGCTGAGATCCAGTTTAAACGGACCTGAATCAGCAAATTCCCCCACTGGACGAAATCGATTCATATCTAATAAATCATAGATCGCGACTGACCGTTCATGTTCCACTTCCGGACTGCGGCGAATGACGGTCTTTTCATCAAGATTGATCTTAATGATTTTATGTTTTTCTGTGTCCCAATCGGACATGACATGTCTCCCCTTTTCGAGCTGTCTATGTCATTATTCTAGTCATTAGAACAATCTTACACAGCCCGAATAGGAAAGAGCAATCCAGAGATTTAAAAATCTCACTTTTTCATAGATGAACTTAGTCGACGACTGGCAAGTTCAAACGAATAGCCACAGAACGCGCATGGGCCCCTAGGCCTTCTGATTGTGCTAAAGACACTGCCGCTGGGCCAATTTCTGCCAGGCTATCAGAATCACATTGCAAGAATGTACTGCGTTTCATGAAATCCAATACGCCTAGCCCACTGGAAAAACGTGCAGAACGTGCTGTTGGCAAAACATGATTTGGGCCCGCCACATAATCGCCTACAGCTTCTGGCGTATAACGTCCCATGAAAATAGAACCAGCATTGGTAATTTTGTCTGTCAGCTCTTGTGGGTCTTCCACTGAAAGTTCCAGATGTTCCGGTGCAACACGGTCCACAAGCGGGACAGCTTGATCCAGATTTTCAACAACGATCACCGCACCATGATTATCCCAACTTTCGCGTGCGATCTCTGTACGTGGTAATGTTTTCAATGCCGCATCAACGGCGTCGATCACTTGATCCGCATAAGCCGCATCATCTGTAATCAGAATAGATTGCGCAGATGTGTCATGCTCAGCCTGACTTAATAAATCCATGGCGACCCAAGCCGGATCATTTTGATTATCTGCCACAACCAAAATCTCTGATGGTCCAGCAATCATATCAATACCGACTTGCCCAAATACGCGACGCTTTGCAGCGGCAACAAAGGCATTGCCGGGGCCTGTGATCTTATCGACAGGCTTGATAGTCTCTGTCCCATACGCCAAGGCTGCGACAGCCTGTGCCCCACCAATGGAATAAACCTCATCTACACCTGCAAAGTAAGCCGCGGCAAATACCAAAGGATTTTTCGTACCATCAGGTGTGGGCACTACCATCACTAATCGCTTCACCCCTGCAACCTTAGCAGGGATCGCATTCATCAATACTGAAGACGGATAGCTTGCTGTGCCACCTGGCACATAGATACCAGCCGCTTGAACGGCCGTCCATTTTGCCCCAAGGCGTACACCTGCATCATCTTTATAATCCAGACCTTCAGGAAGTGTTTTTGCATGGAATGAACGAATACGTTCAGCTGCCAATTTTAATGCGTCAACGGTTTCAGGGTCACATTCGTCAATCGACGCTTTTAACTGCTCCTTGGAAATCACCATGGTTTCAGCAGTTAAATTCAACTTATCAAATTTATTCGTGTATTCCAGAACAGCTTCGTCGCCACGTTTACGAACATCTGCGATGATGTCGGCAACAATAGCGTCAACATCTTCGTCCATTTCACGTTTACTATTCAGTAAGTCCTGAAACTGTGCTTCGAAATCAGCATCAGTAATATTTAATTTACGCAGCATCTTTCGCCCCTCTGAAGGCTTCAATCCAGCGGCCAACTTCTTCCGGACGTGTTTTCAACGCCGCGCGGTTTACGATCAAACGGCTGGTCACTTCAGCAATTGTTTCAATTTCAACCAAACCGTTTTCTTTCAAGGTCTGACCAGAAGAAACCAAATCTACAATACGACGACATAGACCCATATTGGGTGCGAGTTCCATTGCGCCGTTTAACTTAATGCATTCAGCCTGAACACCACGGTCCGCGAAATACTTTCGGGTCACATCCGGATATTTGGTTGCAACGCGTATATGGCTCCAACGTTCCGGGTCATCTTCTTCAGATAAATCTTTTGGTTCCGCAACAGATACACGGCAATGACCGATGTCTAAATCAACAGGTGCATAGATTTCAGGATAATCAAATTCCATCAATACATCATTGCCTGCAACACCTAATTGTGCAGCACCAAACGCAACAAATGTTGCCACATCAAAACTTCTGACACGGATCAAGCTTAGATGGGGGATATTAGTCGCAAAGCTTAGCTGACGTGCGGATGGATCATCGAATGCTGGTTCCGGCACGATACCGGCAGCTTCCATCAACGGACGCAATTCCTTTAAAATTCGGCCTTTCGGCACGGCTAATACCAATGGATCAGATTCACTCACCTGAGTATCTCCTAGATTGCAGTTTCTATAAACTGCGCGACTAAATACAAACATTGCTGTATCGCAAGATGCGAACGGCTCTTTATCTGGCATAGAAGGACTTAGTTTTCCAGTAGTTTCCATAAAAAATATCTGAAAAACTTACTTTTTCCTAAGCGGCGTCTTCTTGGACCTCTTCGTCTTTCAAATATGTCACGTGATTGACGAGATATAAAAAGCCAACATCAGGACAGGCGCAGCCAAGCTTATCTGCAACGCCCTGCTTATACTTACCAGAAATAAAATCCGCCCTATCAATAACGGGTAATTCTTCAAACGTAACTAAAGGCGCATCCAGCCCCTTTTCCAAGGTAACATTAGACATCCAACTGCTTCATCCGTATAAAAGAGAGATTAAGAAATTGTTCTGATCCTGCTTTTCTTAGGCTTTCCCCTTGCGAAATACAAGGAAAAGCCCTATATCGCGCCCTATAAATGAGATAGGACAAAGGTTATGAGCACTGAATCTACAAATTTAAACTCTTTAGGTCTCCCGAAAGAGCCCAAAGATACCCGTGTGGTTGTGGCCATGTCGGGCGGTGTGGATTCGTCTGTAACTGCGGCGATGCTGCATGAAGAAGGCTATGATGTTGTTGGCATTACCCTACAACTTTATGATCATGGCGAGATCATTGCGCGCACTGGTGCCTGTTGTGCCGGGCAGGATATCTATGATGCCCGCACAGTGGCAGATACTTTCGGCTTCCCACATTATGTGCTGGATTATGAAAGCAAGTTTAAAGAAAGCGTGATCGAAGATTTCGCAGATTCTTATGCGCGCGGCGAAACCCCTATCCCATGTGTACGTTGTAATCAGACCGTTAAATTCAAAGACCTCCTTGATACAGCAAAAGATCTTGGCGCCGATGTTTTGGCGACTGGTCATTATGTACAACGCAATGGTGATGAAACTGATGCCCAAATGTTAAAAGGCGCCGATCCTAAAAAAGATCAAAGTTATTTCCTATTTGCCACCACGCAGGAACAACTGGATTTCTTGCGCTTTCCATTGGGACATATGGATAAAACAGAAACCCGCGCCTTGGCAGATAAGTTTAATCTGACAGTTGCTGACAAACCAGATAGTCAGGATATCTGCTTTGTGCCAGACGGTAATTATGCGTCCATCGTTGAGAAATTCCGCCCGGAAGCGGTGGAATCTGGCAATATCGTTCATGTTGATGGCGAAATACTTGGCACACATAAAGGCATCATCCACTATACCGTTGGTCAACGTCGTGGCCTTGGCATTGGTGGACGTGGTGCCAATAGCGGTACAGACCCACTTTATGTGGTCAAAATTGATCCTGAAAACCGTCAGGTTATTGTGGGACCAAAATCTGCATTGGCAACACCGCGCATTCGTTTAAGCGATGTGAACTGGCTTGGGGATACAAAACTAAGCCAAGGGCCTGTTGAAATTGGTGTTAAGGTACGTTCCACCATGCAACCTGTCGCAGCAACAGTTGAGGCAACTGAACTTGGTGATGTTGAGGTTACCTTTGCAGAACCCATGAATGGCGTATCGCCAGGTCAAGCATGTGTCTTCTATCAAGATGACCGTGTGTTAGGTGGCGGCTGGATTCAACGCCGCATCAGTTAAACAGAATCAAATCTGTTAAATCTGACCAGATTTAACATTAAAGTTTGGATCATTTCACGCTGATTTTCATGAGCAAGGAATGATCCATGGCCTTTGACTTAAGAATTTCCAAGCTGATTTATAAAAAGATAATTTTTCTGCAAAAAAATTGAAATGTCCGCTTGACAGTAAGGCCCGAAACTCATATTTATCCGCCCGCAAGATGATAAAACATCAAGCCTCTGGTGAATAACCAGTAACCCATATATACGTCAGTTATATATACAGTGGCGGATTAGCTCAGGGGTTAGAGCAGAGGAATCATAATCCTTGTGTCCGGGGTTCAAATCCCTGATCCGCCACCATCTTTCCTTCTCAACACGTGAATAACGATAAATCGCTTCGTAGCTTTTCTCAGTGTTGATTTAATTGTTTCGAAACAAATTTCAATAAAACGTTTATAGTAAATGGTTTACGTAAAAGTGGCATATCAGAATATTCTTCCTTGATGGGATTACTCCTACCTGTATAGCCAGACATAAAACAAAATTTGATATCTGGACGTGCCTCTCTTACTGTTTGCGCAAGTTCATATCCACTCATATGACCTGGCATAATTACATCAGATAATACAATATCGATATCTTTATGTTTCTCAAATATCTCTAATGCTTCATTGCCATCTGATGATATTAAAACCTGATGCCCTTCAGAGGACAAAACAGTTTTAACAAGTTTAAGCAGGTCCGGCTCATCATCCACAACCAATATTTTGCTCACCTCTTTGAATTTCAATTTGATAGGTGGTTCATCTTCAGAAAATTTATTGCTGCTCTCAGTCATGCTAATCGGTAAATATAGTGTTATATTAGTACCTTGACCAAGCTTCGTATGTACATCGATTCCTCCACCGGCGCGCTTCACAAAACCATACACCATAGAAAGACCTAGACCAGTGCCCACTCCAGATTCTTTAGTAGTGAAAAATGGTTCAAAAATCTTTTCAAGCGTTTCATCATCCATACCAGTACCAGTATCTGCGATAGAAACAGCGACAAATCCTAATTCATCTGAAGTTTCCATATCTGGAATAACAACCTCATCCGAATGTACAAAGGTGGATTTAATAGCAAGCTGCCCCCCATCTGGCATTGCATCTCTTGCGTTCAATGACAAGTTTACAATCGCATCTTCCAAATCTCCTTGATCCGCATTTACATCAGGAAGATCATCTGCGACATCTACTATGACTTCTATTGAACTCGTTAAAGAGCGCTTAATAAGATCGGAAACCTGATCAATAGCCTCATCTATATTTGCGGTTGTGCCAACTTTTAAGTTTTGGCGTGAGAAGCCTAATAACTTAGCGGTTAGGCCTGCTCCCCTCTTGATTGCATTTAAAGCGCGTTCAGATTTTCGGGTAATTTCAGGTTGATCAGTTAAAGCCATATTAATTAACTCCAAATTACCCATTGCAATCCCAAGTAAATTATTGAAATCATGGGCAATACCACCAACCATTTGCCCAACTACGTCCATCTTCTGCGCTTGACGCAATTGACTTTCTAACTGCTTCTGCTCTGAAAGGTCTTCGATAGATGCAATAAAATGAAGTTCATCATCCAGTTTCAAAGGTGCAATTCCAAGTCTAAGAGGAAAATCATCTCCGTTTTTTCTTTTACCGATCACCTCACGCCCTTTACCAATTATCTGCGCTTCGCCTGTCGACAAGTAATTGGCCAGATAGTGATGATGGCGCTTGGCATCATCGCTATTTGCTAGAACGGAAACATTTGAACCAATAATTTCTTCAGGTGAATAACCAAAAATCTGGGACGCTGTATCATTGAAGGTGAGTATTTCACCCTCAACATTACTGACAACTAATCCAATTAGTGCACTATTAATCGCCAATCTAAGCTGTGCTTCAATCCTTTCAAGCTCCATCTGCTTGGCCCGTATATCAGTTATATCAATAACCGTTCCAAGCATTGCAATCGGTTTTCCGTCCTTATCCTTTTCAATTTCAGCATTCTCTCTGACATACCGAACGGATCCGTTACGAATAATCAATCGATGATCAACCGTATATTCGCCGCCCTGATCAATTGCTTTTCGTGATTCCTGACGTATAAGCTCTACATCATCCGGATGGACTCGTTGAAAGAACATTTCAACTGTATGGTCAAAATCTGCTGGGTTCATATCAAATATTTCAAAGACCTGATCTGACCATTGCAAATGATCGGTTTTTAAGTTCAGATGCCAATTTCCAAGCTTACCGATTTGCTGAGTTCTAAGAAGAGAATTTGTTAGCTCAACTTGCTTGCGTTCACTTTCCAACGCATCTTTTGAAATCTGTTGCGTTATCCACAAAATACCCCAGGCCATTAATAAAATAACAACAATTGAGACCATGAACGCTTGAATAGACGACCACAAAAAAGGATGCCAAATTTCACTTTCATAACGTTCGACAAAAATACCCCAATTCGTAAGTTCAATCGGCTTATATGCAATCAACAAATCCTGCCCATCCGGGTCCTGCAAATGCACAACACCGGATTCACCATCAAGCGTTTGAATCGCTAATGCACCTAACTCTGTATCATCAGGGTAATAGTCTTGATGATAATCCCCTTCGATATGAACGAGCATCTCAACGCCACCCTCTACGGCACGAAATATGAGCGCCTCCGTTGTCCCCGCACCAAATGGCAGAGACAGTGCCTTCCGCACTTGCCTTAAAGTGGCGTCACTGGCGTCACCTTGGAAGTCCTCGCCAATATATTTTTGATCAAATCCAGCAATGGAAGAAATTAAAGAGCTAAGATTACTAGCTAAATGCATCAAGTTCTCTTTATTCTCTTCAATCGCAGATTTATAAAGTGAATAAGAAATAACCCAACCAATCAACAAGGTCGCAATTAACAACGCCCCCATAATCGGTAAAAACGCAGATCGCCTAGATGTTATTTTTATATTCAACATATAAATTTATATTTTTCAGCTTTTAATCGCTTAGGAAGCCAACTGAATTTTATCCAAGAAGGGAACCAAATCCTCAACAGAAAAAGGCTTGGAAAGTTGTCCTACAATATTCACCCCATGGGCCTTTCCAAGTATGGATGCGGCATCCAAGTAACTGTCGGCATATCCCGACATCAGGACAACCGGAATATTGGGATGTTCATCTCCTAAAGCTTGAACTAATTCGATACCGTCTACATCAGGCATAACGATATCTAAAACGGCCCCAAGATAATCTGAACTATCATTGATCGCTTTGATAGCCTCGGAGGCAGTAGTTACCACCGTAGTATCAAAATTCTTAGTTTGGCAAATATCAGCAACAAACTGTGCCATATCTCGCTCGTCATCAATGATCAAAATTTTATTCATTGAAACATACCCCCTCCCGCCAAAAATTTAACCAAAACAGTTTAAAGCGAATAAAACTCAAAAAACTGACAAAAATCGGTAAAATACCTGTTCTAAGGATAAATATTTGGACTAAAAAATAGTAAGCCCCTAATGGAATATTAGTTTATCATTAAGTAACGGTCTACTATTTTGTGCCCCCTTCTGATGAGGACAAAAATTAACAGAAAGTCGAGAAAAAACGTATGACGGGAATTTCTTATTTTACACATATACCTAGAACTGAAAAATGCCCCAACCGCTTCATTAACTAGAAATTATCGTATATCATACAGCCTAAATATAATTACGTTTGGATATAGATGCTCAAAATTTGGAAAATATCTATCATCTTCGTATTTCTGACATTTACTCAGATAACGGTGGATGCACACGCAACACAAATCAACCTTCGAGTGGAAGGTAGGTCTGACAATTCATATAGTTATTTTCATGAGTTACTTGTCACTTCTTTAGCAAATCAAGGGCATCAAGCAAGCCTTGTATTCTCAAGAGATTTACCGCAAAAACGTACTGTGCAGCTTTTTGAACGCGGGGAACTGGACCTGATATGGCTGGTTGCGTCAAAGGAAAGAAATAATAAATATATTCCTATTGAAATAGATATAACCAATAAACTCATTGGTCAGCGCATCCTTCTCATCCCCGCAGGCAATAGGAAAAAATATGAAAAAATCCAGACATTGCAAGATTTCCGAAATCTAAACAAATCTGGCGGCTTTGGCATGAATTGGTTCGACATCAAAGTCTGGGCATTGAACGATTTAAAACATCAAATCGTTGATGGAGAATGGCGTAATATCTATGCAATGACAGCAAGCCAAAAACATAATATAGACTATTTTTCACGCGGTATTATAGAAGTCTTCACAGAATCCCATCTGCATAAAGGATTAGAGATAGAACCAAGACTTATCCTTGCCTATGATCGTGACTTCAGATTTTATTTATCTCATGAAAAAGAAAACCTGAAATATATTATTAAAGACGCTCTGAAAAACGCACAAGAAACTGGCCTGATTGACCAGCTACTTCAAAAACATTATGGCGCCATCTTCCGCCGTTTAGATACTCAGAACCGTATAATACTAAAACTTCAAACACCTGAATAAAATCTAGTAAATCACGTAAGCTGATTTGGTTCACTTACATAGCTAAGACATAGAATACGGATTCCAGTGTTTTCTCCTAAAAAAGATCACATGTCACCATCCCATAAATTGATCTTTTGAGTTCAATTTTTTTAAAATAAGAGCGTTACTTCTATCTCGAACTATTTTTATATTCTAAACAACCTTTTTTACTTCAACCAAGAAGTCATCGACAATTTCTGCAAGACTTTGAGATTGATCTTTCAAATCAGACGAAGATTGGCTGACTTCACCCGCAGCCTGCCCAGTTTCTTGGGCTGCTTCAGTCACCATTGCAATATTTGTTGTTACTTCCGCTGTACCTGCAGAAGCTTCTTCAATATTGCGTGTGATTTCATTTGTTGCCGCAGATTGTTCTTCAACTGCTGCTGAAATTGACGAATTCGCAGAATTAATCAAACTTACTTTTTCTGAGATATTATGTATCCCATCAACAGTAATATCAGTGGCTTCCTGAATATTCTTTACATAATTCCCAATATCAGCCGTCGCCTGCCCTGTTTGATTGGCAAGGTTTTTCACTTCATTCGCAACCACCGCGAAACCTTTACCTGCTTCACCCGCACGCGCAGCTTCAATGGTAGCGTTCAACGCTAAGAGGTTTGTTTGATCTGCAATGTCATTAATAATACTCACTGCATTTACAATCTGATCTGCCGCTTGTTTGAGATCGTCCACTTGACTGGCGACTTTTGATGAAACCTCTGCTGCTTCATTTGCCACGCTTGAAGCATTCATAACTTGCCCAGAAATTTCGTTTATCGCGTTTGTTAATTCATCGGAAGCTGCAGCTACTGTTTGAACATTTACCGCAGCTTCTTCCGCAGCGGCAGCCACTGCGGTTGCCTGTTCGCTCGTTGAGTTGGCAATATTCTGCATAGAAGATGCTGAATTATCCAGTTCAGATGAAGCAGAGGAAACAGTCGAAACCACGCCACCAACATTATTTTCGAAATGCTCCAAAGCCACTTCAAAGCTATCTACCCGTGATTTCATACTGTCTAGCGCATTGTTCACAGTGCGACTGGCATTTAAAAAAGCACCATCCATACTGGTTTCAACAATCTTACGGTAATATTTAGAATTGCTGACATGTTCCATAGCGGCCGCACTTTCACGCAGATATGCATCTGAACGGTCTATAAAATCATTAATTCGATGCAAAAGAATACCAACATCCCCTTTCGCATCAATGTTTGTCAAACGCGCCTCAAAATCGCCCTTAATCGCACGTTCTAATACATCAATTGCACGTTTTATATCGCGACTATTTCCAAACATATTCTTATCTCCCCAATGAAAGCATCAGCTCGTTGAAGCCCATTCCTGTTTGACCTAATAAATCCAACACCGCCTGTACCGCATTATCCATCCCCTCTTTCGGGCTGGAAGCCGCTTTTTCAGTCGCTAGTAGATCTCTGTATAATGGGATAATTTTATCCTCGATCAGCCGCCTATCTGGCTTACGGCGGCTACTATGATACCCAACCAACTTACCCGAAGTATTAAAACTTGGTGTTATATGTGCAAATACCCAATAATGATCGCCATTCTTTGAGCGGTTATTGACATATGCAAAGACCTCTTCACCTGACGCTAAAGTATCCCAAACTAATTTAAAGGCTGCGCGTGGCATTTCAGGATGCCTAATAATATTATGCTGCTTACCTAAAGATTCTTTCTCAGAAAAACCCGACATCTTGTAAAAGGTATCGTTACCATAGGTAATTTTACCAGCTAGGTCGGTTTTTGTAACTATGATTTCATTTTCATCAAAGGTGTGTTCCACACCAGTAAGATGAGGATTGCCGTATAACAAGTAGTTGCCCCCACTAAATCTTTTTTTAACAAATTTGATAATTTAATGACTATCAAAGTTATTATCACTTCTGGGATTTTAGATCAGAACTACAAAAAGAACAGCCTAAAATAAAAAAACATTTTATATCAGCAATTTATTATGGACAAAGAAAAGTCCCGAAACATCCCAAACTTTCTCGAAAGATAGCATAGTGTTTCGGGACTGTATAGATAATCAGTTGTTATTTACAACTAAAAGTATTTTACTTTGTCGCAGTTCTACCAACAGATCCAAGATCGGCGAAAGCTTCATCTAAACGTTCTGCCATACCTTTTTCACCTGCACGCAACCATTTGCGTGGATCGTAGAGTTTTTTCTGAGGATTACCTGTTTCAGGATCAATTTGATGATGGAAAGCCACATTATTTTCTTCCACATATGCCCCAACTGCTTCGGAGAATGCGAATTGTGTATCCGTATCGATATTCATCTTAAACACACCATATTCGATAGCGGCAGCAATCTTATCTTTTTCAGAACCTGATCCACCATGAAATACCAGGTCCAATGGATTGTGATCTGTGCCTTTTTCTTTCGCTACTAATTCTTGTGATGCTTTCAATATCTCCGGACGAAGCTTCACATTACCAGGCTTATATACGCCATGCACGTTACCGAAAGAAGCCGCAACTGTGAAATGACCTAGATGATTCAATCGATTATAGGCCTCTAGAACATCTTCAGGCTGAGTGTATAATTTTGCATTATCCATCTGATCTTCATCAATATCAGATCCAACACCATCCTCTTCACCACCTGTTACACCTAACTCAATCTCTAAACTCATACCAATCTTTGCCATGCGTTCTAGAACACGTGCACTTTCAGAAAGATTGAATTCCAGATCATCTTCGGACAAATCAAGCATATGCGATGTGAATAATGGCTTGCCATGTTTTTCATAATAAGCTTCGCCATGTTCTAATAAAGCTTCAATCCACGGAATCAAAGAACGGTTCGCATGATCAGTGTGAAGAACGACCGCCACCCCATAATGTTCCGCTAATAAATGAACATGCTGTGCCGCAGAGACAGCGCCAAGGACCTTCGCCTGAAAACTGTCTTCCAAAGATGCCCCAGCATAGAATTGTGCCCCACCATTCGATAATTGAATGATCACATCAGAGTCGTTTTTTGCCGCGGCTTCCAAAACAGCATTTAAGGAACTGGTACCGACAATATTCACCGCAGGTAATGCAAAACCACCCGCCTTGCAGTGATCAACCAAAGCTTTATAATCTTCACCATAAACAACACCCGGCTTTAATTTTAAGCTCATTGCCCATTCCTTTCACGTCTAATCGACTTATTTGACCCCAATCACCACACATATAATCTATGCGTAAAATCTGCCTTCATATGCCCTAAAACATACCAATAAAGCAAGATTCAAATCGCAAATTGGCCCTGATCCGAAATTAAAACTCAATTAAAGTAATGAAATAATAGAATTCGTTGTCTAATCGCTGAAAAAAGTTAAAATAGAAGCAACACATTCTTAAAAATTTTAGAGCGAATCGAAATATGGTGGCCGAGCTTCATTTTGACCAAGAAAAATCACAAAACACCGATCGTGTTTCCGTGACATTCGATTTGCACTATCACACAAACATCTATCGTTATTCAAAGTCCAAACGTGACCAACGCCTAGCCTTACATCACAAATGTTTAAAAGAAACGAATGTAGATTTTGTTGCATCCACAGAACACGGCTATAAGGCCCCATTGGATGCTTATCTGTATTTAAGAGATGCTACAGAGGACCTTCACACTACGATTTTACCCGCCGTTGAGGCTGTATCGTCTGAAGGCGTTGATATTATTTTCATCTTCCGTGATGAAGCTGATTTAAGACGCGGGTTGAATAAACTTCCCCCTTTCGAATGGTCAGTGAATGACATGAACCAACTTCGTGATGACTTAGGAGCAATCACAAGTATTCCACATCCATTTACACCGGGAAAAACAGGCCTTGCAAACGCGGTAGGTGATAAACGTTTTATGGAGTTACAGGAAGAGAGTGATTATGTAGAAATCCATAATGGACTTAGTCTGCATTTCCTAGAAAATGGCATTAAAGACGGACAGTTAGTGGCACCACCAGCACTAAAACGCAAAGTGAATTATACTTATCGCCTACCAAATGAATTTCGTCTAGATCATGTCGGTTGGTCGGTAAGTTCCGATGCGCATTTCCCATCCCATCAAATGATCGTTGGTTCAGTCGATTTACCTGATAACCATAAAACTATTCCAAATGACTGGTTCTCCTTCCTTCAACAGCGCCATAAATTCCGAAAAAAAGAAGTTCGCGAAAGCAATAAAAAACAATGGCTGAATGTTTGGCATATGCTGCAAAGTGGTTATTGCACAATGGAAGAGGCTATCGAAAAAAGAGCACAAAAAAGCGGCATAATTAAAGTCGCTGCTCATAGGCATCCTGACGCGGCATAAACTTTCCGTGAAACTTTAATAAAATGGACCAGAACTTATTGTTTCATTCCTTCTGATCAGATAAAAGCCCTATAATAGTTTTTCATATCAGGGCTTGATTTATCTATGGATTACTTCAACGAAGACGAAAGAAAGAAGCAGAAGGAATTTGCAGCATGGCGTGATCGTGCGCTTAACCCTGTAATCAAATTATTTCTTGCGCTTCGATTAAGCCCAAATCACATTACAATCATCGCTATTTTATGTCTGATTATAGGCGTGGCTCTGCCCACACAATTCGAGTATTGGTGGATCATTAGTATCTTACTATTTTCCTATTGTGTTCTGGATGGTTTTGATGGACCGCTAGCACGGCGTATAGGTAAGGCCCATGAAGGTGGTGCCATGGTGGATATGGCCGCAGATCAAATCGGTGTTCCCCTAGTTGCTGCGGCTGGTGCATGGCATTGGGGTGTTGATCCTTGGAGCGCAGTTGTTTTCTCCGCTTCTTATATCTCATTTATTATGTTGGCCGTTTACGCAAATCAACATCAGATCCAACTTTGGACATTTTTGCGTGTGAAATATTTCTACTATTTCCTTTATTGCAGTTCTGCCTTGATCCAATACGAAATTTTAGTCTATGCAACGCCAGTATTCGCGATCTATTACAGCTTCTTCTGCATTCATGCCTTGCAGCGAATATATAAGCATTTCGATCAATTACATGAGGCGAGCAAACCGGAAAATTCTTTAGAAGGAATTACCAAATGAGTTCAAATGCACCAAAAGGTGTTTTGAAGAGGTTAAGACATCGAAAAAATAAAGAATATTGGTGGTCGAAAGCTTTTCGATATCTTCACTATAAACTTATTATTCCGATTCAACGTGAAAAAGACTCACCGCACCTTATTGCCTATAGTGTGATGATTGGACTTTTTGTTGGCTTCACACCAAGCGTTGGCATTCAAATGCCCGCTTTATTTGTGATCTGGTGGATTGCTAAAAAAGTTTTTAAATTTAACTTCAGCCTTCTAATTGCAATTGCTTGGTCATGGTTTTCTAATGCAGCAACCATGATTCCTCTTTATTACCTGTTCTATGCGACAGGTCGTTTGATATTACCTACAGATGAGGATGATTTTTCTTTTGAAGATTTCTCAAGCTACATAAGCAATAATTTAAGTGCAGATGCAGGCATAGCAGAATCTTTTAAATTTCTTATTGATCTAATTGAACTAGTTGGCTCAAGCCTGTTAATCGGAAGTCTTCCATGGGCAGTTGGATTGGGTTTGCTGGGGTATTGGTTATCACTTCGGGCAACGCTCAGCTATCAAAGATTTCGTCAGGAACGTATGCTTAAAAAACTCCATGAAAAAAGCGATCAATAATTGATCGCTTCATTTTTATCGTTTCCAATTTCTAAGAGCCTCGATAGCCCCAATTATTTCATCATGCCCTGCAGCAAAGGAGAAACGCATAGTATGATGACCATTAAATGGATCAAAATCCAAACCCGGTGTTACGGCCACTCCCGTCTCTTTTAAGATACGTTGGCAGAAAGTAACTGAGTCATCCGTTAAATCAGATACATCCGCATAGATATAAAAGGCACCATCGGAGGGAGCCAGTTTCTTAAACCCCAACTCTGGTAAGGCGTTCAACAAAACTTCTCGGTTTTTTGCATAATTGCAAATGTTCTGTTCTAATTCTTCCTTTGCATCAAAAGCGGCTACAGCTGCAACCTGACTTAAAGTAGGTGCTGAAATAAATAAGTTTTGCGCCATAGATTCAATTTGGCGTTTTAAATCCTTTGGCATCACCATCCAGCCAAGGCGCCAACCGGTCATAGAAAAATATTTAGAAAAACTATTAATTATTATTGCTTCTTTTGTGTGTGATAAAGCGGTTTGGAAGTTGCGCCCATAGCTAATGCCTTGATAGATTTCATCAGAGACTAAACGAATACCATGTTCCTGACAGAATTCTATTAAAGCCTTTAATTCAGCATCATCCAACATAGTACCACTTGGATTAGAGGGACTTGCTAAGATCAATCCATCTAACTTACCATTTTGCATAGCTTGCTTAAGTAAGTCGGGGCTGGGTTGATACCTATCTTCGGGCCCAGTTTCCAACAAAACAGGCTCAACACCTAACATATTTAAAATATGGCGATAGCAAGGGTACCCTGGAGCTGCAAGGGCAACTCTGTCTCCTGGATCAAAAGCAGATAAAAAAGATAACAGAAAGCCAGTGGATGACCCAGTTGTAACAATGACATCATCAGAAGCAACATCAACACAATAATCCGATTTGTAATGGGTCGCTATAGCCTCTCGCAATTCAGGAATACCCAAGGCGACGGTATAACCGATTTTATCCGTGTCCAAAGCATGTTTGGCTGCCTCAATAACTTTCTTTGGAGCCCCGGTTCCTGGCTGCCCTACTTCTAAATGATAAACGGCTTGTTTACTAGCCTCTCGTTCTGCGGCAGCGCGCATAACTTCCATTACAATAAAGGCAGGTACATTCGAACGATGCGATTGTTTTAACGCCATCTCAACATCCTCACAGGAAAAGAATACTCATTTCTTCAACAAATAAGAAAATCGTTTATTCGGAAGTCATTAGACTCAAGCCATGTCCACGAGAATCTGTAAATGTCAAACATTCGGCACCAACTTCCGCACGTGGCAAACCGTTCTTGCAAAAAATTGCATTCAAACGATTAGGTAATTCATCGCTCACGACACGATATCCCTTCGCTTTCAATTGCGAAATTGTATCGGCATTAAAACTTTTCTCTACCAAGACAGTACCAAGATCATTCGATAAGCCCATACGTGGTTCAACAAGAGCATCAATCAAATTCTTCTCGTCGACAACGACATCAAGCATAACATTCATTGCACTTATTTTCTTAACAGAGCTACCTGCACCGGCAATGGCTCCGTGAAAACTATTAGTATTTGCACTAATGACTGCCATAGGTGCTAAATTCAATGGATTACGTGTTTTCGTGTCAGGATTCGCAGCAATCATAAACCCTAACCCTTCAGCCATCCGCCCTGTGCCGAATAGATTATTAAGGCTAAGATCACAAATTGCCGCATTTCCGTTTCTATCAACTACAACAAAACCAGTATTATAAGAATTTTCACTAAATTTCACATCAGTTAGACGAGCAGTATATGCCTTAGAAGCGTCAAACCCGCTCATAACTTTTTCTGCATATTCCTGTCCCAAAAATTGATCTTTAGAGACAGAAACATTCCAACCTTTCTCCAGATACTCTTGCTGATGCTGATATGCACGCTTAGAAGCTTCTAATAACAGATGCAATCGATCCACTCCGGATAAGTCCTCATATCGTTCATCTGCATTCGCCAATGCCAGAGTTTCCGCTATAACCGAACCTCCTCCTGCAGGCGCCTCAGCAGTATAAAAGGTATAATCACCAGCCTGCACACCATAAACACCACGCCATTCTGGAAGATAATTACGTAAGTCTTCTTCAGATACATTTCCACCAGCAGCTTGAATGCCAGCGGCGACTTGACGTGCAAATGGTCCTTGATAAAAAACTCCGGCCCCTTTAGCGCGAATTTGTGCCAACGTAGCTGCTAGATCTACTTGGGCAAATCTATACCCTTCAGGATGAACCCATCCTTCTTCATTCACAAAGATTTCTTTAACATTGGCATCCCTCATCAACGGCTTTTCAGCCAATGTGACATCAGCACGTGCAGCACGAGAGAAGCGATGACCATAACGTGCATATTGCTCAGCAGGTAATACTAACTGACGCCAATCCATTGTACCGTATCGGGCATGCATAACCGCCATACCTCTGACCATCCCAGGAATTGCAGCCGCACGCCCCTCAGTTTTCAAACTTCCAATTTTACCAGTAAAATCCAAAGTTTCCGTTAACCCAATAGCACCATCATGCATAAGGCAAACTCCACCAGCTCCTAATCCTGCACGCCCCGGGTAAGTGGCTGCCATTGTAAAAGACATTGCAATGGCGGCATCTGCAGCAGTTCCACCTGCAGTTAACACATCACGTCCAACAAGCACGGATGTTGGTTCATCCCCCGAAATAGCTCCATAAAACCCTTGAACATAACCTATCTGACCTAAGGGTACTTCTTCATCTTGCGCACAAGCAGATAATAATAATCCGGAAACAATTGCCAATGACGTTGCTGCTCGTCTCGTAAAAAATGAAAACTGGGGTTTGCGTGTTTCCCAATTCATCCCTACATTAGATTTTTCTGCGACAGGATTGAGCTTTTTAAAATGCATCGACTTAAAACCCTATATAAATGGATATGTTCTTTTATGGTTGTGTGGTTAATGGCGCATAGCCTAATCACATCTGCCGCGAGTGCAAGCTCAATCAGCTATATTCGTGATACAGAAATTGAAAATGCTATCCGATATTATTGCCAACCAATCTTTGAAGTCGCAGGATTAGATGCTGCCTCTGTAAATATTCATATTATTAACGATAAACGCCTAAACGCCTTTGTTGCCCAAGGACAACAAATATTTATCAACACAGGAACAATCGCAGCAGCCGAAAAACCTGAAGAAGTTATCGGTGTTTTAGCCCATGAAACCGGCCATATTACAGGTGGTCATTTATCACAACTTTATGCCAATTATGAGCGTGCACAAGATATCAATTTGGCCGCGGCAGTGCTTGGATTGCCATTAGCGATTCTCTCTGGGCAGCCTGAAGTCGCGATTGCAGCTCTTGGATTAGGTTCTCAGGTCGCCACTCGTGGCTTCTTAAAATACACACGCGCAAATGAAGAAGCTGCTGATCAAGCAGCACTGACTTTTCTTGATTCCGCGGGCATTACCAGTGAGGGAATGTTAACTTTTTTGAATAAAATTCATCAACAAAGTCAGATATATTCCGATGCGCAAAATCCTTATTCTCAAACCCACCCATTAACTCAATCACGAATCAACTTTGTTGAACATCACACGCAACGCTCAAGCTATACTGGCAAAGAAATGTCGGAAGAGTTTTACAGGATTCATGACCGTATTCGTGCAAAAATAATTGGCTATATTGATGGCTTAGAAACAGTAAGTAAAATTTACCCAGAATCGGATAACTCCATTCCAGCACAATATGCCCGTGCTATAGCGCATAAAGAGAATGGGAATTATGACCTTGCCATAGAAATTGTAAGGGGTTTGCAAGCCCAAATACCTGAAGACCCGTTTTTCATTGAACTCGAAGGCGATATCTTATTGGATGCCGCCAGAATTGAAGAATCGATTAAGGCTTATGATCGCGCGCTTGCGATTATTCCATGGGCAGCCTTAATTCATCAAAATGCAGGGCGTGCGCGGATAGAAACCCAAGATCCAGAACTCTTACCTGCCGCTCTAAAGAATTTAAAAACAGCCGCTCGTCTAGAACCAAACGTTTCCTCCAACTGGCGTTTATTGGCTACCGTATATGGAAAGATGGGAGATCAAGCAAATACCGCGCTTGCTCTTGCAGAAGAATCTCTGCTTAGAAATAGATTAGAAAGTGCGATTACCCAATCAGATAAAGCATTGGATCTATTACCCCGTGGCAGTGCAGGATGGCTTCGCGCCGAAGATATCAATCTTCGTGCAAAGGACCTTCAAAAAGAGAGAAAATCTTAACATTTCGATCAAGTGTTCATCATATATTTGTGAACTGGTACAAAATGCATCGCGCGCCTCTTGCAACTCTGCCATCAAATCGCCACTATCAATGGCAATAAAACGACAATTATCTATCTGCATACGGGACTTCGTTATGGGATCAATTAAATCCAAATTTTTTAATTTCACCGCTGCATCTGCAATTTTGTTATCTTCATCTGCCTTCACAATAACAGCGCAAGCTCAAGATATTTCCGACATTTCAAAAGAACAATTGGAAGAGATTATCCATAACTACCTGATGGAAAATCCTGAAGTTATGATCCGTTCACTTGATGCTTATTATAAAGAACAAGAAGAACTGGCCGCAGCAGAATCCGCAAAAACTTTAGAAGGCCTTTTGCCCGCTATCAAAAAAAGCGACGAATATCCTGTCGCAGGTAATCCTGATGGTAAAGTGACAATGGTTGAGTTTTTTGACTATAACTGTGGATATTGTAAACGTGTGTTACCTCAAGTGAATAATATCATTGAAAATGATGACGATGTACGCGTTCTATTTATAGAACTCCCAATTCTTAGCCCTACGTCTGTTATTGCCGCAAAAGCAGCATTAGCTGCAGATATGCAAGGTAAATACATGGACTTCCATGTCGCTATGATGAGCGCCCGCGGCGGTATTACTGAAAAACGTGTTTTCCAAGTAGCAGATTCCGTTGGTCTAGATGTCGAGAAATTGAAAGTCGATATGGAATCAGATGAAGTAACCGGGAAAATCAGCCGTAATCGACAAGTTGCACAAATGCTAAACCTTTCCGGCACACCTGCTTTCATCATCGGCAATGAAATTGTTCGTGGTGCCATTGGTGAAGACGCTATGCTTGGCTTAGTTAAAAAGGCAAAAGAGGAAAGTTAAGAGGTCTTTTTCATCATGAAATTCGACAATCCCCTTACCAAGGGGAAATTAATCAAACGTTATAAGCGTTTTCTGGCAGATGTGGAACTGGCGGATGGGTCTATTGTAATAGCCCATTGCGCCAATTCTGGTTCTATGATGGGCCTAAAAGATGAAGGTTCAGATGTTTGGTTATCTCCAAATACCAATCCAAAGGCCAAACTGGATTGGCGTTGGGAACTTGCGAGTCAAAACGGTATACCTGTTGGGATAAATACATCTCGCCCCAATGCAATTGTAGAACAGGCAATTATTGATGGGAAAATCATCGAACTTTCTGGTTATACAAATACCAAACGTGAAGTAAAATACGGTAAGAATAGCCGAATTGATATTCTGCTTTCTGAAAACGATAAACCAGATTGTTATGTCGAAGTTAAAAACGTAACCTTACGTCGTCTAGATGGCACTTATCCAGATGCAGCGGAATTTCCTGATGCCGTTACCGCGCGCGGGGCGAAACATCTAGATGAAATGTCTGATATGGTCGCCCAGGGTCATCGCGCCGTTATGGTCTATCTGGTACAACGCCCAGACTGTAATGAATTCAGATTAGCAAATGATATTGATCCAACATATAAAACAGCTTTCCTAAAAGCGCGAGAAGCAGGTGTAGAGGCTGTTTGTTATGATTGTGACATTACGGAAACAGAAATCACCATTCGGAATCCACTTAAGATTTCTATAGACTGATAATTTCAACTATAGATTTTTATTAGTTTTACACCACCCCCTTGGCGAATGGCCGAGTTCGGGGTAAAAGAAGCAAATGTAAAATATTCATAGATTGAATATAGCTGATAAAAAGATTTGATGTGATTAAGAAAGATTTGTCTGATGGACGACTATAACGACCCTGATTCTGGCCGTATTAAAATTCATACACCTGAAGATTTTGAAGGTATGCGCAAAGCTGGCCATCTTGCGGCTGAGTTGTTGGATCATATCACTCAATTCGTTGAGCCTGGCGTTACCACAGATAAATTGGATCAAATTTGTCATAAGTATATTCTTGATCACGATGCGATCCCTGCACCGCTTAACTATCGTGGCTTTCCTAAGTCTATTTGTACTAGTGTAAATCACGTTGTGTGCCATGGTATCCCTGACCCAAGCAAAAAACTTAAAAATGGTGACATCATCAATATTGATGTAACCGTCATTGTAGATGGCTGGTATGGTGACAGTAGTCGCATGTATATGGTTGGCGACAAAATTCCTGTAAAAGCGAAAAATCTGGTTCGTGTGACCTATGAATCCATGATGATTGGTATTGAAATGGTAAAACCGGGTGTAACTTTGGGTGACATTGGGGCTGCCATTCAACAACATGCTGAAAAACATCGTTTTTCCGTTGTCCGTGATTTTTGCGGTCATGGCATTGGTCGTGTTTTCCACGATGCACCAAGTGTTTTGCATTATGGTACACCGGGTACAGGTGCAGTCCTGCAAGAAGGTATGTTCTTTACCATTGAACCTATGGTCAATGCGGGTAAATATGCATGTAAAGTTCTGCAAGATGGTTGGACTGCTGTAACCAAAGATAAATCCTTATCTGCCCAGTTTGAACATACAATTGGCGTGACAAAGGATGGTTATGAAATTTTTACAGCCTCTCCTAAAGGCTGGACCCAACCACCTTACGCATAAAGTTCTGACTGAATGGGGGATGAAGTCAGAAAAGACCAATTAGGCCACAGGAAACGTCTTCGCACACGTTTCCTGAAGGACCTTGGTCGGGCAATGGAAGATTACGAACTTCTGGAATTAATTCTAACTCAGGCAATCCCGCGTGGTGATGTTAAGCCGTTAGCAAAGCAACTTATTAGCTATTTCAAATCTTATGCCGGTGTTTTATCCGCCACACCTGAAGAGTTACAAAAGGTCGAAGGCGTCGGGGAAGCAGCCATTGTAGCCATAAAGCTTTCACAACAATCAGCTTTACGCTTATTAAAACAAGAAGCCTTTAAAGGTCATATCCTGAACAACTGGCAAAACCTAATCGACTATCTTCAGGCCGCAATGGGCCGAGAGAAAGTCGAACAACTAAGAGTCCTTTATCTAAACCAAAGAAATCACTTAATCGCCGATGAGGTACAAAATATCGGTACAGTAAATCACACGCCGCTTTACCCAAGAGAAATCGTGAAACGTGCCCTTGATTTAAGTGCTGTTGCCATCATTATCGTGCATAACCACCCAAGCGGCGACCCTGCGCCATCACAAGAAGATATTCAAATGACAAATATGGTTAAAGATGCAGGAAGCAATCTTGGCATCACCCTGCACGACCATATTATTATTGGACATAACAACTATCTTAGCTTCAAAACCCAAGGTCTTCTATGACGATTTAGTCTGCCCAACAAAATGTCAGGAACCCATCCCAATCGGCATCCATTATACGCTGATCTAAAATCTCGTTATCTTGTAATCCTGATTGTGCATCCACATGAGATACCACATAGGCCGCATTCATTGCAGCTTTCTTTATGGCAATTTCCTTTGATCGTCCCATGGCAATTTCTGAGACGCAGGTCGATGCAAAACTATCGCCTGCCCCAGCAGTTCCACGTACTTTTGCCTTATGACTTGGACAGAAAATAATCCCATCTTTATCTGCTAAATACGCACCACGTTTTCCATCGGTCAGAAGAAAGCTTTTTATACCACGCTCTAATAACGCATCAAACAAGGTTGGCAACGTCATAGAGAAGCCATGACTTTCCAATCCCTTTTTCATTAAATGAGGCCAGAAATCTACTTCAACAGATTGATCACAGACGACAGTGTTTCTCTCTTTAAGATGCACAGATAACTCCGGTATCAATTGTGCCGTCTCTCGTTCATTTAAAATCAACATATCGATTTTATCCAGAACACTATAAAACGCCTGACTGCGTGAAGATAATTGCCGAATTCCGGGATTGCAGGCAACCATAGCACCAGCTTCTTTGGCCAAGGTCACAATCTTGGCAAAACAATCCGCAGAATCACCACTTAGCCCTGTAATATAAACAAGATCACGATCCTTAAATAAACTTGGCTGGATATCCTCTTCACGCAAAGTCGTGTTTGAACCACGTGCCACAAAAATTGTTGGATTTTTAGCATGACTTGCAATCATGACAGCACGACCTGTCGGTTCAAGATGATCAATCAAGATAGGGCGCGTGTCCACATTTTCGGCTCGAAGCTGATCTTGTACTTTATGACCTTCGACGTCATCTCCAACCTTCACAAGACATGCGACATCAGCGCCACGGCGCGCCATAGAAATAGCTGCATTCGTCGCGCCGCCGCCAACATAAAAATCCACGGATTGTGCTTCTACTTTCTTGCCTTCTTCTAATAATAAAAAACTAGAATAAGCATTTTCCATCGTCATTCGTTCAAGATTATGATCTTCAACAGATGCAATGATATCAACTGTAGCCCCGCCTATGGTTAACGCTTTCATATTATTAATCCTTACTTTTAGCCTTGTTAAGGTAGCGTCGCCTCACTATCTTTATTAGACATCTGTAGAGTAAATGGATTTGACTAGGTAAGCCAATGAAAAACAACTTGAAAAAGATTTATACAACTTTCACTTTCCTGCTGATTTTCTTCGGTGATTAACAAGTTGCACATGCTGCAGATGACATATCGGTCATCAAACCCTTTTTTGGCACATATGAAGGTGATGCTATTTCTTCCGCAGAAGAAGCAGACAAACGATCCCTACGAGTAAAAGTATGGCCTACCGGCAACGACTCTTTTCATCTGATTTGGGAAACCACAGTCCATAAAACCGATGGACGAGAGAAAGTAACTGAGCATTCAGTTGAATTCCGTGTGTCTAAACGGGACGGCGTTTACGGCTCAGCCATGCGCAAAAATCTATTCGGTAAATGGGAGCCTTTAAACCCGATGAAGGGCGATCCTTATATTTGGGCAAAAATCGATAATGATACTTTTATTGTATACGCCATGATTATCACCGAAGATGGTGGATATGAAATGCAACAATATAACCGCCGTATCATTGACGATAAGACAATGGAACTCGTCTTTAACCGCATCCGTGACGGTGAAAAGCTTCGCACTATCAAAGGCTTCCTAAAGCGCGTTGAAAGCAACTATCCCTAAGGTTAATTGCATTTCTCCATAGATACACGGTTATCATGATATGCGGCGCCGCCAACAGGGCTACCTGGATCTGCACCTGTCAGGATATTGATTCCCATACCATCTAAATAAGCATTATTAGGCCAAATACTTTCAACAACTAAAGTATTTTTCTGAAGGTTTTCAGCGATCTCCACATGAATACGTAAAGACCCACGTGCCGAAGATAAACGAACTAGATCACCTTCGCTTAAACTTGCTTCTTCGGCCATTGTTTTTTCAACGATAACTGTCGGACGTATTTCTTTGGCAATAGATGTTGGCGTTTCCGTAAAACTGGAATTCAAATAATTTCGTGCAGGTGCAGTTACCAATCGATAAGGATATTCTTCGGTAGCATTTTCAATAACATCCCAATGATCAGGTAAAACAGGCATTTCTTCGCCCGGAATATTATTCATTCCATAACCCGCTTCAGGATTGCCACTTTCGGACATGGATACCCAATCAGCTTTGAAATGAAATTTACCATCTTCATGCGCAAAACCATTTAAGAAATGCGCAGTTTCAAAGTCTAATGCTTTATCAATCCAACGCTCATTCTCAAGATTCTCCAGCGTCTCACCATAAGACTTGTCCAGCATATCATCGATTAATTCTCGCTCAGACATTTTCATACCAGGCAAATCATCAATACCAAGACGTTCAGCTAATGCGGCATAAACTTCATGGTTTGTGCGACATTCTCCAGGGCGATCAATGATCTTTGGGCCAAACAGAACATGAGTATGTCCTCCGCCCTTATAAATATCATCATGCTCAACAAATGTGGTCGCCGGTAGAAGAATATCCGCCATTTTTGCGGTATCAGTCATAAATTGTTCATGTACAGCGACAAATAGATCATCACGCATGAAACCTTCTTTCACGCGTGCCAGATCTGGGCATATCGCCATCGGATTTGTATTCTGAATAATGGTAGCTTTAACAGGCACACCATTTTTCAAGGCATCTGGATCGTTACATAAGATATCCCCCATACGGGATTGATCCAAAATGCGGATCGACTTGTCACGCAAATCACGTCCCTGCACAAGGCGACCATCCAACCCATACATACCACTATTGGATAATAACGAACCGCCTCCTAGATACTGCCAAGACCCAAGCACCACCGGGATAGAGTTCACCGCATGCATGCTGGTTGCACCATTACGTGAACGCGTAAAACCATAACCTAATCGGAAAAACGTTTTCTTATGCGTACCAATTACTTTTGCAAATTCTTCAATCTCTTCAACAGAAAGCCCTGTGATCTCGGCAGCCCATTCTGGTGTTTTATCTTTAAGATGTTCTTCCAAAGCTTTTGGATCATCAGCGTATTTATCCATATAATCACGATCGGCATAGCCGTCACGAAACGCGATATGCATCGCTGCACAAGCCAAAGCACCATCCGTCCCCGGTTTTAAGATCAACCCCATATCTGATTGTTGAACAGTACCTGTATTGTAGACATCAATGGCGACGATCTTCGCGCCGTTCTTTTTACGAGCTTTCAAAGCATGGGTCATCACATTCACTTGTGTATTAACCGCATTGTTTCCCCAAAGGACAATCACCTCAGATTCTGCCATTTCACGCGGGTCTGCACCGCGTAACTGTCCTGTGCCAGCTGTATAGCCCGGCCATGCTAACGCGATACAAACAGTTCCGTAGAAACCAGAATATTTCTTTGCATGACGAATACGTTCAATACCATCACGCTGAACAAGCCCCATGGTACCTGCATAAAATATCGGCCAAACAGACTCACTGCCAAATTCTGTCTCTGCTGCATTGAATTTAGAAACAATTTCATCTAGCGCTTCATCCCAAGAGATGCGCTCAAATTGGCCACTGCCTTTTGGGCCATTACGTTTCATCGGATATAATAAACGATCAGGATGATGAACACGTTCTGCATAACGTGCAACCTTGGCACAAACGACACCATCAGTGTAACTATTCTCTTTCGATCCGCGGACACGACCGATCGTTTTATCGTCTATTTTTTCCACCTCTAACGCACAAGTAGACGGACAATCATGTGGACAAGCGGTGAAATGTTTTTCGATTTTCTTAACTTCGTTCATGTGCTTTCGCAGCCTCTATAACCTGATCTTCATGTTTATTTAAATAGCGCGCTAAACGGCGCAATGCTTCTTCAAGCACATCATATTTTTTGCAGAAACAGCACCGAATAAAATGATCCGGTGCATCATTTTTATAGAATGCACTGACAGGCACAGCAGCAACACCGCCATTCACCGTCATATCTTTACAGAAATCTACATCATTCATTCCAGATGACATAGATGAAATATCAACTGTAAGGAAATAGGTTCCTTCGCACTCAATAACTGAAAAGCCCAGTTTTTCCAAACCTGCTTTCAAATAATCGCGTTTCTGCTGCATTTCAATGGCAAGATCATTAAAATAACTTACGTCTTTTCTTAAACCTGCTGCCACGGCAATTTGTAAGTTAGGTGGTGTGGTGAAAGTCAAAAATTGATGTGACTTGGTAATTGTCGCCAACAACATCTCTGGGGCGGTAATATAACCAACTTTCCAACCCGTTAATGAAAACGATTTTCCTGCAGACCCAATACGAATACAACGATCTCGCATACCTTCAAATGTCATTAATGGTTTATGTTGATGTTTCTCAAAAAAGATATGTTCATAGACTTCATCACAAAGCGCAATACAATCATGTTTAATAACCAGACTTGCTATAAAAGAGAGATCGTTTTCATTAAAAACTTTGCCTGCCGGATTCATTGGTGAATTTAGCAAGATAAACTTCGTTTTATCAGAAAAGGCAGCTTCTAACGCGTCTCTATCAAGTTTCCATTCAGGTGGCGTTATTCGTATAGGAATCGGCGTTGCACCTGCACGTTCTACCAAGGGCAGATAACAATCATAAAGTGGTTCAATTAAAATAACTTCATCGCCCGGGTTTAGGAGTGCCAGACAACAATCCGCCAATGCTTCGGTTGCACCCGATGTTACAAGTACTTCTTTTTGCCAATTAATCTCCAAACCATAAAATCGCAAATTATGTTCCGCAACAGCCTGACGTAAGTCAGGATGCCCCATCATGGGTGGATATTGATTCGGTCCAGATACCAAACCTTCTGCAGCAATCTGCCTTATATCTTCAGGTCCATCCTCATCCGGAAAGCCCTGCCCCAGATTTACAGCTTCGTTCTCAATTGCGAGTCGAGACATAACTTCAAAAACAGTTGTCCCATAAGAAGATAGAATTTCGTTGGTTTCCACAGACATCAATCAAACTTTTTTTATAAAATATTTATTTCTAAATTGAGGCGCATATTATCTGTCTGCCTTGCTGATGCCAATCCATGAGTGCTTAAAAGCCGTAGAAACTATTAGAAAAGTAAGCGTCTGTATCAAAATCACATCAAAACGCTAGAATAACTAATAAAAAGCCAAATATGTGATATTCCAGTTTATAAGTTAAGCTACAGATATTAAA
>NZ_SMMC01000031.1 GCF_009711445.1 Curvivirga aplysinae | reverse complement strand
ATGGCTATCCAAAAAATCCACCATGTGGCGTATCGTTGCAAGGATGCAAAAGAAACTGTTGAATGGTATGGAAAATATCTGGATATGGAATTTGTATTGGCGATCGCAGAAAATGAGGTACCGTCTACGAAAGCACCTGATCCCTATATGCATGTGTTCCTAGATGCAGGTGCCGGGAATATTCTGGCTTTTTTTGAATTACCCAATTCACCTGAAATGGGACGGGATGAGAATACGCCAAGCTGGGTTCAACATATTGCCTTCCAAATAGAGACGATGGATGAATTACTCAGCGTTAAATCTAAGCTGGAAGCAGATGATATTCAAGTTGTCGGTCCGACAGATCATACGATCTTTCAATCAATCTATTTCTTTGATCCAAATGGGCATCGTTTAGAACTGGCAGTGAATACCAATACGCCAGAAATGGATCGCAAGCTAGACGATGTTAAATGGGACATGCTGAATGAATGGGCAAAAACCAAACGCGCACCAGATCATGCCAAATGGATGCATGAAAAAGAACTTTCCTAAACAAAACGCAAGTCACGAAGGCACAAATTCATGAAGTTAGCGACTTTAAAAAATGGCACAAGAGACGGCGAATTAGTTGTCGTGTCAACAAACCTTTCCAAATATGTATCCGTAGGGGCAATTGCGCCAACGTTACAAGCCGCGCTGGATGATTGGGATAATCTTGCGCCAAAATTACAAAATGTATCTGATGCCTTAAATGAAGGGCAATTGGATGCAGCGAAAGAGTTTGATCAAACGGCGTGTGAATCCCCTTTGCCGCGTGCCTATCAATGGGCGGATGGTTCTGCATATGTGAATCATGTGGAATTGGTGCGTAAAGCTCGTAATGCTGAACTTCCTGAAAGTTTCTGGACGGACCCGTTAATGTATCAAGGAGGTTCGGATTCTTTTATTGGCCCGTGTGATGATATTCCCCTTGGTTCTGAAAGTTGGGGAATCGATTTTGAAGGGGAAGTTGCGGTTATTACCGATGATTTGGTCATGGGAGCAACTGAAGAACAAGCCGCTGATGCCATTAAACTGATTATGTTGGTAAATGATGTCAGCTTGCGTGGTTTAATCCCCGGTGAATTAGCAAAAGGCTTTGGTTTCTTTCAATCAAAACCATCTAGTGCATTTTCGCCTGTCTGTGTGACACCGGATGAATTGGGAGATGCCTGGAAAGGCGGTAAGGTAAACTTGCCTTTATTGGTTGATTATAATGGAGAAGCATTTGGATGTGCTGAGGCAGGTGAAGACATGACGTTTAACTTCCCTCAGATTGTGGCGCATGCGGCGAAAACACGCCCGCTTAGCGCTGGTGCAATTGTGGGTTCCGGTACCGTGTCGAACAAACTTGATGACGGCCCGGGTAAGCCTGTTGCTGATGGCGGGCGAGGTTATTCCTGTATTGCTGAAATTCGTATGATTGAGACCATTTATGACGGGGAGCCATCTACGTCCTTTATGAAGTTTGGAGATCAGGTTCGCATTGAAATGAAAGACAGGGATGGTCATAGTATCTTCGGTGCAATTGACCAAAAAGTCGTTGAATATAAATGATGAAAGGCCGCCTGTTGAAGACGGCTTTTTTTAATAATTCGGCGTTAGATAGATATCACCAGGTGCCAGTCGATTATCCGTTCCATCTATGACGTAATCTGGAATTTTTACCTTATTTGCATCGATAACACCGCAATCTTTTAAGGCTTTTCTTAGATTAATATCGGTACCCAAGAAGTCCCAGACGGTTCGAACACATTGGATTTCCTGACTGCCCACAGTCAAAATGCCCATTTGTAATCCGGTCAGGAAGTTTGGGCGACCTTCTTCCGATGAATATAAAAAGCTTGTATGCAAACTATGCCCATGAGTGATTTGCTTTTCGTGGATCGCAAGGCGTTTACTGCTTTCGACGATTACCCCGGAATATTTTACAGTTGCGGGCAGCATAAACTTTTCATCCATGCCTCGTTCAATGGTTTTCACCATCCATTTATCTTCCTGACGATAGATACGAGATAGAGCACGCAGATAGAGTTGTTCTTTTGGATCCAGAACCGTGTAGCTAAAATAGAATCCTTCATGCCGGGATAGCATATCTTTATCAGATTTTTCCAAGTTCAACAGGTTATTGACCGTTTTACGGTAAGGTGTTTCTTCTGTGCCAAATTGCGGGGGACGAATAATAAGCAGTTGTTTGAATCCCTCTGCAGGCATTAAGATTTCATGTTCATCTACCCCGAAGAAATCACATAATTTCCGCAATGTTGAAAGGGATGGCATTGCATGCCCATTCACATATTTATTGAATTGTTGTCGGTTCATTTTTAAACGACGACAAATTTCAGATGTGGATTGGCCGTAACTGGCGAGTAAGCGTAAATTTTGGCAGAAATCGGTATCAGTCATATATATTTT
>NZ_SMMC01000126.1 GCF_009711445.1 Curvivirga aplysinae | reverse complement strand
ATATTAACAAGAAGAATACTGGGGACTTCATGTTTATTTCACTAAACTCAATACGTGCGAAACTTCTAGCTGTGGTGCTTCCGTTGATCGCTATCAGTATGATTGCACTATTTGCGGTACTTGAATATGCGAGCATTAGTGTTGCGCATGAAGATCTTAAACAACGCCTTTTACAAAATACGCAGGTTCAGGCTTTGGCTCTTTCAAGTCCTCTGTGGAACTATGATATTCGTGCCATTCGTCCGATCTTGTTAGCGCTGGAACAAGATCCAGATTTCCTTTATGTGACGGTACGTGATGTAACTGGTGAAGAAATTTCTGCGTTGCGTGTTGCAGGTAAGGAGGGAGCAAAAGCTTCTTTTGAAGAGACGTTACCAATTATCTATAGCTCAAATGATCATGAGGAGATTATTGGTTCTGTTTCCGTCGGTATGCATGATGATCGCGTTCAACATGAGGTAATTACACGTTTGCAACGCAATGTATTGGTATTGATCATATTGATGGCCGTAATTGTTGCGGCAACAGTTGTTGCTACTGAGCGTACTATTGGTTATCCGCTTCGTGAATTGATGAAATCTATTAAGCTGGTTAAAGATAACGATATTCGTTCATCTGTTGAATGGGATTCAAAAGATGAACTAGGGGAGGTTGTAACGTCTTATAACGAAATGATCATTCAGCAAGAATTGGCAGAACGTGCCATGCGAGCCAGTGAAGAACGCGCGCGCGATTCTGAGGCGTTATTGCGCGATGCTGTGAATTCCATGTCTGATGGGTTTGCCCTGTTTGATAAAGACGACAAGTTGGTTTTATACAATAGAAAGTTCAGTGACATTACGCCAAAAGCACAAGATTCAATTCAAGAAGATGTAACTTTTGAAGATATTATTCGCACAGCTGCAGAACGTGGAGATTTTCCAACTGCTGAAGGGCGTATTGATGATTTTGTGGAAGATCAAATTCAGGCTCATCATCATTTTGATGATTCGACAATTATTCGTGTAAGTGATGGTCGATGGATTTTATGTACCGAGCATGGAACATCATCTGGTGGTACCGTAGCCGTACGTACAGATATCTCGGAATTGAAGGAACGTGAGCTTGAATTGCAGTTGGCGAAGGAAGAAGCGGACGCGGCTAACCAAGCAAAATCTAGATTCCTTGCAAATATGTCGCATGAGCTAAGAACACCATTAAATGCAATTATTGGTTTCTCTGATATTGTCCGCAGTGAGATGCTGGGGCCTGTTGGTCAGGACCGTTATAAAGAATATGCACATGATATTTATAATTCTGGTTCGCATTTGTTGGATTTGATTAATGACGTGCTTGATGTGTCAAAGGTAGAGGCGGGCGCGTTTGTTGTGAATGACGAAGAATTTGATGTAAGTGAAGTTGTCAAAGACTGCCATAAATTGTTGGAACAACGTGCCACAGAAAAAGATTTGTTATTAAATGTGGATGTGCCTGAGGAATTACCAAAACTACGTGCCGATATGCGGGCAGTGAAACAAGTGATCCTAAACTTGATGAATAATGCGGTGAAATTTACCCCGGCTGCTGGAATGGTGACTGTGTCTGCGGGATTGGCGCAAGATGGTGGTATGCTGATTCGCGTTACGGATAACGGTGAAGGGATGTCTATGGCTGATGTGGAAACAGTTATGAAGCCATTTGGTCGTTTGGATAGCCCCTGGACACAATCAGAAGAAGGTACAGGTCTTGGCCTGCCTCTGTCTGACATGTTGGTAAAGGCTCATGACGGTAAGTTAACTTTGGAAAGTGAAGTTTCCAAAGGAACTGTAGTTTCTATTCATTTACCAAAAGAACGCGTAATTAAGATTTAATTTGAAATGTTTAATCCGCATACCTGACATATATTAGTTGGGCAGAATCTGTTTCGGTGTTATTTTTATTGCCCTTGCGTTGACTCTTACCCTTATAAAATGGCTTAATAGGCAGGGTTGGAAGTTGGGTCTGTCTAAGTATAGAAAGCTATTTTAATGCACGGTGGTTTTGATTCAGGACATGGGGTTTCTGAAGGTACTGAAAGTGGTAAGAAGGATAACTGGTTTAAGCGTGTGTTTAAGCCACGCGATATTCTTATCCGTAGCCAAGGTCGCGTAACATTCATCAATCTGTCACCGAAGCTACAAGTGGCTTTATGTCTTGGTGTGTCTGCGGCAGCGTTATGGGGAATATCTTCAACGATTACAAGTGTATGGCAAAACTCTATAATTTATGATCGAAATCAAGCGATTATTGAAGCCAAATTATCTCAAAACCGTTTAAAAGCAGACTTTCAGGCTTATAAAGTAGAGTTGGAACGGATTACCAATTTACTTCAGGATATGGATAAGCAGACTGATCTTGCCACGGTCGAAGAAAAGATAACAACTAAAACAGATGAAACATCATCTGAAATGACATTCTCTGAAGAAATTATTGCTTTTCGTGTGTTGGGGGACAAGGTGAATGAAAGCCTTGCTCGGGCTTCTCTTGATTTTGATGTTAAAGGGGATGATCATGATCGAATCGTTAAATCCCGTTCTGGTTATCAAGATGAGATCATTGCGCTTCAAGAGCAGCTTGAAAACCAACGTGCATTAAATCGTAAATTATCTGGTAAGGTAAGCGCGGCCAATCAAGCTTTGGTGAAGTCTCAAAACGAATATGAGGCACTGGAAAACAATAAGAAGGTAATGGGACATCAAATTAAGAATTTGACTGCCGCCTTATCTGAAGCCCGAGAAGAGGGAGGGCAAGCAAATATCCGTATTAAAGAATTTGAGACGGAAGTTGCATCCCTCGAGGCTCGTAAAAATCAACTCGACACTACAAACGAAAAACTTAAAGACGACTTGGAGCTACTTCGCGAAGAAGAAGCTCAATTGTTAGGTTTAAAAAAACAAGCAGAAGAACGTATCGCAATTTTAAACGAACGTTTCGATAGTTTGATGGTTGAAAGTGGTTTGCGTAATAAATTGGTGGATGCCCTAACCCCTCGTGCAGATCTTAGTAATGTACCATTGGATGAACGTTTAACTGTTTTGGAAGAGACCTCTTCTGATCTGATGGATGGTCTTGTTGATTTTAGAGATATGTCAGACAAAGTTGAACAAACTCTTGATGGCGTCGTAACCGGATTAAGTCGGGTGGCAGGCTATACCCGTGAAGTGGACGCAATGCGTGAAAATCGCCCTCAACAAGCATTGACGTTATTATCGGAACTTGAATCTATCCATGATGATCAGATTACAATTGTTTCTGGTCTTTTAGATCGCACAGAAAAATCTATTGTTCATAAGCAAGAAACGCTGTCAGGCACTGGTTTAGATCTGGATAAAGCTCTTGCAATGGCGGGTTTGCATACAGGAACTGGTGGCCCGGAAGTTATACAGGAATTCACAGGTGGCTCTTCATCTGAGTTAAATACGACTGTGGCGACATTGGAACAAAAAGTTCAGAAGCTTCAAGCACTGGATAAACTAATTTCTTGTGTCCCGTTGGTTTCGCCAGTGGATTACTATCATGTGACCAGCAAATACGGAATGCGTAAAGACCCGTTTACTGGCAAAAATGCGATTCATAAGGGAATTGATATGGGAGGTTGGCCTGGGACAACCATCCATGCAACTGCTAGCGGTAAGGTCGTTAAGGCTTATAATAGTTCTAGTTATGGAAAGATGGTTGAGATTGACCATGGTTGCGGCATAACTACTATTTATGGTCATCTTAAGAAGATTTTGGTGAAGAAGGGGGATGAAATCTCTCATCGTGATCCAATTGGTAAATTGGGTAGTACGGGGCGTTCAACGGGTCCGCATGTACATTATGAAATTCGTTTGGATGGCGAACATCTTGATCCTATGAAATTTATTGAGGCTGGACGCCATGTCTACAAAGGATAAGCAACCCTCAGCAAATGTGACTTATGAAAAGTCTTCTTTCACCCCCTCCAAGGTGCTGACGGTATTATCAGAAGGGATGATGTTGACTGGGAATGTAGCCTCCAAAGGTGATATGCATGTGGATGGCGATGTTACAGGCGACATCCATTCCTATCGTTTGACCATCGGTGAAAAGGCCACCGTCAATGGCTCCTTGTATGGTGATGAAATTATAGTTTCTGGCCATGTTAAGGGGGAAATTACGGGACGTATTGTCCGTTTGACATCAACGGCTGATGTGACCGGTGATATCAATCATGATAGCTTATCCATTGAGGCGGGGGCTCATCTACAAGGATTATGTAAACGTGGTAATCCTATTGCATTTTCAGTGAATGGAAAAGCAGTTGTAGAAGCAGCAATATCATCAAATTCTAACTCTGACTCAGATTGATCAAAGATTAGAAAGTCTGTTTATTCACTCTGCCAATATTGAACGATACATTTCATCATCTACATTGCCACCGGATAAGACAACAATCGTAGTCTTGTTTATTGTATCTATTTTGCCAGCTAATAGTGCTGCTAAGGCAACAACGCCGCCAGGTTCTACGACGAGCTTCAGATCTCTAAATGCGATACGCATAGCATGTTTCACTTCATCATCTGTCACAGATAATCCACCGCTCAATTTATGCTGATTGATAGGGAAGGTAATCTTGCCAGGAGATGGAGAGAGCAGAGCGTCACAGATAGAGCGTGCAGACGGGTCATTTTCTTCATAACAACCCGTTTCAAGTGATCTTTTCGTATCATCAAAATCTGCGGGCTCTACTCCATAAAGCTTTGTTTCTGGGAGTGTTTCTGTCATCGCGAGACATAAACCAGCCATGAGGCCACCACCGCCACATGGCGATAGAAGTTGATCCGGATTGATACCCAATTCTTTACAGTCTTCGGCAATTTCGAGGCCGGCAGTACCTTGTCCAGTAAGAGTTAATTCCGCATCATAGGGTTTGATTAAATAGCTGCCTCGTTCTTCTTGAACTCTGATGCCAATTGCTTCACGGTCCTCGTTATACCGATCATAAAGGATAACCTCTGCGCCATAAGCACGGGTATTTTCGATTTTAATCCTAGGAGCATCCGCTGGCATAATGATAACTGCAGGAATGCCAGCAAGCTGCGCGGCATGGGCGACACCTTGGGCATGGTTACCTGATGAGAAGGCGACAACTCCTTTTTGTTTTTGCTTATCAGATAATGCATTGATGGTATTTACAGCGCCGCGAAACTTGAAGGATCCGGTTTTCTGTAGACATTCCGGTTTAAATAAAACCCGTCCACCTAGTCTTTCATTTATGAAAGGTGATTCAATTAAAGATGTACGAGTTGCATAACCTTTGATGCGGTTTGCTGCTGTTACTACATCCGCAAAATTTGCTGATTCTGACATTATTAAATTAACCAATTAAAGTTGGAAGTTTTTCAAGATTTTTAAGAATTGCTTTTGGACGACCTGAAAGGCCTTCAGCTGGCTGATTGAAACGATTAACCCAAACCACGTTGAAGCCAAAATGAGCTGCACCCGCCACATCCCATGCGTTGGATGATATAAAACATATTTCATGAGGTTGAATATATAGGTGATCAACAGACATTTGATAGACGCGTGGGTCGGGTTTAAAGACACCAATATCGTCGACCGAATGAATTTCATTGAGTAACGGGGTTATGCGTGCGGACTGTGCAGCAGCTTCCAACATTTTAGGAGAGCCATTTGATAAAATAACACGTTTCAGTTTTTTATCCCTTAAAGCTGATAGCATTTCAGGAACTTCTGGATAGGCTTCTAATTCCCAATAAAGGTTAAGAAGCTTCTTTTTTAGTTCAGGCGAATCCAGATTAACTGCAGCCATAGCGTAAGTTAAACCATCCTGAGTAATATCCCAGAAGTCGCGATAGTCGCGCATAAGACTTCGTAACCAAGTATATTCAAGCTGTTTCTGTCGCCAGATATGGGAGAGCGCATCTGCTTTATCTCCTAAGTCATCTTTGCATTTTACCGCGGCTGCATGAACATTAAACAGGGTGCCGTAAGCATCAAAAATACATGCTTTGATGCCTTTTAGGATTGGTTCGTTCATTTCCAGTATATTTCCTTCCGCCCCAATTAATCTTAGTTGCTTAAAGTTGGGTCTACCACGTGATTAAGCATATCCAAGGTTAGCTCACGGGAAGGTTCCCCAAATTTCTGTTTATAGACTAACAGATTCTCCGAAACACGCTGTACATAGTTTCGTGTTTCTTCAAATGGAATCATTTCTATCCAATCGATCATTTCTTCAATTGTGACGCGGGGGTCACCATTTTGATTTACCCAGCGTTTTACTCGGCTTGGGCCTGCATTATATCCTGCGAAAGCCATAGGAAGAGAGCCATCAAAACGTTGAATCAATCCAGACAAATAAGATTGCCCAATTGTAATGTTATAGAGTGGGTCCGTGGTTAAACGTTTTTTATTATATTTTAGGCTCACACGTTTGGCTTGTCTTTTTGCTGTTGCCGGCATGAGTTGCATCATACCAAGAGCACCTGCAGAACTTTTTGCCTTTGGGTAGAAGGCACTTTCCTGTTTAATGATTGAATGTACAATTGGACTATGTAAGAAGTTCTCACCTTCGACTGGGAAGATTGGATATCCATCTTCATATAGGGTAACGTGTTTTTTGTCCGCTTGGCGCGCGGTGTAGACTGCCAAGTCATTACGTCCGATAGATTTATTTAATGCAGCAATAAATTGAAATTCATCTTCCTCATCTGCTTGCCACATTAAGGCTTGGGTGAAGCGTTTAACAATTTTATCTTCATCAAGTTGATCCATTATCACAATGGCTTCCGCTAATTCGTTATGCGTCACATCAGGTTGGACGGCAAATTCTTGTGGCGCATATTTCGGGGCAATTTTTGGAATTTGAGAATCTTTCGGCAATTTTCCAATGGCAAGCTGTCCATAGAAACGGTGAGAGAACGTTGCGGCATTTTTATAGCTTTCTAACGCTTTGTCTTGATTGCCCAATGCCTCATACGCACGTCCAATCCAATATGTGGCACGTGATAATGAAACAGGAAAACTGACTTTTCGTTCCATATTTTGAAAATGTAACAAGGCATCTTTGGGCTTATGCAGATATTGTAAGGCGATCCAGCCTGCGAACCATTCTGCATCTGCATAAGAATAGCCACTTGTATTCCTGTGATCTGCCGCAATTTTATAAGCGAGATCAAATTTCTTTTCCCGGACAGCCCAACGTGCAATTTTGCGACGTTGTTTCCACCAGTATCCCGCTTGATCTTTTTCCTGTTCCGGATTCCTTAGAAGCTCAAGGGAGTCTTCGTAACGCCCTTTGCGAAGGCGCCAACGTAATCTCTCATAAGCCAAGCCGGGATGATCCTTTAGGTGTCTAGGAACTTGGCGAATGGCATAATCAACACCGCCTGATCGTCGACGTAATTTAATACGTGCCTGTGCTAATTTGGCATAATCATTTGAGACACGGCGAGATTGACGAGTCGCGCTTCCAGTGAAGCCTTTCCAAAGAAGAAATTCCAATCGCGCTAGATGATCCTCTTTCGTAAGCCACTTTTTATAAGGGCGCAGAATTGCTTTTTCATCGACAGGTAGCATGTCACGTTCACGCCACGCTTCCCGGATCAGGCTTTTTGCTTTTTCTTCACGCCCATCTTCAATTAAAGCGCGGGCGTAATGGATCACACCTTTCACGGTATAGGGATCATGGGATCGAAACCATTCAAGAAGATCGCTTTTGGGAGTAGACGCTTTGATCGCGTTTTCCGCAGACCGATGTAAAGTGCGAATACCTGGCCAATCATGATGCGTCAAAATGAAATCGGATATTTCCTTGAAGCTAGCTTTGTTTTTTCTATATTGATAGTAACTCCATTTTAGAACCTGTTCAGGCAATTTATTTTCAGCTTTACGTGCACGGTTAAAAGCATAGTCCCACTTATTATTATCAGCGGCCTGAAAGGCTTTTTCATAGAGGTTGAGATCCACTTTTGAAAGAGATGTTGCTTCTGTGGGATTTGGAAAGAATAGGCCTGTCGCAATCACAGCGCAGAGGCTCAGAGGTTTGATATACCTTGAGCTGAATATGTTTTTTGTAAATGCACCAGTTGAAAAAATCATAACCCATCCATCTATTTTCTAATTATGGCGGTAGTATGACTGAATTCGCTATTCACGCAAAGAACAGTTTCATGAAAAATCCAAGTAAGTTTTAGTTCAAAGGAAAATTTATGGAAAAAAGAACTTAATGTATCTTGTTTGAAATTAAAGGACTCTATATTGTCCGTTCCATCGTGTCGTGAATTTTCGGCATGTTTTTTATGTTTAATTTCTACTATCAAGGAGCCACGTTATGACCGTGACGTTTCAAGGGTCTATGACCGCACTCATCACACCAATGACCCCAGATGGGTCAGTGGATGAGAAGGCGTTTCAAAATTTCGTTCAGTGGCAGATTGATCAAGGGACAGACGGCCTGATTCCAGTTGGAACAACAGGCGAGTCTGCGACGCTTACGCATGATGAACATGAGCGTGTGATCTCTCTCTGCCTTGAGGTAGCCAAGGGTAAGGTGCCTGTAATTGCTGGCGCTGGGTCTAACTCTACACGTGAAGCTGTCTCTTTGACCAAGCATGCCGCAAGCATGGGGGCAGACGCGACACTCGCAGTAACACCTTATTATAACAAGCCAACACAAGAAGGCATGTATCAACATTTTAAAGCTGTGGCTGAAGCCGCGGATTGTCCGGTGTTTATCTATAATATTCCGGGTCGTAGTGTTGTTGATATGTCCGTTGATACAATGGCGCGTCTTGCGAAAGATTTTGATAATATCGTTGGTGTGAAAGATGCGACAGCTGACTTATCTCGCCCGTTATCAACTCGTTTGGCATGTGGTGAAGATTTCATTCAATTATCTGGTGAAGATGCAACAGTAGTTGGTTTCTTGGCACAAGGTGGTCATGGCTGTATTTCTGTTTCTTCCAATATTGCGCCTGGTTTATGTGCGCAGTTACATGATGCATGGAATGTAAAAAACTGGGATGAAGTTGCACGTATACGTGACATCTTGATGCCAATCCATGATGCGATGTTCTGTGAGCCGTCTCCAGCACCAGCGAAATATGCAGCTGAATTGCTAGGTCTATGTTCTGCACGTGGTCGTTTGCCTGTTGTCGAATTGACGGATGCAGGCAAAGCGCAGGTTAAAGCGGCACTTGAAGGTGCTGGTTTGCTTTAAGTGAACTTTAAGGATTGTAAAGTTATGGCGGGTAAAAATAAAAATGCCAAAAAGAAGGCGGCTTTATTAGCGACGGGGACGGTTGCCCAGAACCGTCGTGCCCGCCATGACTATTCCATCGAAGAAACAGTGGAATGCGGCATTGTCTTGGCAGGGACAGAGGTTAAGTCTTTGCGTTCTGGTACCGTTTCTTTGTCTGATGCCTTTGCGGCACCAAAAGACGGTGAGTTATGGTTGCAAAATGTGCATATTGGTGAATATCCAAATGCGCATCAAAAGATGCAACATAAGCCGAAACGTGACCGCAAATTATTGGTGAAACGTAAAGAATTAGACCGTTTGTCAGGTCTGGTTCGTCGTGACGGTATGTCTTTGATACCAATGTCACTTTATTTCAATGATCGTGGTATTTGTAAATTATCTTTAGGTTTGGCTAAAGGTAAGAAAAGTGTTGATAAACGTGAAACTATCAAAGAGCGTGATTGGAAGAAAAAGCAAGGTCGCTTGATGAGAGAGCTAGGTTAAAATTATACTTAGCCTTCAATATATTTCTTTATATCTTTAAAGACGTCTTCGAACATTTCTGGCGTTAAACGTCTTGTATTCAAATTATAACGTGAGCAATGATAGCTGTCGAAAAGGGTAATGCCGTTGTCGAGTGTTACTTTTGCATTATGTGCAAATTTTGCATGTGATTGCTTATATCCCAATGCTTTTAACGCATTGTTATGACTAACTCTACCAAGGCACATTATCACTTGTAGATTGCTCATGGCCTCTATTTCATCTTTTAGAAAGGGTAGGCAGTTATTCATCTCGGCACCTGTTGGTCGATTTTCTGGTGGCACACAGCGCACAGCATTTGATATACGGCAATTGATAAGGACTAGTTTATCATCAGGACGGTTGTCGAATTTTCCATTAGAAAACCCATATTTCTCAATCATTTCAAATAATAAAATGCCTGACATATCCCCTGTGAATGGACGCCCCGTCGTATTAGCCCCATGCAATCCGGGGGCAAGACCAAGTATCAAAATTTCTGATTTAATACTTCCAAAACTACGTACAGGTCCATTATGCCAATCGGGATGTTCAATCCGTTGGAAATCAATATAGGATTTCAATCTAGAGCATAGATTACAGTCATGACTGGGAAATCTTGGCTCCATTTAACCTCCCTTAATTGGACTATTTTTTTGTCCATTCAAACCACGTATAATGGTATTCGCGTGCATCTACATGGAAGTATTGTTTACAAGCGCGGCAGATACACTGGTATTTCTCATTCCAAGGTATGTTTTGCACTTCATTGATTTCAACATAACCTAATTTTTCTTCTTCAATAGGGCTATAAAATATATCTGTCAGATATAATTCACAAAAGCATAAGCGCTTCTCTGAACTAACTTCATTGTTACGTTCTACAAAATTTAATTTTTTTAAGGCAGAAGAAAGATGAACTTCAGAAGCACCCATTTGTATTCCATCTGTTGCTCTTAATATTTGTGGAATTTGGGCAGCAAGTAAGTTAAGTATTTTCGTATCTCTGATATGCCTTATTTTACAGGAAGCAGACCAAATTTTATTAACGTCTTGGGACAATATATCTTCAAGAATTTTCATATGCATAATTTTCAGTAAACATTACTTTTTACTGATACGGGTTCATTTATGGAAGCTTTTATGTTATCTATGATTTGATCTAAATTCATGTTTTTCATCATTCTTCCCTTAATTGGACTAACTTGCTACTGGGCCTCCATCAATACAAGGGAATGATTCTCGCTTGGCAAATCCTGTCGATTATATCCATGTCCTGCCCTGATTTCTTTGATTAGTTTGAAGCCGCATCTGTCGAAAGTCCGAATGGTTTCTTCTTTGGAATAGTTACTCCAGTACATAGGGGAACCAAAAAAATCTTCTTCCGTGTAATCAGGTTCATCTGCAACTGCTATAGTAGCTAGCAAACTTCCTCCTAATTTTATCCAGCGTCTCAGGCTATGGATTAGCGCCTCTTGATCTTCCCTTGGTATATGGAAAAGTGCATAGAGCATAACTATTCCATCAAAATATCCTTCTGGGAAGGTCACTTCCAACAGGTCTCCATGGATGAAATCTGCGTGTGATACCTTTGATCGCGCTAAATCAATTTGGCGGGCCGAAATATCAACGCCCACAACTTTATACTCCTTTGCAAGCTTTTGAGCTATGGGTAGCCCGGAACCGCATCCTGCATCCAGTATGAGACTTCCAGGCTTTAATCTTTCTACTAAATTTTTTAAAATTGCTGTGCTACCACCAATTCTGGCATCTAAATAAGCCTCTGCTACTTTGTCGTAACTGGAAGCTACAATTTCTAGAGCTTCACGAGCCTGTCCCTGAAATTTTTTCATCTCTGTAACCTCCCTTAATTGGACTCGCATGCATCATGTAATATTTTCGCCTCGTGATAGCAGTTTGAAAATATTATTGGTTTAGGAAACTCGACTTCACCTATTTGTTTAATCAGAGACAAAACCCATTTTAGAGCAGTTTCGGAAACTGCTTCTCTCATGTCAAAAAATGCTTCATTTGGATCAAATAGTGTGACGGGAAAATTTAATTGGCCGTCTATAAATTTTATATCAAATAAATATCGGAAATCTCGAACCTGTTTGTTTAACACATAACTATCTGGTCCTTGAGGTGTTAAGAGAATGCTAACAAAACCCTCTTCGTCCTGATCAATAAAAGTATCAAATCCAATTCCAGTTGCTTTCGCTGGCCAATGTGTAAGAGCATTATTTATATTTTGTATTGCAGAGTTATTACAGGATATCATCGCCTGTAGTAACTCTGATTGATACGATGCTTTATCTATACTCATAAATTTTCCCTATTTACGTCCCTTAATTGGACTTGGTTTTGTTACAAAAGCCCGTTTGTATAATCTTCATTATTGCTTAGTGACGAAATCTTAACTTCACAAACCAACTTTCTATTTCTATTGATGTATTCAACGAAACCATTCCCAGGTTCTTTACTGGCAATCATTTTCCACCCCATGATCTTATATTTCCCAAATCAAATATAGTTGCAATGTGACATATATTTCAATTTGATATTACTCTTCAAAGTTTGGTGGGGGCATATTTAGCTGCATTTGATAGCTATCTATTTTGATATTTCATAGGCATCCACCAGCTTGTGTCTAATGCTGGTGTATCTTGTGGCACTACAGGATTATTGAGAACTATCAGCTTTCTATTCTCCAAATTTCCTAACTTGATGTAGTGTTCGAAATATTCAAAGAATAGCTTTTTATAGGAGCCATCTTCCATTGCAATATCTAGTCCTCGCCGGAGATTTTTTGCTAATTCGGGTCTATGTTTACCTACAAAAAAATAAACAGGATGCGGATAGAAAAGCATAATATTGTCCGCTACTATTAACTGTTTATTGTAACGCTTTTGTTCATCCCAGATCTCTTGAACTCCTCGATGGAAGTAATCGAATCTTCCGTAGATTAGCTTTTTGAAAATGCTTTCATAAACTGTGCTAGTATCAACTCTGAGGTTATTTGCTTCAAATACGGGAAGATCCCCCCAATGTTGGCTATACCCCCCTGTATAGCTTTGCAAATCGTCCAAAGTAGAAATTTCACTAATTGAAGGATGCATTGTTGGTGTTACTAATAACAAACGTAAGCCCAATACTCCCCTATAAAGAGGAATTTTAATAGGAATCAATAAATCTTCTCTATCTCGCGTAGTAGACATCCATTCGATGTCCAGTCGCCCTTCCAATATTTGGTTTTCCCCTCTTTTTTCATTCACATCCTGTGTAGTCGGTCCTTGGACTACAAAAGGTATGTCCAATTTGCTAATTGCTAGTAATAGAAGTTGATGACCAAACTTATATCGTTCCTGATACTGATAATGCTTAATGACGATAGATTCATCAGCATGTGCAGCTAGTGGCGATAACACCCACATTATTGTTAGGGCTACAAAAAGGGAAATTTTCAAAACACCACCTCCAGCCTGCCAACCGTAAATCAAATTTTACAACTTAGACTTCTTTAACTGTAAAGAGCCTATAATATGGGTAACATTGCCTTCATCATCAAATAGGGGACAATCAATGGATTCAAAGCCCGAATTTTTCACCCCGAGAAGGGATGAGCTGCCCGTACAAAAGTATGGCTTTTTTGTTTCCACAATCATCTCGTAATGCTCAATGAGTTGATTGAAGTTATCATATCCAACATATTCTGGCGGCTTTAATTCAAACGTAAAGCCATGAGATTGTCTACCCGTAATTATGTTAATCTCTTCGCCACAGATTAGATATTTGAACTTCTGATAAGCCAAACGTTGGAGCAGAAATAATCCCCCAGCAATTCGAATATGGTTTTCTATCTTAAAGTCACTCTTTTGGGGCGAACCAGAGGGAACGTTAGTCCACCATTCATAAATCTGCTGATTTCTCCACATAGATAGATCGTCAATAGATTTTAGTTCGCTCACTTCAATCATATTAAGGAAAACTCCATCAAGATTCATATAGTCATAAAAGACTACATTTGCAGCATGAAACCTTAAGTTCTAAGCTATCTCAAATTTAGAGCTTATTAGTTAAAAATCAATTAACGCCCATTTTTTTCAATACACTTTGATGACTGAGGATTTGCATAATTATCAACTGCATGCAATTTTGATTAAATATCATCCTTATGTCCCTTAATTGGACTTCTAGCGTTCGTTAATATCTGTTCTGAGCTCAACAATGATATATCATTGAGCGTCTTTAAATCTTGGAATAGGTGAGGCGTTTTAATTAGTTCAGCGTAGTTGCAAAAACAGATTTTCAACATATCTGATTTATTTATTTGAAATAAGGAGGGAGTTACAAACGTTCCACACTTCGGTCAATTTCGATTTGTTCAATGTTACCGTTAACTTCTTCGATTATATCAACATCGTCGTAGTCTTTGGTGTGATCGCGTCGCATTTCTGAAGATGGTTGTGGTGGGTCTTCGTAATCACCCTCATCAATATCGTGAAAGTTTCGTGCGATCTTTTTCGCGATCCGTTTTAAATCGACAAACCCATCTGCCTGACGACGTAATTCGTCAGCAATCATTGGTGGGTTTGACTTGATTGTGCTGACAACGGTCACACGTACACCTTTACGCTGGACAGCTTCGACCAAGCGACGGAAATCGCCATCGCCGGAAAACAGGATAACATGATCAAGATGTTTGGACATTTCAAGCACATCAATCGCGAGTTCCATATCCATATTGCCTTTGACCTTGCGGCGGCCTTGGGCATCGGTGAATTCCTTGGCTGGCTTTGTGACCATGGTATATCCATTATAGTCCAGCCAGTCGACCAAAGGACGGATAGGGGAATATTCTTGATCTTCAAATAGAGCTGTATAGTAGAAAGCGCGAATAAGTTGTCCTTGACTTCGAAAATGTGCCAGTAACTTTTTGTAATCAATGTCAAAGCCAAGTGCACGCGCAGCAGAATAAAGATTTGCGCCATCAATAAACAAGGCAACACGTTCTTGTGTGT
>NZ_SMMC01000212.1:36622-61066 GCF_009711445.1 Curvivirga aplysinae | reverse complement strand
CCCCATATATAATATACTGAAAGTCTAATATGAATTGCGAAACTCGTCTATCTGATAATAAGATGAAATGATTAAACCTATGAGATAGGTATAACTTGAGAGTAAAAATATGAACGACGGCGTTAAATCTAAATGGGAAGGCTACTCACCTGAGGTAAGGGAAAAGTTGTTTGTGTTACGAGGTTTGGTTTATGAAGTTGCCAAAGAGGATGGATTAGGGCCCGTTCAAGAAAGTTTGAAATGGGGAGAGGCGAGTTATGCCGTTAAGGGAGGTAGCCCGATCCGGTTTGACTGGAAAGAAAAAACACCTGATTTCATATTCATGTATGTGATTTGTAATTCCCGTCTGGCCGAAACCTATCGTGAATTATATGGGGCAAAATTGAATGTAGAGGGAAAACGCGCAGTTGCGTTTAACATCAACAATGACTTACCGCTTGAAATAGTAAAAGACTGCATTTCACTGGCACTGAAATATCATCAAATTAAACATCTGCCCCTTTTGGGAAAGTGATATTCTATAAGGATACAAGGGATTTTTTTAATTAAATGGTGCCGCTTACGTGACTTGAACACGTGACCCCCTCATTACGAATGAGATGCTCTACCAACTGAGCTAAAGCGGCACGACCGAATTATTCGGTTAACGAGTTTTTATAATCTGCCTTCGCATTTGTAAATATTCTTTTGTTGCAAAAATCCGTATTCATTATCGAATCTGAACTGCGGGCTCAAATTACCTGTTACCACTAATTGATTGTTAGGCTAGATTGATTTGCGTTTTTAATAGGATTGATGTCGCAAATTGATGTCAGGCTAAGAAAGTAGCTTGTGTGAGATGATTTTTCATTGACGAAAATTATAAATTCAGTAGGTTGCGGGGGATGGTTCTCTGAAGATAAGCTTCTAGGAGATTAAAAGGGAACACGGTGAGGCGTACCCATTAGGGACCAAGACCGTGGCTGCCCCCGCAACTGTAGACGGTGAGTTTTATCCATCAGTACCACTGGATGATGTTTTCCTTGGGGAGGACAATCCGGGAAGGTCGGATTAAAACCAAGACCCGTGAGCCAGGAGACCTGCCATCTGAAAAGGTCACGGGGTGTGTTTCTATATGTCTCAATCCAGTGATTTTTTTATTTTTTGACCTGACGCCGGGGTGAGCGTCTTGGACAAATGTTTTTGATTATTTCGAATTCATTGTCTGCTTTTTAGCTCCCGAGCGTCTCCTGATCGCATGTCTATTGAGGCATGCAAATAATAAGAATTTGGAGACAGAGATGAAATCTTTATTCCTTGGTGCTGCTGCACTGGTTGCCGCAACATTTTCCGCACAAACTGCATCTGCACATTTTCAATTGGTATATACACCAGAAGTAAATCTTGAGAAAAAAGCTGATGTGCCATTGAAGCTTATTTTCTGGCATCCGTTTGAAAATGGTCATGTGATGGATATGGGCCAGCCAAACGAGTTTTATTACGTTAATAAAGGTAAGAAAACAGACCTTCTTGGTTCTTTGAAGCCAATTAAGTTCAAAGGGTTGGAAAATGAGGCCGATGCTTATGAAGCTGTTGTGCCTGTGAAACGTAATGGTGATTATGTGTTTGTGATCGATCCGGCACCATATTACGAAGAAAGCGAAGATATTTATATTCAACAGATTACCAAGACTTTCTTGAATAAAGGTGACCTTCCAACTGACTGGAATGAGCCTGTTGGTCTTGAAACAGAGATCGTACCTTTGAACAAACCAACAAATGTTTTGGCTGGTTCCACATTCACAGGTCAAGTTTTGGCAAATGGTAAGCCTGTTGCTGGTGCAGAGATTGAAATTGAATATATGGCTGCAGAACCAAACATTGATACAAACAGCCCAAAAGAAGCAACCGCAAACCCAATGCCAGGTGGCGCGGTTGTGGCGATTTCTGATGCCAACGGTTATTTCACATTTGGTATTCCAAAAGCTGGCTTTTGGGGCTTTGCTGCGTTAGGTTCCGGCCCGGCGACAGAACATGAAGGTAAGGAACTATCCCAAGACGCTGTGATTTGGGTACGTGCATACGACGTTAAATAAAACGTCTTTGAAGAAGGGAAACTGAAATGCATATCGTAGATGGTGCATTATCAACTGAGGTTTTGATCGGCGGCGCGGCTATAACAACTGTTGGTCTTGGTCTTGGTTTAAAGAAGCTTAACATTGAAAATATTCCGACTGCGGGTGTTTTAAGTGCAAGTTTCTTTATTGCCTCCCTTATTCATGTGCCATTGGGACCTTCCAGTGTTCACCTTATTTTAAGTGGTCTAGCCGGGTTGGTTCTCGGCTGGGCTGCTTTTCCTGCCCTGTTTGTCGGATTGTTGTTGCAGGCCGTATTCTTCGGCTTTGGGGGATTGACCGTCTTGGGGGTAAATGCGGTGAATATTGCGCTTCCTGCTGTGATCGTTTATTTCATCTGTCGTCGTGGTGTGTTAAGTGAAAATCGCACTGTCGCGGCCCTTTGGGGAGCATTCGGTGGTGGGTTAGCCATCGCTCTGACAACTGTTTTTGTGGCGATTTCGCTTGCGTTAACAGGGGATGAATTCTTCGAGGCTGTGAAGCTGGTTCTTTTTGCACATGTACCGGTTATGATTATTGAAGGCGTACTTTCGGGTATGGCCGTCTTGTTAATTCATCGTGTGAAGCCTGACTTATTTCAGGTGGCTACACGGGCCGTTTAGGACGGAAAAGGTTTATATGTTCAAATATATAAAGAAAAATCTAGCAGTTACCGCCTTGGCAGCAACTTTATCTGTTGCTGTGGTGGTGCCTGCACATGCGCATAAGGTTTTGGCTGACGCTTATGCCAGTGGTGATATGATTGAAGGGGAAGTCGGTTTCTCCAACGGTGATATGGCGAAGAATGTCCGAATTGAAATCGTCGATGTTGATGGCAATCCTTTGGGTGAAGCGCAAACAGATGAAGATGGTATTTTCTTCTTTAAACCAACTCAAATGGTAGAACATGTATTTCGTGCTGATCTGGGCGCGGGACATGTTGCAGAATTTTCTGTTGCCGTTGAAGATTTACCTGAGATTAATGGGCAAACTATGCCTGTGACAGCAACGAGCTCTTCGGTAACACAAACATTGACTGCATCTTCTGGGCAAGCAGTGGTAGCTGCGCAAGTGTCTTCAGCTGATATACGTAGTATTCGTCAGGAAATGAAATTGCTTCGCAAAGAGATTGCTGCCTATAAAGAGAAGAATGATTTCCAAACTATTCTTGGCGGTTTGGGCTATATTTTTGGCCTATGTGGTTTGTATTTATTTTTTCTTGCCCGTAAGGAAAAGAAAAGCGTGACTAAAGGATAGCAGGGATGAGTGAGATTTTAGAGGTCGAACAGCAAAGCTGGACCGACTCTCAATCCACAGAACAAGAAAGTTTTCTACGTTCGCTTGACCCACGTGCGCGTGTGGTTGCGTCTGTAATTTTCTCTGTTACCGTTGTCAGTCTGAATAATTTGGCAGTGCTGACAGTGGCCCTGTTTTTCGCCATTGCCTTGATGATGTCGGCACGTATGCCTGCAAGTAAAACGTTAAAGCGTATGGCTGCAATGGATGGTTTTATCATCTTTATGCTGGTGATGTTGCCTTTCACTATGAAAGGTGAAGCCATGTTTCATGTGTTTGGTTTTGCCGCATCCTGGGAAGGTTTATGGAAAGCCATTGCGATTGCCTTGAAAGCCAATGCGGCTGTTTTATCTTTGATGGCATTGGTTGGATCTATGGAATCTGTAACCTTTGGTCATGCGTTACACCGTTTGAAAGTACCAACTAATCTGGTGCATCTATTACTTTTCACTGTACGTTATATTGAGGTTCTTCACGAAGAATATCAGCGCCTTCGTAATGCAATGAAGACCAGAGGCTTCCGTCCGCGTAACAGTTGGCATACCTATCAATCTTTTGGCTATTTAATTGGCATGATGTTAGTACGTGCCTTGGAAAGATCCGAACGTATCTTAAAAGCGATGAAATGTCGGGGCTTTGCTGGTCATATTCCGATGTTGAATGATTTTCAGTTCCAAACACGCGATCTTTTCTTTATCCTGTTTTTTGCTGGTGTTTTGGTCAGTTTAGTCCTGTTGGAGGTTTTTAATGCCCTCTCTTATTAATTTAAAGGATGTTCATTTTGCATATCCGTCTCGTCCGTCTGTTTTAAACGGTGTGGATTTGAGTTTATCTGCAGGTGAACGCCTATGCCTTACAGGTTCTAACGGCGCTGGAAAAAGTACATTATTCCAAATCATTGTTGGCTTGCTTCATCCAACACAAGGTGACGTTTTTGCTTTTGGTCAATCACGTAAAGTGGAAAAGGATTTCCATGAAGTACGCCGCCTTGCAGGATTAGTGTTTCAGGATCCGGATGATCAATTATTCTGTCCAACAGTTGCTGAAGATATTGCTTTTGGCCCGATGAATTTGGGGAAAAGCAAAGAAGAAGCGATGGCGATTGTGGATACAGTTTTACAGCAAATCAATATGACCAAGTTAAAGGATCGTATTACGCACAAGCTTTCCGGTGGTGAAAAGCGCCTTGTAACACTTGCAGCCGTGTTAGCGATGGGGCCTGAAGTTTTATTGTTGGATGAACCTACCAATGCGGTGGATGAGGCAGGCACAGAACGCCTTGTGGAAATTTTAAACGAGTTACCACAGGCGATGATTGTTATTTCTCATGATCCACATTTCCGTCAGAAAATCGCGACGCGCAGTCTGCGCTTACAAGATGGTAAATTATTTGATCCGACACCTAAATGCGATCATGCGCAGACAGATATGCCTGAGGCGATTGCTGTATAACTTAATCGAAATTGTGGTTATTAAAAAAGGGAAGCATATGCTTCCCTTTTTTAATCGATTTCAACTTCGTCATTATCAGTTGAAGCCAGTTCCAACCAATGATGGGCTTTCGCCATATCGTGATGTTCTTTTTCTTCCAGTTCAGCCATAAGACGGCATAGGCGAGGGGAAGGTGTTTTATCTTTTTGCGTTGCCATATCTATTAAAGGTGCTGTTTGCTTACGCGCTTCGCCCCATAACGCAGCATCAAGCGCAATACGCGCCATCGCAAAACGACTTTCCACATGATCCTGATTTGACTGGGTCAGTTTCTCAAATCGTTTGACTTGTTCTAATTCGTTCACAGACGTGTTTAAATCTTTATAGGTATAAGCAAGTGCCGCATTCGGTTTTAGCTTCCACGTGTCTTCAATCAGTTTTTCTGCTTTACGCAATTTTCCGTTAGACTGCAGTAAACGTGCATAAAGTGTAACTGCAGGGGCGAGTGACGGGTCAACACGGACCGAACGTTTGACTAGATTTAAGGCAATATCCTCATTGCCTTGATCACGTGCAATACGCGCTTTTTGCATCAGAATTTCTGCTTTGCGCTTTTTGCCATCTTCTAAAGGAAGAGCTTTTGCTTTGATCGCTTCTTCGACAGTTTTAAGGGCGCCATCCCAATCTTTGGCATCATCTTGCAGTTCAAGAAGCTCCGTTAGGACCCAAGGTGTATCAGGACGAAGGTCATGCGCTTTTTGAGCAAGTTCCAAAGCTTTGTCTTGATCACCATCTTTGGCTGCCTGCATCATCAATCCACGCACACCTAAAAAGGCTGCCTGAGGATGATCCAACATTGCCTCAAAGAATTTCTCTGCAGCTTTTTCATCTCCATTTAACTGAGCAGACTGCGCAGAAAGTAACATGGTTAGAGGTGGATCATTTAAAAGCGTATTTGCCTTTCGTGATTGTCGCTGCGCCTCTAATTTATCGCCTGCTGCAACTGCGACGAGCCCTTGTGTTAGGGCACGATACCCTTTTTCCCGACGAGAGAGTGCGCGATTTTCTTGAAATTGTTTAGGTGCTTTTCGTATCGTACGATAAAGACTAACAGCAAAATAAAGCGCCACGACCAAGATCAGCAATGCAAGTGCCACTATGCCTATAGAGGCATCTACGCGCCAGCCCGCGAGTTCGATTGAGACATGTCCGGATTGTTCGGCCAACCAGTATCCAATCGCGGCTAAAATAGCGATCTTTGCAAATATAAGAAGACCACGGATCATTGATTATTCTCCGTCATATTCGGATTACCAAGGATAGCGTTGCTGGCTGTTTGTCGAATGCGTGCAAGATATGTTTCTGCTTGATCCAGTTTAGTCGCTGCTTGAATCCAATCTGCAACATCCTGACGTTCTGTAGACAAAGGGGCTAGAATTGTAATTGCAGCTGATAAATCACCACGTTGTAGGGCTATTTCCGCGCGACTAATTGGCGGTGCATTTTCATCTTCGCCCACACGACGGACAGAAATCAAATTCTGTAAGTTGTTTAATGTTGCATCCATCCATTCAGTTTCTCCGGCATCTGTACGATGTGCTTCTGGATTAGCAGCAACCTCACTATAGGCTCGTTGAAGTTGATATAATGTAGGCACGCCATCTTCCGATAAACGTTCTAATTCATTCAAATCAACCAAAATCTCATCCTGTGCCGTAGCCAGTTTTTGAAGGGTGGATATGTAGCTCTCTAAAGGTCTACCTTTTTGTAATGCGTCGGACATTTCCATCACGCCAATCAACACAGCAATTGATTGCTGATTGCCATTGGGCGCAGTAATCGTCTTAGAAGGCATATCTGCTAAATCTTCAAGTGAAGCTTTATATGATGATACATCATCTTGAAGCTGTAATAATTTGTCTTCCAAATTTAGTTGGGTATCAGTAATTAAGTTATTAACCTGATCGACTTGGTTTTGAAGATTTTGTATAGCCTCATTTAACGGAGAGAGGTCAATGCTGGTTCCATCTGCTGTTTCTGTGATGATTGGAATTGCATCTACTTGCTTTTGAAGGCCAGCAATCACATTTGACACTGATGATAGTTCGTTGCTTATCAGCGCGGAAACAGATTCTTCCGAGATAGCATTGTCACTAGATGATTGAATTGCAGTTGATAGTGCGGTTTGCAATTGTTTTAGGCGTTCTTGGAGTGGGGCGATAGCTTCCTCAATTTTTCCTTCTACAGCATTTTCATTTTTTGCTGCTGCTAGGTTAGGTGCCAAATTGGATAATAACGGATTTAAGGCTTTTTCAACTGTTGGCGACCAATAGGGCTGTAAGATCAAGGCGCCAGTCAATGCGGCAATACTGATCAATGAAAATGTAGAAACGTGTTTTTTGATAATTACTGGTTCTGCATCGCTGATATCTGAAGAATGGTTTGCAGTAGTATTGGTATCTTGATCAGATGTATCAACAATTTCCCCTTCGATAATAGGCGAATCTTTTTCTTCATTAACCTTTTCAGATTTATTGAAAGTTGCTTTTTCTTCTATCGCCGCCTTGATGATCTGATCTTTGTGACTTTCAGGGATGTGGTTGCGAGTTTTCCAACCTTGAACGGTGCTAACTGCCACACCGACCTTACCCGCCATAGGGCGAATGCCACCGAAACCGTCGATGATTTCTTCTGCACTATAGTCGCTCAGTAGATTATCATAATTGTTGTTTTCTTGATCATCGTTAGAAGGTGTATCTGTCATCAGAGCATCCAATAAAGTGAGAAGGTCATTCTGAGTAGGTTGTTTAGCAGTTTGAATATCGAGCCAGTTTTGATGCTTGAGTTTCGCCGCAACATTTTGGCTAAGGCAAATTGCTGTTACTGTTTTAAGAGTTTCGCCTAAATTAGCTTTTTCTACAAGAGCTGAAAAACTTTCAGCCGTACGAGGGGAATAAAAAAGTACGCATCGTACGCGTGCATTTGCAAGCGCTTCAATTACATCAATAGACAAATTTGTCGCTTTAATTGAGTCATATAATGTGGCTCGATGATAGGTGAAACCATTTTTTTCGAGCAGGTTGGCGAGATCGCCTGCAAGCTTACTGCCCGCAATATGAGTTACGGGCCCATTTTCAGGATTTAATTTTTTCTTAATTAAATCAGCAAGTTTATCTACATCACCAGCTGCCGTCTCTATTTGGTTAAAACCTGCATCTCTTGCTTCCCTTGCAGTGGCATCGCCAACAGCATAGATAGGTAACCGAATGTATGTATGTTTGTGTTTCTCATTAGAGGTGAGCGCACGTACACCATTTGCAGAAGTTAAAACTAAGGCCTGTGATTCTGCTAACCAATCAGGAAATTCTGTCGGTGGAGTAATATGATTTATTTTTAAAAGTGGAGAGGAGAGAGAGGTGTAACCGCGCCTATCAAGAATTTCCAGCAAGCTTGCTGCATCTTCTTTCGGGCGCGTGACAAGAACTATATTGTTCGGATGTTCTATCGTGTTATTCACCGAAGAAATTATCTCCCATCTGTGCTTTTACTTTTTCACCAATGCGGCTACCAAGATCAAATGCATCTTCAATTGCGGCAAAGTCTTCTTCCAGAATTTGGCGTTCACCATTATAAGATAAGGCCATCCCACGTAATCGCAAGCGTCCATCGTCGGTAAATTCAGCCAAGCCAGCAATTGGTGTGCGGCAAGACCCGTCCAATTTTGCAAGAAAAGCCCGTTCAGCTGTCACACGTGTCGCTGTTTTTTCGCAGTTTAACGGATCAAGCAAGGCTTGCGTTTCATTATCACCTTTTCGTAAGGTTATGGCAATTGCGCCTTGTGCAACTGCCGGTAAAATATCATCAACCTCTAAGGCAGATGTCACAACTTCTGTCATATCTAATCGATTAAGCCCTGCCATGGCTAACAAGGTTGCATCGGCTTGGCCTTCTTCCAATTTACGCAGACGTGTCTGCACATTTCCACGGAAAGTTACGACGTTTAGGTGAGGGTATTTTCCAAGGATTTGAGCTTGGCGACGTAATGAAGAGGTGCCTACAACGGCACCGTGTGGCAAGTCAGCTAAAGTTTTTGCCTTTGTACAAATAAATGCATCACGTACATCTTCACGTGGCAAAACTGCACCAAGTTGTTGGTCTACAGGGATTTGTGTTTCTAAGTCTTTCATAGAATGTACGGAAATATCCGCACGGCCATCGGCTAACGCTTCATCTAATTCTTTAGTGAACAAACCTTTGCCGCCCACTTCTGATAACGGGCGATCCAATATCTTATCACCTGTGGTCTTCAATTCCACGATTTCACATTTTAGTTCAGGATGAGCGGCTATCAATTTGTCGCGTGTTTCATAGGCTTGTGCCAGTGCGAGTGGAGAGGCACGAGTACCGATTTTTAGAATTTTTGCCATGAAAGACCTATCATCTGAGAAGTTGGAATTTGCCTGTTGTTGAAACAGGTAAAAAATGCAATTTTCTATGAAACAAGCTGTAGCCTATTTGGGCCTGATAGGCTACACCCTTCTAGCAAGGTTATAGAAGAAAATTATAGATTTTTGAGCAATTTGAATGTTAGTCCTCGGAATAGAAACATCTTGTGATGAAACCGCAGCAGCAGTCGTTTCTGTAAAGGACGATCAATCCAGTGGTGAAATCCTTTCCAATATCGTTCTATCGCAATTAGATGATCATCGTCCCTATGGTGGGGTGGTTCCTGAAATTGCGGCACGCAGTCATTTAGACCATATGGACAGTATTGTGGAGCGTGCTCTAAATGAAGCCAACCTAGAACTAACGGATTTGGATGCAATCGCGGCAACAACAGGACCAGGGCTTATCGGCGGCGTAATGGTTGGTATGATGACTGCAAAAGCTCTGGCACTTGCCGCAAATAAACCTTTTGTATCCGTTAACCATTTGGAAGGTCATGCTTTGACTGCACGTCTTAGCGAAGATGTTGCATTTCCATATTTATTGCTCCTCGTATCTGGCGGACATTGTCAAATTCTTTGTGTTCGTGGTGTCGGGGATTATGAGCTTTATGGTTCTACTATTGACGATGCGGTTGGTGAAGCATTTGATAAAACTGCCAAATTACTGGGGTTAGAATATCCAGGTGGACCAAATGTCGAAAAAGCAGCGGCATCAGGTGATCCTCATCGTTTTAAATTGCCGCGGCCAATGGTAGGTCGTCCTGACTGCGATTTTTCTTTTTCCGGTTTGAAAACGGCAGTGCGTCAGCAGATTGAAAAACTGTCGGAAGATGAAAGAGATGCACAAGCGCTTGCGGATATTTGTGCAGGCTTTCAATTGGCTGTTGGTGATGTATTTGCTGATCGATGTCGTCGTGCAATGGAACGTTTTCGTGCCGAATGTGGGGACGGTCATGCCCTCGTTGTCGGAGGTGGTGTTGCAGCGAATAAAGCATTACGTGCTGTTTTAACGGATGCAGCAGCAGCTCAAAATATGCGTTTCGTTGCGCCACCGGTGAAGCTATGCACAGATAATGGTGCTATGATTGCCTGGGCGGGCTTAGAACGTTTACGCCGCGGATTAACGAGTGATTTAAATGTCGCTGCAAAACCCCGTTGGCCACTTGATAGTTTAAAGATTGACTAAGAGAAGAAGAAAATGACTGCACTCAAAACAACTGTGATTGGTGGTGGAGCATGGGGAACTGCTTTGGCTTGTGCCTCACGCCGCGCTGGGTCTGATGTTATCTTATGGGCACGTAATACACAGGTTGTTGAAGATATCAACGAAGGTCGTGGTAACCCGTTATATCTGCCAGAGACGCGCCTTGATGCCGGCATTTGTGCAACGGGCGATATGAAAGAAGCCCTTGCTGCTGCGGAGGTCATTTTGTTGGTTGTGCCTAGCCAGCATATGCGAAAGGTTGCTGAAGAGATGGCTCCATATGTTGCTGGTAAAGCGATCGCCTTGTGTTGTAAGGGTGTCGAGCAAGCAACAGGAGCGTTGATGCACGAAGTCGCACAAGAGGTCATGCCAGAGGCACATATTGCTATTCTTTCAGGACCAACATTTGCGTCGGAAGTTGCTATCGGACTGCCGACAGCAGTGACAGTGGCTTCGAGACATGAGGCTTCCCGTGAGTTGATTATGAAAGCTGTGGCAGCACCGACATTTCGTCCTTATCCGACAGATGATCTCGTTGGTGCTGAAATTGGTGGGGCTGTAAAAAATGTTTTAGCAATTGCTTGTGGTATTGTGACGGGTCGTGAACTTGGAGAAAACGCACGAGCTGCCTTGGTTACACGCGGATTAGCAGAAGTCATGCGCCTCGGTGAGAAGCTCGGCGCCAAGTCAGAAACCTTAATGAGCCTATGTGGACTGGGGGATTTGGCACTTACATGTAACAGCCCTCAATCCCGTAATATGTCTTTTGGTATAGAACTGGGCAAAGGACGTAGTGTCGAAACAATTTTAGCAGAACGTCGTGCAGTGACCGAGGGGGTATGGTCTGCGACTTCGGTCACAGATTTAGCACGCAGATTAGATGTGGATATGCCAATCTGTGAAGCAGTGAATCGTATCGTCACCGATGGGGCCGATATTGGTGAAACGATCCGCCAATTATTAAACAGACCGTTTCACGGGAAAATCTAAATTAGATTAACGAAGATAATCTTTTAGATATTTACCAATTCCGTCGCGGATTTTTAAATTCATATCATTGATTGTATCTTCGATTAGATCGAACCATACACGTTCACGACCTGTTAAAGAAATATCTTCCGCTACCGTTATACTTCGGCTTACAGAACTATTGGTTGTCGCGCTGCCACCAAAGGCGTCTTGAATTTGAATTTCAACAGTCAATTTAGACGTATATTTTTCGGATTGTTCCGTCGTGAATGTACTTGTGATACTGTTATTGTTTGATAGAGCTTCCTCAACAATTGACGCCTCTGAAATTATGATTTTTGCGGAACCGGATTGTCCGACCGATTTAAAGACATCTTCTGCCCATGTCGCTGTTGTTGCCAGCATGGAGATCGGTGTTTCATGTTCTATATGTGGCTGTTGTAACGGTGGTTGATAAGCTTGCACAACCTCAATGGATGCAACGTCTAAATTAATTCTTTGCAAATGTGTAAAGGTAAGATCGGGAAAGTTATGTCTTTCTACATTTGTTGAGCATGCTGTTACAATTGTGACAATGCCTAAGACAAATAATGATCTGATCATTTTGCGCATAATTTTTCCCCGCGATTATCTTTCAGAAATTTAGAGGCATACTATGAACAAATTCGCCCATAATGGTCAAGAGATCACTATGGGCGTAGATAAAAGATGTTTTAAACTAATTATCAATGTCTAGTTTTCATCTGCGCGATGTCTTGATCATTGAATTCGTAAGTTGTGTTACAAAATTCGCAAGTGACCGCGATCTTATCATTTTCCATCGCATGTTCTAGATCATCAGCATTTAATTGCAAAAGAGCACCAGATACTTTCTCACGAGAACAGCGGCAGTTAATATCCAGAGGTTTTGTATCATAAATACGAACACCATCTTCATGGAAAAGGCGGTAGAGAAGGTCATTTGCGCCTAATTTTTCATCGGTCATTTCTTCTTCTGTAGCACTTTTCATTAAAGTAACTGCACGCATCCATTCTTCCAAGGCTTCGCCTTCCATGGATTTAACGATGTTGCCGCCTTCCTCTGGCATCTTTTGAAGCATGATACAACTAGATCGCCAATTGCCATCTTCACCTTTGCCCGCAGCTAAATGCACACGGGAGGCTAACTGATCTGATTGCGCAAAATAATGGCCCACAGCTTCCTCCAACGTTTTACCACGAATTTCCACGATACCTTGATAGCGTTCCATATCTTGGCCTTGATCCACAGTAAAAGCCATATAACCTTTTTCCAGTAGGAAAAGGACAGGCGCACGCATGCAATCATCGTAATCAGGTAAATCTTTATCGACTTTGATATAGCCACGTACATTGCCGTCACTGGTGACATCTGCAACCATCATGGAGACAGGGCCGTCGCCTTTTGCTTGCAATGTAAAGACACCATCATATTTCAATGCAGTGGCCATTGCTGCGCCTAGTGTTAGAAATTGTCCCAATAAAACCTGTGCAGGGTAGGGAACCTCTGGATGACGTTTCAGGATGGTATCAATGGATTTACCCATACGTACGATACGGCCATTAATGCCGGATTCTTCGATCATGAAAGGTAATACCATATCGTCGGTGAGTTTTGTTGTATCAGACATTTCGAACCTATTTCTTTTTTGCTTTTGTAGCTATTTGAAATTTAGTGCCACAAATAAGCAGCTTGGGGCCTTTTTCAAGACCCCAAGCTTTTATTAGCATAAGCCAAGTTTAACCTTAGCCCGTCTCATTGTAAAATTTTGACGCTTTATAGAGCATCCAAGCAATATGCCAAAACCCCTTTTTGAGCATGAAGGCGATTTTCCGCTTCATCCCAAATGACGGATTGAGGGCCATCAATAACTTCTGCGGTTACTTCATTACCGCGATAAGCTGGTAAACAATGCATAAAGATAGCATCGGATTTTGCGCGTGCCATTAATCTTTCATCGACTTGGAAAGATTTAAGTAAGTTGTGACGCACAGGGGCATCTTTATCACCCATTGACACCCATGTATCTGTGACAATGCAATCTGCACCTTCTGCTGCAGGTTCCGGGCTATGATAAACTTCAATATTGCCACCTTCAGCTTTTGCCCAATCGATAACATCCTGTGGTACAGGTAATTCTTCAGGTGTTGCCAAACGCAAGGTGAAATCAAAACGTACAGCAGCGTGAATGAAGCTTGTTGCCATATTGTTACCATCACCAGACCAAGTAATTGTTTTTCCTTTGATGGAACCACGATGTTGTTCATAGGTCATAACGTCAGCCATCAACTGACATGGATGTGTGCGGTCTGTCAGGCCATTAATCACGGGCACAGTTGCATATTCCGCCAATTCTAAAAGTTTATCTTCTGTTGTTGTTCGGATCATGATTGCATCTACATAGCGGCTTAAAACACGTGCCGTATCAGCAATGCTTTCGCCGTGGCCAAGTTGAGATTCAGATGGTGTAATAACAACAACTTCACCACCTAATTGTTTCATACCAACGTCAAAGCTTAAACGCGTACGTGTAGACGGTTTTTCAAAGATACAAGCAAGTACTTTACCTTCTAATGGTTTCTCTGTGCCGCGCGCGTTCCCTTTACGAAAAGCATTACCAGCATCCAGCATAGAACGTAATTCAGTTTCTTGAAAATGATCAAGATCTAGGAAATGTTTTGGAGAATTTGTCATGACCTTAGCCCTCCAGCTTTTTAGCTGCTGCGTCCATAGCAGCATATGCTTCGTCAATATGTTCTTTTTCGATAATCAATGGTGGCAATAAACGGATGATATTATCCGCGGCACCAACAGTTAGTAGGCCTTCATCCTTGAAAGCTGAGATAACTTTGATTGCTTCAATGTTTTCTGCGTTGGCCTGAAGTCCGATCATCAGACCTGCACCACGCCAACTTGTGAAGATTGAAGAGTGATCTGCAACCAATTGATCTAATTTACCTTGTAGATAGCTAGCTACTTCTTGCACATGGTCAAGGAAGCCATCTTTCTCAGTCACATCTAAAACGGCATTGGCAGCTGCCATAGCTAATGGATTGCCGCCATATGTCGTGCCATGTACGCCTGGTACCAAACCTTTTGCAGCTTCTTCGGTGGCCATAAAGCAACCCACAGGGAAACCACCACCAAGACCTTTGGCCGTTGCAATTGCGTCTGGCTTAATATCTGCCCATTCATGGCCCCACATCTTACCAGTACGTGCATTACCGCATTGAATTTCATCGAAGATCAATAACAGGCCGAATTCGTCTGCTGCTTCGCGTAAACCTTTTAGATATTCCATATTGGCTGGACGGATACCGCCTTCACCTTGAATTGGTTCGATCAAGATCGCAGCGGTTTCTTCGGTAATTGCACTACGCAATTCATTCAGATTACCAAATGGAACATTGTCAAAACCGTCAACGGCTGGACCAAAACCTTCTACATATTTCGGATTTGCCGCCGCAGAGATCGTTGCAAGTGAGCGTCCATGAAATGCACCTTGAACCGTAATGATCCGCCATTTATTTGGATTGCCATCTACATAATGATAGCGACGCGCAAGTTTGATCATTCCTTCCATGGCTTCAACACCAGAATTGGTGAAGAAAACACGATCCGCAAAACTGTTTGCAGTGAGGCGTTTGGCTAATCTCTCTTGCTCGGGAATATGGTATAAATTACTGACATGCCAAAGTTTTGTTGCCTGATCTTGTAAGGTTTTAACAAGATGTGGATGACAATGACCTAACCCATTTACAGCGATGCCCGCATAAAAGTCCAAGAATCGTCGTTCTTTCTCATCGAAGAGATACACCCCTTCGCCCCGGACCATAGCTTCTGGGAACCGTGCGTAAGTGTTCATCACAGCGCTTGTTTCAGGCGCCAATGTCTCTTGAGATGACATAAAAAACAGACCTTTCTGATTTTTTGGAGTTAAAGATGAAATTTCCACTTTTGGAAAGAAGCAGGAATGCCGTTCTTCATGCGCCCTGTCAATTGAAAAGAGAGGAAAAGAGCGGTTTTCAGGCGATTTAACCTTGTTCTACTACTTTTATGAGATGTAGTGGTGGATTTACGGTTTGATTTTATATCCGGTGCTCAGAACGACGAGGGTAATCGCCCAAATTACAACCATCCAAATGGATGCCATACCTAACCCTGCCCAGATATCTAGTTCATGTGCGCCGGTAAAACCATAACGCACGGCCTCGACAAGACGAAATACAGGGTTGTAATCTAATAGGAATTGCAATTCTTCGATTACGGCGCTTCTTGGAAAGAATGAACCAGACAAGAACATCAATGGCATAACAAAGAAGGTTTCTTTTGCGGAAAGCTTATCCCATTTCTCGGACCAAATAGTTGCAAGTACACCTGCCGAAGAAAATAAAAAACACCCAATCAAAATGGCAGAAATAAGCTCGGGTATATGTATAGGCATTGTTGGCCCGCCCATTAGAAGCAATACCATCCATACAGAAACGCCAATGGTAAAGGCCACAAACATCGAAGAAATTGTATAGCTTAACAAGATCTCGAATCCAATGAACGGCGCGCCAAGTATATCTTCAATATTACCTTCAAGCTTATCAAACATCAGCGAGAAAGCTGTTGATTCAAAAGCACGCTGAAGCATGGATGTAATGATGAAGCCCGTGGAAAGAAAAACAATATAATCCAAGCCATTGGTTTTTGGCATGTTTTCGCCAACAGCAATTGTAATTATAAGCGCGAATAAAGCCGCTTGAAGGGCAGGACCAATAACAGATACACCAAAGAAGCGAACTTCACGACGTAGTTCGCGTTCTACCAAGGTGCGAATACCAATGAGGTTCAGGTAGCTTAGTTTTACGGGTATGATTGTATCTGACATGGTCCAGATCCTTACCTTAAGCTTTTAACTTATAGCCAGATTTTACCCAGCGCCAAGCACTTAGAAATAATGCTGCATTTACACCCAGCATAACGGCAACTCCAATCATAGGAACAGAATCTGATTGGCCGATAAAGCCGTAACGGAATCCATCAATCATATAGAAAAATGGATTGAATTGGGTCAGGGTATAAAATGGTTCCGGTAAGCGGGTAATGGAATAAAAGGTACCGCTTAGGAATGAAAAAGGCATAATTACAAAATTGGTAACCGCAGCAATATGGTCAAATTTCTCTGACCAAAGACCGCCAAGAATACCAAGCAAAGACAGCATCATAGATGCCATAACGGCATGAAAAATCACAAAGAAAAGGTTATGGATAGACATATCTACAAAGAAAGACATGGCGATCGCAGTGACAAAACCAACAAGTGTACCACGTGTTACACCACCTAATGTATAAGCTGCTGTAAATTCAAAAGGGCTGATTGGTGGTAATAAAACGTCGACAATATTTCCTTGGATCTTGGAAATTACCAAGGATGAAGACGTATTTGCAAAGGCATTTTGCGCCATACTCATCATTATCAAGCCTGGTGCAAGGAAAGATGCAAAGGCAACGCCATTTACTGTTTCAACTGCCCGACCTAATGCTAGGGTGAAGATAGCAAGAAACAGCAGGGTCGTGATCACAGGGGCAGCAACCGTTTGTGTGAAAACATTGAGGAAACGTTTCACTTCTTTTACATAAAGATAGCTCGCACCGATCCAATTAATGCGGCCAAAACGTCTAGGCGTAGCAACTTCCGACATAGGAACTCTTTTCCTTCGATAGGAGAATGAATTTTAATATTTGTATATGCAATTGGCTTGAACTTAGAAGTTCAGTTACATGAATTCAAGAGGGGTAAGGAAAACAGTCTGTCTTTCAGCTGCATAATATTTATGAATTTGATTTAATAATCCTTATTATCATCACGGCCTGCTGAACGTTCAATCTGTCTTTTACTGCGAAGGTCCGAATTTACAACTTCCAATGCTGATTTATTAAATTTTCCTGCTTCTACTCGGTTTTTTAGCTCAAGATCTTCGCTTTCACTATCCCAACTATGCATCATTCGAACAGTGCCCGCACGGCTACCAACACCTGACATGTCATAGCCAATAGATACCATTTCAACTTCACGGGTCGGCTGTGGCATGACACGGAATAACTTGATGATAAAGTCCTCTTTTGTTTCCTGAGAGTCATTTTGTAGTTTTTTCCAGCCTACATAGTGTTGTTCCCAACCATCAAGGGCATAGGCGATATGCATTCGGTTTTCATAAAGCTCTTTTTTTAACTCTTTGAACATATCATCATGTGTATAGGATCGATCATCCACTATAAGAAGCTGAATAGCACTTGCTTGTTTCTGGGCAAAATCAAGAAATTTATCTGCATTTTCTTGGATGTTCGTGATGAAGCCTGAGATTTCGATATTTGTGCCCTCGCGAAATTCTTCCAAACGATCCATTAAGTCTTCTAGTGCACCTAATTGGCGACTGAGATATCCAATATCTCTATCTTTACTATCCTTATCAAGGATAGAACAGATAGGGGCTGCAAAAGAAGAATAGAAATCAAGGCGTGCAGAAAGGGTTTCCGGGGTGATTTCACCATGTTCTGCCGCTGCTTTCGTGATTTCGCGTGTCAGGCGTAAAACGTCTTCCGGGTTTTCTCGGGCTAACTGTTGCAGGATACTGCGACTTACATATTTCAATTCACGATTATCGATTGTTGCCCCGTATTTACGTGCAAAAATAGAAAGAATTTCAAAATACGTATTTTGAGAATCTATTGATTCGATACGTAATTCTTCAACTGCGCGCATGCGCAAGATCGGATCAGCAAAAGCCATGTCAGTTTCAAATCGAATTTCACGCATGGCTTGGGGGTCAATATATCCCTCGGTTTTATAGCCATATTGAGAAACGGAAGCATGAAGAGCTTTATCTCGATCTGAAAGTTCAGCCCATTCCATGACGTCAAGGAAGGGCATGACCAAATCCCCACCAACACCAAGAGCAGAATCGCCGGCCCAATTACTGATCAAGGCTTCATAGACGCTGCCTTCAACTTTGGAAGGGCGACACCGCATGCCACCTAAATTTTTGGTTTCAAAACCAATATAGACGCCTCGATCTTGAAATTTTCCCGGCTTTGCCATGTTATTTATTAGGCCTTATACATTACTGCTGTAATTGAAATATCTATGAGATAGATCATGAATGTATTTTGGTTTTACCGTGTTTTTGGATATTGTACTAGCAAATAAAACGGCGCCCAATAAATTTGAGCGCCGTTTTAAATTAGCTGTCGTGCCATGACAGGATGGGAGGGGCAGGATATCTTAGCCAAGGCACTTCAAGCTCGTCTTGGATGAAAAAGGTTTTTGCCTCTTTCTAAATATGACTATAAGGATGGTTAGGCGAACTGCCTGTGATGATCATCACAGGAATGTGGTTTTTTTAATTTTATGTTTTGGGGAAGGAAGGTGAAAATGAATGATGATAACAAGCTTGTTCCTTTTGCGCGCCTTGCCAAGAATAACCCGCGAAAAACAAAAGCTAAAACCAAAATACCAGCCCGAAAAGAAAAGAAGCCCAAGCCAGCAAATGCAGCACGTTTAAATAACGTTGCTCTTTACTATTTGGAACGATTTTCCAGTAGTGCGGAAAATTTACGTCGTGTCTTGATGCGCCGGGTTGATAAATCCCATATGCAACTGGGAACAGATCGCGAGGAAGGACGGCAAGCGGTTGATGAAATAGTGGAACGATTTATCGAAGTTGGTTTGTTAAATGATCAACTTTATGCGCGTTCCATTGCTTTTTCTCAACATCGGCAAGGTAAATCTGTAAAAGCCATTCGAATGAAGCTTATATCGAAAGGCGTTGGGTCATCTGATATTGATGCAGCTCTTTTGGAGCTTGAGGAGGAATTAGAAGGGGATAGTGATACAGAAGCTGCAATTTCTTACGCAAAGAAAAGGCGTTTAGGGCCTTTTCGGATGAAAGAGAGAGCAGAGAGACGAGATCGCGATATGGCAGCGTTAGCGCGACAAGGTTTTTCATATGATCTTGCAAGGAAGGTCATAGATGCAGAAGATGTAAGCGATTTGGAAGATTTGCTCTATTGAATAAGCTTAGTCCTTAAAAATCAATGCAACGACCAGCTTTTTCCCAATCACCATAACGGGTCGGTTCTAAACCTTTCGGGCCACCGATTTCAATTTCAACTTCTCCGTTTTCTTCCGCCATTTTACGCCAACGTCGCCCGGCTTCATCAGCCTTTAATTCAGCAAGTGTTTTTGAATCATGACCTTTAACTTCTGGGTCCATGATAGGTTCATCATCACCAGATGTCATTGTTGGAGAAGCTTGTTTTTCAACAGGTGCTTTTGAAGATTTGAACAGGTTTTTTAATTTTTCCATAATGATCTATATATGTGATTACTCTTTATAAAAGTAAAGATTTAATCTTTTCCCTTTCTTTCATGTGTTTTTCGGGTCATAACCCTGCTTATGACAAATACATCCAGAAATTCCAAAAATCGTTCCAAGCCTCCATATCGTCGTCGTGAGCATGCAGAAATATCCGCACGTCTTGTTGCGTTGCGTATGCTGCGTCGTATCCTTGATAAAGGACAGAGTTTTGATCAAGCTCAATTACAACTGGCCGATGATCTCAATCAATTGGAAGATCGGGATAAAGGGTTTGCCCGTGCAATCGTCCTTAATAGTTTACGTTACAAAGGACAATTGGATGCTTTGGCAGAAGAATTTTTGGAACGTCCGGTAACGGGTGATCAGGGAATGGTCGCACATTTCTTACGCGTTGGAATGGTGCAATTATTAATACTAGATACGCCACCTCATGCGGCTGTTGGCGAATTGCTTTCATTATTGGATAAAACGTCTGAATTCGCCATTATCCGTAAATTCAAAGGATTAATTAATGCTATTCTTGGTCGTGCAGATCGAGAAGGAGATGCATTGCTTGCAATCCAAAATGCTGCAAAATTAAATACACCCGCCTGGATTTGGGATAGTTGGGTCCGTGATTATGGTGAGGAAACCGCGCAAGCGATGGCGGAAGCCAATCTTGAAGAAGCACCCATTGATGTTTCCCCACGCCATTTGAAAGATGCTGAAAAATTAACAGATGCTATTGATTTGCCTGGCGGTGGGCAGCGTTTACCTGCTGGATATCATATGCAAAATGTACCCGGATTTAGCGAAGGCCACTGGTGGGTGCAGGATTTAGCAAGTTCGCTACCGCTTAAGATTGCAGATAAACTGATCGGCGGTTTTGATAGTAAAACTACTTTGGACTTATGTGCGGCTCCCGGCGGAAAGACCATGCAGATGGCTGCAGCTGGTGCAAAGGTGACAGCAGTTGATATTTCCAAACCACGTTTAGCGCGCTTGCATGAGAATTTAGACAGAATGGGTTTATCTGCAGATATTCATGTAGCTGATGTTGTGAAATGGAAGCCAGCAGAGCAAGCAGATTTTGTATTTGTGGATGCACCTTGTGGGGCAACAGGAACCATGCGCCGCCACCCGGATTTAGCCCATATTAAATCGCAGGAAGATGTTGATAAGTTAGTCGCGACACAAGCACGTTTATTACCTGCGGCATGGGATATGGTTAAGTCCGGTGGATATATGATGTATGCAGTTTGCTCTTTACAAAAAGAAGAAGCTGAACATCAATTTCAAAGCTTTATGAATAGCCTGTCAGATGGCGAATTTATCGCTATTCCGAAAAACATTATCGATGGTGTTGAAGACTGCATCACCGATGAAGGCCTGTTGCGCTGTCGTCCAGACATCTTGGCTGAGATCGGTGGTATGGATGGTTTCTTCGCAGGATTAATCCGCAAAAAAGACTAATCCCCAACAGCTTCAGTTGTTACAACAGCTTTGCTTTTCCAACTTTCGATCTTTCGATACAACGTGGATGGCGCAACCTCTAGTTTTCTTGCGGCTTGAGGGATATTGCCTTCACATACCTGAATCGCCATTTCAATATAGGATTTTTCTGCGATCCAAAGTGGAGAAACTGTAGTTGGATCTCTCATCGTCATGGCATGACCTGCTTTTGCTATTTGTGCATCAACAAGTTTGGCTTGTTCAGGTGAAATTTCAATATGGCTGAGTGGCGGTGGTAACATCTCTGGCTGTACAATTTCACCATCATTTAATACGACGATGTTGCGGATAATATTCTGTAGTTCACGTACATTCCCCGGCCATTTATAGGTGGCCAGAATGCGTTCCACTTGTTCACTAAAGCCGCGGAAGTTTTTTTCTTCTTCTAAGGTATAGTCTCTTAAGAATTTACGAGCGATCAATAAGATATCTTCGCCTCGCTCTCTGAGTGGCGGCATCGGAATAGGGATTACATGAAGGCGATAATATAAATCCTCACGGAAATTACCTTGTTCAACTTCTTCCAAAACATCACGATTGGTCGCACAGATGAATCTTACATTCACTTCTTCAACTTGGCTTCCCCCTACTTTTTGGAAGGTGCCTGTTTGAATGAAACGTAAGAGTTTAGTTTGTAACTCCATCGGCATTTCACCGATTTCGTCTAGAAATAGAGTGCCGCCATTGGCCATGGTGGCAGCGCCATCGCGGTCGGCCGTTGCCCCCGTAAAAGCGCCTTTTTTATGACCGAAAATTTCTGATTCCATGAGGTCGCGTGGAATAGCGCCACAGTTGATAGCTATAAATGGATTTTCCGCCCGTTTGCTTTGGCGATGAATTGCTTCTGCACAAACTTCCTTACCTGTACCGGATTCACCAGTAATAAAAACAGTGGCTTTGGATGTTGCAGCCGAATCGATAATGCGATAAACAGCTTGCATGGAAAGGGAGGAGCCCACAAAACCTTCAAAATTCGCGCGGCTGGAATCCTTGATACTTTCGACAAGTTCTGTAAGTTTTAATTGTTCTAAAGCGTTGGTGATCGTCACGCGTAAACGATTGGCATTAAAGGGCTTTACGATGAAGTCATAAGCCCCTGTCCGCATAGCATCTACTGCCACGGCAACAGATCCATGGGCAGTGATCACAACTGTGTTGATAGGCAGTTCGTTTTCTTGAATGATCTTTAGCAAATCAAGACCATTCATATCTGGTAATTCAATATCAAGCAGAAGAACATTTGGTTTCCATTCTTGAATAAGCTGTAAGCCAAACTTACCTGTCTCGGCGATTTTCACATCAACGTCGAGTTCGGACATATATTGCTTATATAGCAAGGACAGAGACGGAGTATCTTCCACCAACAATACGCGTGGTCTTATGGACATTGATTTTAAGGTCCTGAAGTCGTTGCAGCCATAATATTACAAATCAAGATTTGCAATTTGCGAATTATGCCTTGAATTAGATGAAGTTGCAAGAAAAGATTGGCTGAATTGTTTGGTTACCATTCTCCAAAAATGACACCTTTTTTCTGCCAACTATCTGTTCTTGCTTCGACATCTTGATCACTGATGGTTTTGCGAACCTTACGTCCCGATAGATGCCAGTCAAATAATGTTTGGGCAAATTCTTCGCGAATATTGGCGAAAGCGGGATCTTGGCCCAAATCGTTTAATTCAAGTGGATCACTGATCATATCGAATAATTGCGCCGGATAGCCAAGGTAATGAATGTATTTCCAGTTTTCTGATCGGATCATCCATGCCTTACAGCTATTCACATCTAAACCTAGGTCCAGTCTTGCACCGCGATGAGAATAATCCAACTCACAAATCGCATAATCGCGCCAATTTTCTACTTTGCCATCTTTCAATAAGGGAAGCAGGGATCGTCCTTCCAATCTTGGGTTTGGTAGGGTGCCTCCTAAGCTATCCAAAAATGTAGGTATAAGGTCAATTGCTTCGACAAGTTCATCTATCACTTGTCCTTCTGCTATATCGGGGCCTGCAATAATAAGGGGGATTTTGGTTGAACAATCGTGGAAAAGTTCTTTTTCACCGAGCCAGTGATCTCCCAAGTAATCTCCATGATCTGATGTAAAAACGATTAACGTATCGTTTAGGCGCCCATTCTTTTCCATAAATTCAAAAAGGTGGGCTAATTCGTCATCTAATTGCTGGATCAATGCCATATAGGCGGGGATTACCGTTTCACGTGTTTCCTCGCGGGCAAAGTTACGTCCTTCGGCATGGTTCATAAATGCTTTTACCACAGGGTGTGGATTGTCTAATTCGTGGTCCTGTCGATTGGCTTTGGGTATATCATTTTTATTGAAGTTCGAAAAATAAGGCTCTGGTGCCATATAAGGCCAATGAGGTTTGATATAGCTAAGATGTAAGCACCATGGTTCATCACCTTGCTCTTCCATAAATTTCATGGCTTGATCTGTCATCCATGGCGTTTCTGAATGTTCGGCCTTAATGCGTGCGGGCTTATTGCAATTACGCATATACCAACCAGATAGAATTTCACCATCGTCACCTTCGGCTGCATTTGCCCAGCTATGCCAAGGGTTTTCACCATCATAGCCTTGATTACGTAAATATTGGTTGTAAGCCAAATCAGGATTGGTTAGCTGGTCTGGGTGTAAACCGTCATCACGGATATAAGGTTCAAAACCTGCTTGAGCAGTAAGGATACCTTCATAACTTTCCGGTTGAATGGATAACTTTTCCATACTTGCCATATCGGCAACCATATGGGTTTTGCCGGCTAAAGCGACCCGCACACCAAGAGGACGTAGATAATCTCCAAGTCCCCATTCGCCGATTGATAGTGGAATTTGATTCCAGGTTGCTCCATGTGACGTAACATAGCGACCAGTGTAAAAGGAGACACGGGACGGACCACAAATAGCCGATTGCACATAAGCATTGGTGAAGCGAGTGCCACGTGCAGCAAGTGCATCAATAGTTGGTGTTTTTAAAGTTTTATGCCCTGCACAACTTAGATAATCCCAGCGGAGTTGATCTGCCATAATAAAGAGAATGTTTTTAATTTTACTCATTTTTCTTTTCTCCCATACCCCGATAAAACTTTATAGGCCAGAAAATAGGAAATAAAA
>NZ_SMMC01000212.1:0-36422 GCF_009711445.1 Curvivirga aplysinae | reverse complement strand
AAATCGATCTTTAAAAGAAAAACAAATAAGTAAGGTCATTTACTTGCAATCAAAAATAAGTATAACAAGCAGCACTTGATAACTGATCCCAATCTATTGGAGGCACTCATGTCTGAAAAAACTACCGAAATTCGTTTTGTTGTATGGCAGTTTGTGCGTTTGATGGTGCGACTGGAAGAGACCGTTGAGGCGGGTGCCGCAGGTGAAGTAAAAGATCTCTATAACAGCTGGGAAGATGTTTGGGTTGATCTGGATGCGAAGCTTGTTGATTTGGGACGTAATGACCCGGAAGCTTTTGCCGAACTTATGATGGATCAAGAAGTTGTAACAGAACTGACCGCAGTCGAATGCGGCATTGTTGCCACCCAGCTTAAAAATGTTGTCGATGATTTGATTGAGAAATTAAAGCATACTGATGACACAGAAGAAGTTGAAGATTTCTCTTTTGAACGTGATGATTTGACATCACTTGTAAGCGAACTCAAAGCGTTATCCCAAAATTTGTAATTAGTTCTATATAAGAAAATGCTGCGCTATCTCAATTATTACAAATAGTTGCATTTTTTATTTTGAGTTTTTCCTCCAACGTGTTGAAATCATTTTGACATGAAAAAATAATATTGTTGTCCCGCAGAGGTGATATGGCTCTGTGAACAAGAAAATTATAAGTCAAAAGATCTAACCTTACGTAAGGAGTTTAAGATATGGGACGAGTTGCCGTTGTTACAGGTGGTACACGAGGAATCGGTGAAGCCATTTGTGTCGGATTAAAAGAAGCAGGTTATACTGTGGCTGCAAATTATGGCGGAAATGCCCAAGCGGCCGCCGAATTTACAGATAGAACAGGTATCTCTGCATATAAATTTGATGTATCCGACTTTGAAGCCTGTAAAGAAGGGATTGCGGCAATCGAGGCTGATTTAGGGCCAGTAGAAATTTTAGTTAATAACGCGGGAATAACCCGTGATGGTACAATTCATAAAATGACGCCAGATAACTGGCAACAAGTATTGGATACCAATCTGGGGTCCTGTTTCAATATGTGTCGTAATGTAATCGATGGTATGCGCGAACGTGGTTTTGGCCGCATCGTGAATATCGGATCAATCAATGGTCAAGCTGGTCAATATGGTCAGGTTAACTATGCGGCAGCGAAATCAGGTATTCATGGATTTACCAAAGCTTTGGCGCAGGAAGGTGCTGCAAAAGGCGTGACAGTAAATGCAATTGCACCGGGGTATATTGATACAGATATGGTGCGGTCAGTTCCACCTGTTGTATTGGAAAAGATTGTTGCTAAAATTCCGGTTGGTCGTTTAGGTAGCGCACATGAGATTGCCCGTGGTGTTCGGTTCTTGGTGGCTGATGACGCTGGTTTTGTAACGGGGTCCACATTATCCATCAATGGCGGTCAACATATGTATTAGGGCCCTTGAGAGCTAGTTGGTGAAAATAGAAAAAATATCTAAACCATCTATTGGTATTGGGGTGGTGCTGCTTTGGGAAAATAATGTTCTATTGATCCAACGCGACACCCCACCCAAGCAAGGTACATGGTCTATCCCCGGCGGTAAGCAGGAATTTGGGGAAACAATGAAACAAGCTGCGACCCGTGAAGTTAAAGAAGAAACAGGGCTTATCATTCAGGAAGAAAAACTAAAGCTTCTTGATGTAGCTGATATGATACAGCTTCCTCATTTTCACTATAGTTTAATTGATTTTTATGTAACTGAATTTTCTGGTGAATTGAAGGCGGGTTCAGACGCCAAGGATGCGCGCTGGGTGCCACTTGATGATCTATCTGATTATCAAATATGGGCTGAAACAGCCCGTGTTATACGTATGGCCATTGAAAAATCGTCTCAATAACTTTTCTCCTTGTTAGATATAAGAAAGCTCCTTAAGTAAGAAGTGGTATTTTAAAAGGGGTATTTTATGTCTGAGTTTCAAGCAACATTGATTGGTGGGACGGCAATTCTGCTGTGGGGGGCGTTGGCATTATTTACTGTGTGGACTGGCGCGGTCCCGCCTTTTTTGCTCGTTGGGATGACCTTCACACTGGCCTTTGGATTGATGTGTGCCAAATGGTTAGTATTTCGTGAAAATCCAGTTAAATATTTGCCGAAACAAAAGGCTGTATGGCTTTTAGGTGTCGCCGGATTGTTTGGTTATCACGCGTTGTATTTTGTCGCGTTACGTAATGCCCCAGCAATGGATGCAAGTTTAATTGCTTATCTTTGGCCATTGTTGATCGTTGTGTTTTCCGCCTTGGTGCCAGGCGAAGAAAGATTGCGATGGTTCCATGTTGCAGGGGCGCTTTGTGGGTTGGCTGGCTGTTGGATTTTGATCAGTGATGGCGGGCAGGTCAGCTTTAAGGCTGAATATACAGTTGGGTATATGGCGGCTATTGCCTGCGCATTAACTTGGTCAAGCTATTCGGTGATTAGTCGGAAGTTTTCCCATGTGGCGACAGATACGGTTGGTTGGTTTTGTTTGGTTACGGCTATTCTTGGTTTCGTTTTTCATGGATTGTTTGAAGAGACGAATTTACCGACAGATACGATACAATGGTTGGCGATTACAGGTTTGGGATTAGGGCCCGTTGGTATCGCGTTTTTCACTTGGGATATTGGGGTAAAAAAAGGAAATATCAAACTTCTGGGGGCGTCTAGTTATGCAACGCCTTTGATTAGCGCCGTCTTATTGATCCTTGCGGGACGATCTGAGGCAAGCTGGGCGATTGCGATTGCATGTTTAGGAATTGTCGGCGGTGCTGTTCTTGCGGCAAAAGAAATGATTTTTGGTAAAGGTAAATCAGCGTGATGTATGATTTAGTGATTTTTGATTGTGATGGTGTCTTGGTTGATAGTGAGGCGCTGGTCGCTGGTATCTATAGTGATTTCTTTAAATCCCATCGGATTGATATTACAGCCCATGAACTTGGCGAGCAATATGCAGGCAAAACTGATTTCAACTTGATGCAGGATATTCAGGTTCGTTTTAATGTGACTTTGCCAGAAGATGCGCAAATGCAAGTTTCATCAATTGCGAAAGCACGAATGGAAACAGAGCTTGAGCCGATCGATGGTGTGAAGTCATTATTGAAAACCCTTCCTTTCCCTAAATGTGTCTGTTCCAATAGTGGCTATAAAAGACTTCTATCTTCGTTGGATATCACAGGTATTCTTGAATTGTTTGAAGTCGAACATATTTTTAGTTCTAGTTTTGTTGAGAATCCGAAGCCTGCACCTGATCTTCATTTACTTGCTGCGTCCAAAATGGGTTATGCACCAGAAAAGTCGCTGGTCATAGAAGATAGCGTCACAGGTATTCAGGCGGCAAAAGCTGCTGGTATGGATGTATTTGGTTTTACAGGAGCAGGGCATGTTAGCGAACGCCAAGCGGATTTATTACGCGATGCTGGTGCTCATAAAGTATTTACCCATATGGATGAATTGCGCGGTTATCTGACTGCATAGATTTTTCGTCCAGGTTTTCATTAACTATCGTCAGAAGCTTCTTCCATTAACCAATCATGGAATGCTTGTACCTTTGCCCGTTGGAAGTTGTTTTCAGGGCATACAAAGTAATAAGCAAAGTCACCGGGTAAGGTAAGTTCAAATGGTTTTACAAGAAGGCCACGTTTCAGGGCGTCTTTTGCAAGGAAGCTTCGACCCAGAGCAACGCCTTGACCATCAATGGCAGCTTGTAATACCAAATCGGAATAGTTGAAACTCATCCCATGACTGGCATCCACATAATCTGCGACACCTGCTGCTTTTAACCACATACGCCAGTCAGTCTGCATCTCATCATGCAGTAATGTATGGAAATAGAGATCGCTTGGTTGACGAAGGGGATGTTCACCTTCTTCCAAAAGCTTGGGGCTGCAAACTGGGAAAATATCTTCAGTCATAAAATGTACAGAAGTCAGACCCGGATATTCACGACCATTCCCCCAACGAACAGCAACATCAACATCTTCGCGTTCGAAGTCGGTGAGTTCAAAATTGGCGGAAATACGCAAATCAATATCAGGATGTTTCGCATGAAATCTTCCGAGACGTGGCACCATCCATGTGGCGGCAAAGGATGGCATACAAGAAACTGTTAATGTACCCGTGCTATCTTGTTCATGGAGCTTTTCCACTGCGTCACGAATAGTCTTTAAAGCTTCTCGAACGGCAGGTAAGAAAATCTGACCTTCTTCGGTTAGCATTAAGGCGCGGTTCATACGTTTAAATAAAGGTACACCAAGGGATTGCTCCAACGTTTTGATTTGGTGTGAAACCGCTGCTTGTGTTACAAAAAGTTCCTCTGCTGCCTTGGTAAAGGAAAGATGTCGTGCGGATGCTTCGAAAGCTTTTAAGGTATTTAACGGAGGAAGACGTTTTGGCATGGGGCACCTGATTTGTGTAACTACTTTGTTACTGTCGCATAAAAAAAACTAATGCGATACAAAAAAAATTATCTCTTGTGGAAAAAATTGAAAAGGCCTAAATACAGCTCATCAGAGACAACAGACGGGCTTGTCGAGAATATCCAAGTCGGTCGAACTTTTAAAAATGTAATTATATAACCCAAATTATTTGCCGATGAAATCGGATTTGGGTTTTGATGGAGAAGTTAAAATGGCTACAAACACACAATTCGTTGATACATTGGGCGGCACATCTGGTCTATTGGTAGATACAATGGCTGACATCATGTCTGGTTTTGGTTCTGCGGTTGCATCTGTAGTTACTGCAGCACGCACATGGCAAGCACGCGTTGAAGAGCGTAAGCATCTTGCTTCCTTGGATGCACGTTTGTTGGATGACATGGGCATGACACGCGCAGATGCATTACGTGAAGGTAACAAACCTTTCTGGATGTCCTAAGGTTTACACTTTTCATAAGTGACCCCTGAGGTTCATTTTCCCCTGAATGAACCTACTCTGGAACCTGCCATCTCCCACTTGAATTTTATGCGGTTGGTAGCATTAAATTCTCGGCAGGTTCGGAAAATTCAAGCGCGGTGGATCGACTTGTCGGCACCGCGCTTTTTCTTTTTGTTTCAACTGTTTCATCTAAATCAACAATGTTATGCCAAGAAACGGGCGGACAGAAAGTTGGGGGTGATATATAACAGTAATAATATTTCACAGATTTCTAATTAAATATAAATACGAACGGGATTGGCAATGCAAAATGCAGCATTTTATTTACTGACAATTTTAATCTGGGGATCAAGTTGGTTTGTAATTACCTTCCAATTGGGGGAGGTGCATCCAGTTGTTTCTGTGGCTTATCGTTTTGCATTGGCCGGTGTAATTCTTTTTGCTTTTGTACATTTGTTTTCACGTAAGAAAGAAGAAAAACACCTTAGCGTTAAAGACCATTTGTTTATGGCTGCCCAAGGTTTGATGTTGTTTAGTTTTAACTATTCAACTTTCTATGTGGCGACCGGATATTTGCCTAGTGGATTGGTTGCTGTTGTTTTCTGCACAATTTCGATCTTGAATATCGTCAATCAAGCGATCTTCTTTAAGAAAAAAGTAGATGGTCGTGTTTTGATTGCCAGTATTTTGGGGCTGTTTGGTATTGGTTTGGTATTCTTACCGGAAGTACAAGTCTTATCTTTCGAAGATGATTCCATGTTTGGTCTTGCTCTATGTCTATTAGCGACCTTATTTGCATCCTTTGGCAATATGTTGGCGATGCGCAACAATAATGCGGGAATTTCCGTGAATACTTATAACAAATGGGGGATGACCTACGGTGCGATCGGATCATTTGTCATTGTTCTATTGGCAGGGATCGAATTTAAAATTGATACTAGTTTTGATTATTTATGGTCGCTTTTCTACTTAGCAGCAGTTGCATCTGTTATCGCATTCGGATGTTATTTGACTTTGGTGAAAAATATTGGCGCCGATCGGGCTGCTTATGTGGCGGTATTATTCCCTATCGTAGCTTTGGGTATCTCTACCTTTTACGAAGGCTATGTCTGGACATTGGAAGCTCTCGCAGGGGTCGTCTTTATCTTAGTTGGTAATATGTTGGTGATTAGCAAGCCTGGCCAAATTAAAAAATGGTTGCGCCTCAAGGCATCTTGATCATCGTTGCTTCAGGAACAGTTTTCCGAAACTATTCATTACGTTAAACACATAGCTAAAGATATTTTGGAAGGCAAAGACGTCAGGTTGCCCAGGTAAGCGTCGTCGGATGTCTTCCAAACTGCTTTTCCCATCAATTGCCCGTAAAATAAGGGCGGCATGTGGTGGTAGGGTAGGTTGGAATTTTAGTCTGTTTAGTGTGAAATCCAGTTGGGCGCCTTGTGGCATGGATCGAAATTGCTGTTCTGTTTGAATATCACGAAATACAGGCACCAAGTTCATATTACTAGGTTTTGCCGTGATTGTATTTTCTCGTAAGTTCGGAACGCAATATAAAGTGTGTTTGTGCATATTGCCGGATAGAAGTTCACAAAATTGCGCACGCTCTTCTAATGATTTATCTTTTAAAACATCTCTTGTTTGATCAGGCAAAGGATAGAAGTCTGGATTGTATGGCGCAGGGTCAATATAGGTAACTAGTTTTAATCCTGCATTTGTTAGTTCTTGGTTAAGTTCTGGCACCGTATAGGAACGATCTTGTGAATGAAGCAACAAGTCAAAAATACCAGTATCTGAAACTTCATGATCATTGATACCCTCATTTTGATTAAGCCAGTTGGTGACAGGTAGTTTTCCCAATATCTCTTTGGTATGTTCCACGCGATCGTGTGAAGATCCATCCGATGCAACCATTCTTAATGCTTCTTGCATTTGATACACACCTGTCCGCCCATGAGTACCATAGACCATCAAGCCAAAGCCGCCATTTGGCTTTAACGCTTTTGCTAATGCTTTAAATCCGTCTTGGGGGTGGGGCAGGTGATGTAATACGCCACAACAATCAATGTAATGAAAATCACCAAGGTCAGCGGCATCTAGAAGAGAGCCTGTATGGAAGGTGATGTTTTTAAGTTTTCGCGCTTTAACCCGTTTTTCAGCGATGGCACGTGATGCTTTAGAAAGATCAATATAATGAATATCAGCTTCAATATTCTCATCAGTTAATTGTTGGGCAAGCATTACAAGCGCATCACCAGTGCCACCACCTGCAATCAGGACACGGAAATTACCATTTTCGTCTTGGGGCAGTTTACCGTTAAATAATGTATGGCGTAACTCAACGAGATGTCCGGGAGATCCGGTGATCAGTCGTTTGCGCTCATCTTCTGGGCGGCGCTCAGGATAAGGCAAGTCTTCATATTGAGTTTTGATCGCTTTGGTCGCTCTTTTTGTGCCTTTACCGGATAGCGTTTGTTTTTTCTTCGCCATGGGAAGTTTAATCCATTGTGATGATGACTTTGCCGGTTGCCTGACGGCTTTTTAGAAACTCTAGTGCTTCAGCCGTTTTTTCAAGGGGGAAAGTCTTAGAAACATGAGGTTTGATTTTGTTCGCTTGATATAATTTGTTTAGGCGTTCAAAGGATTTTGTAACTTTCTTGGGCGCATATTTAATGTAATCTCCCCAATAATATCCCTGAATGTCAATGTTTTTGACCAATAGGTGATTGGCAGGAATACGTGGTACATCTCCTGACGCAAATCCAACAAGTAGAATTCGACCTAATGAATTTATCACTCTGAGAGACTGATTAAAGGTATCGCCGCCAACGGGATCATAAACGACGTCGACTTTACCCACTAATTTTTGCACGCGTTTCTTAATACTTTCATTTTTATAATCAATCACATGATCTGCGCCATTTTCTTTAGCTAAGGCGCATTTTTCCGAACCGCCCGCCGTGGCAATAACAGTTGCTCCCATTGCTTTACCAAGTTGTACAGCTGCTAGTCCAACGCCACCTGCAGCACCGTGAACCATCAAGGTTTCACCTTCTTGCAATTTAGCTCGATCAAAAAGTGCAAGTTCTGAGGTCCCATAGGCGACTGGGTAAGCGGCAGCCTCAGATGCGCTTGCACCTTTTGGGGATTGCCAGATATTTGAGCAATGCGTGACCAGTTCTTCGGCATATCCGCCAGCATTGATAAAGGCGGCCACATCATCGCCAACGTAAACGCCATCTGCATCGTCTGATACTTCTATCACTTTACCCGCAGCTTCCATACCCGGAATAAAAGGTAAGGGAGGAATTGATTGATAGGTGCCCTTTAGTACTAATAAATCAGCAAAATTCAGGGCAGCAGCTTTCACCTTGATGCGCACTTCACCAGACGCCAGTGGACGGGAGGGCAGATCAACCATCCTTAACTGATCAATGCCACCATGTTCTGTGATTTGTAATGCGCGCATAAAAGATAAAAATCCTTAGAAGGTGAAGTTTTCACCAGCCGGGCGAATTTCGCCGATCTGGAATTCGCGACGGTTTGTCAAAGGAACAGATATATATTGCGCTGCTTTTTCAAGTGCATCCCCGTCTAGAACGCCAATTTGACGTAATGTTGCAGTGAGCATGGCTTCGGCGCCACGGGTGGAACCATCATCGCATTTTAAGGCGATGCCAAGACCGTATTCTGGAAGGGCTGCACTAAAGAAACCTTCTGCACCTGTTTTTAGAAATACTTTATCCTTTAGTATCTCCATCATGCCGGTACAGTAACGGCCTGTGCCTGCCACATTAAATGGATGTTTGAACACAGAAGAGGCGATGCGTTTACACGCTTCCGCTTTGGCAGGTGGTAAATCGTCAGGAACCGCAAAACGGGCAAATCCATAAGCTGTATTTTCAAGGGGAACCGCCCAAGTAGGTGCAGAACAGCCATCTCGATCCACCGCTGCGCCGTTTAAAGAAATGCCGCACATAAATTCCATTGTGCCTTTGATGCGTTGTTGCACAGCATGCGTCTGTTCCACATACCCCTTAGTATCAACGCCAATTTTTTTTGCCAAAGCCAGCATACCGGCATGTTTACCGGAACAGTTGTTATGCAGTTGATTTGGCACTAACCCTTTTGCGGCAAGTTCGCGTGCAGCTTCATCAAGCATGGGCCAATGCGCACCACATTCCAAGTCATCTTCGCCTAACCCCATTTTCGTAAGCATACTTGCTGCAGTTTTGGTATGAACTTCTTCCCCGCCATGAGAAGCCACAGATAAGGAAATTTCATCATCACTAAAGCCAAATTCGTCAGCCGCGCCTGTTTCCAACATCGGTAATGCTTGGAACGCTTTGACAGAAGAACGTCCATAAACGGGTTGGGTAATATCCCCCCATGCGGCTTGAACATTGCCTTGAACATCAACAACAGCGATGCTGCCGCGATGACGACTTTCAACAATACCACCACGTGTGACTTCGACCAAAACCGGATTGCAGCCGGAAAAATCCAGTTTCAAATTGGCACGTTTTTCATCAGGCAAGTTATCATTGCTCATGTCTTTAGGCTCCATCACCGCGAGAATTTAGTGGTTTTTGTTATTTTACTGCTTTGAAAGCTTTTTATTCATTGGCTAGAACTTGCCTTTTTAGGGCAAAATATGCAAGAACCCTCTGCAAGAAATCATTTCCTTTTATATTGATATAGAATTCAGGTCTGAAGGAGGCCTTATCCTCATGCGTGGTTATTTCGGTTTAGGTGTTGAAGGTATTTCCAAACCAAGAAATGTTGGCAGTCTTTATCGTTCTGCCCATGCCTTTGGCGGTAGCTTTGTGTTTGCGGTCGCGCCGGCGGTGAATGTGCGTGAGGTTTATCAATCTGACACATCCGAAGCCGCAAAGCATATGCCGCTTTATGAATATGGAAATGCCGATGATATTCAACTGCCAAAAGGCTGCAAATTGGTTGGCGTAGAATTATGTGATGAGGCCGTTTGGATGCCAAGTTTCCGCCATCCATTGCAAGCGGCTTATATCCTTGGCCCAGAACGTGGTTCTCTGTCCCCAGAAATTCAGGAAAAATGCGATCACTTGGTTAAAATTCCAACTAAATTCTGTGTGAATGTAGGGATTGCAGGGGCGATTATGCTTTATGATCGTCAAATTAGTCTTGGTCGTTGGGCTGATCGTCCTATTCGTCCGGGGGGTCCGACAGAGGCTTTGCCTGAGCATGTGCATGGCGGTCAGATCATTCGTTCCCGCGAATATACATATGATGATAAAGGCGAATAGGTTTCTACTTTCCTTCGACCATAGAATCGCCATAGTTTGCTTGTAGATTTTAATTTAATCGCCTCCGTTTGATTCGAATTGAATTTGGGGGCGTTTATCTATGAAATATTTGGATGGAGACTTCAACGCATGATGTCACGCGTATTAAAAGCAACTACATTGCTTCTTGGAACAGGTCTTTTAGTAGCTTCGCCGTCTTTGGCTGCGGGAGATAAAGACCTTGGTGTATTTAAAAAATGGCAAGCACATTCTTATACCGAAGGTGGTGGCAAAGTATGTAATATGTGGTCTCGTCCAACCAAACATGAAGAAGGCGGCCGTGCCCGAGGTGAAATTTTTGCCTTTATTACCCATCGTCCAAATGACAGTCGTTATCATGAAGTAAGCCTCGGTATGGGGTATCCTTTGAAAAAAGATTCCCGTGTGAAGGTAAAAATTGGCGGTAAGAATTTCGAATTCTTCACCCATGGGTCCGTAGCTTATGCGTTTAAGAAAGATGATAAGGCGATTGTTAAAGCCATGCGCGGTGGGAATACAATGGTTGTTTCTGGTGTGTCGCAACGCGGTACAAAGACCAAAGATACCTATTCTTTAAGTGGGTTTAGTAAAGCGAATAACGCCGTTAACAATGCGTGTAACGTAAAGAAGCCTTAATTTCTTAAGGCTTCATTCTATTTTCAAAATTTAATCTTCAACCGTTAAAGCTTTGTCCAGTTCAGCTTCAAGTTTGATGAAGTTTTCCGGGATTGGTAATCCTTCTGCGCGCATCATTGAAATCTTTTGACGCAAGCGGATTTGAATTTCATGCACGTCATCTGGTTGCTTATTCATTTCTTCGATCAGAAGGTTGGCTTCTGCGGTATAATCAACTGTTTCTTCGGTCATGAAGGTATCTCCTTGTTTATATAGATATAATACCAACCCTAGAAAGTTTTGGGAAATGATTTAGAACAGTTTTTCAGAAACTTTCATTATCAATACTCTAAACTTTAAGTAATAACGCTTTCTTTTTTATGCTAATAATGTTACATACGCGCCAACTGAGAAGATGTTGGTAAATGCCTTATTGTAATGCGCGAATCAGATGCGCCGCCTCTTGGTTCTCAAAAATTGATATATGATGGATCGACTTAAATGTTTCGGGCTGGACGAACAGCACCGAACTGGAATTATTGAAAATGTCTGAAGCTGAAATTTTAAACGTTGAAGAAGCGCCTAAAACTTCCTGTCCAAAGGTTGCGCCTGCTCATAAAGAAGGGCAACAGGCAGAAGTAGACAAGCGTAAAAACCTGATTGGTATGGATAAAGAGGATATGCTGGAGGCTGTCCTTGAAATGGGTGAGGCCAAATTCCGCGCCAAGCAACTTTTCCAATGGGTTTATAACCGTGGGGTGACCGATTTTAATGAGATGACCAATATGGCGAAGCCTTTGCGCGCTAAAATGGCAGAGCATTTTAAAATTGAACGCCCAACGATTTCTGTGCATCAAAAATCAAAAGACGGCACCCAGAAATGGTTGTTGAAATATGATGACGGCAATGAAGCAGAAACCGTTTATATTCCTGAAGATGATCGCGGTACCCTTTGTGTGTCCTCTCAAGTTGGTTGTACATTAACTTGTACTTTCTGTCATACAGGTACTCAGAAACTGGTTCGTAACCTGACACCGGGTGACATTGTGGGGCAGGTGATGTTGGCCCGTGATGCTTTGGAAGAATGGCCAGCATCTAGCATTGATCGTCGTTTGACCAATATCGTATTTATGGGCATGGGCGAGCCTCTCTATAATACTGATAACGTGATCAAAGCGTTAAAGATTTGTATGGATGGGGAAGGGATTGCGCTGTCCAAACGTCGTATTACTGTTTCCACCTCTGGTGTGGTGCCCGATATTGCCCGTATCGGTGATGAAACAGGCGCACTTTTGGCGATTTCCCTACATGCCACAAATGATGAATTGCGTAACAAAATTGTGCCGATTAACCGTAAATGGAATATCGAAAAGCTTTTGGAAGCCGTGCGCAATTATCCGGGGCTTAGCAACTCTTCCCGTGTCACATGGGAATATGTGATGTTGAAAGATGTGAATGATAGCGAAGATGACGCACGTCAGTTGCTTAAACTTCTCAAAGGCATTCCATCCAAAGTAAACTTGATCCCATTCAACCCGTGGCCCGGTTCTGAATATGAACAATCCACGCCGGAGCAGATCAAAAAATTCGCTGATGTGATCTGGAATGCAGGCTATAGCTGTCCGGTGCGTAAAACACGGGGTGAAGATATCTTGGCAGCTTGTGGCCAGCTAAAATCCGAAAGCCAACGTGTACCTCTACGTCTGCAAAAACAGTTTGAAGCGCAACGCCGCGCCAAAGAATTGGAAGCTGGATTACCTTCTATGTAGTGAGTGGAGATTAGCGACGCTCCCATATATAAGTGCTGTCTTTACAATCTCTTTTGCGTAACCAACTATAGCCTCCATCTTTTTTAAGGTAATCGTCTGTTTTCTTTAGAATATAATTACATTTATTGTAAAGGCGACCTATTTCAGTGTGTTTTAGATACCAATCTATATATTCTATTAATTGTTCGTTGTTTTCATGCTGTTCTTGAATATCCCAAAAAGGTAGAGAGTATTCGCAGCAAGCATCTATTAGAGAACGCATATATGATTGTTCTCCTATAGAAAGTTCATCCCAATTCTGTTTACCTAATAGATATGTGGCTTTTTCACAGCCATTAAGAGAATTTAATAGTTCTGTATTGGTTGGCGTATTTTTCTTAGATGCCTTTAAGATAAGGTATTCTGCTTTTTTATCTAAACTAGGGCGTATATTATTCAATAAGTCTGAGACCGCATTTTTCTTAGTTTCTAAGTATTGTGCTTCGAATATTGTTCTGTTTTCTTTGAGCTCTTGTCTTTGAATTAAGACAGACCCTATCGCCCAAAATAAAACTAAAGGCGTAACAAAGCCTGCGAATGTATCCCCTTTTTCATTTAGTGTTAGATTTGACCAACTAGTAAAGCTATTGACTGTCTCTTGATTGTTTTCTAATCCCCAAAACGCATACATACCTAGCATAATATACAATATGCTAACTAGTATGAGTGCATAGTATAAGCCTGATTTTTCAAATTTCTTTAACATTTGCTATCTCAGATTGATTTTCAGTTCGTACACTATTTTAGATATTTTATTTTTCTAGATAATACAATTGGTATTATGTACTTATGCTTTGGAATAATACTGTGGCAGAACATGTGGATAGTTCTTATCTGATATTAATTGTTGAACTGCAATTCAGGGCTTGTTCAAAGCCGCGTTTTCCCTATACTCGCCTTCCAGTTTTAAGAGGCAGCTTTCGGGCTGTTTGGAAATCTCTTTTTGAGGGGCTTTAAGCATATGTCTAAAGATGTGAAAAAAGTTGTCCTTGCCTATTCCGGTGGTCTGGACACATCTATTATTCTTCGTTGGTTGCAAGACCATTATGGTTGTGAAGTTGTAACTTTTACGGCTGACCTTGGTCAGGGTGAAGAGTTGGAACCAGCACGCCAAAAAGCTGAGATGATGGGTATCAAAGATATCTATATCGAAGATTTGCGCGAAGAATTCACACGTGACTATGTCTTCCCAATGTTCCGTGCGAATGCGTTATATGAAGGCACATATTTGCTCGGCACATCCGTGGCACGTCCATTGATCTCCAAACGTCAAATTGAAATTGCCTTGGAAACAGGTGCGGATGCAGTCTCCCACGGGGCGACAGGTAAAGGGAACGATCAGGTTCGTTTCGAACTTGGCTATTACGCGCTTAAACCGGATATCAAAATTATCGCGCCTTGGCGTGAATGGGATTTGACCAGCCGTACAAAGCTGATCGATTATGCTGAAAAGCACCAAATCCCTGTACCAAAAGACAAGCGTGGCGAAGCGCCATTCTCTCAAGATGCGAACCTTCTGCATATTTCTTCTGAAGGTAAAGTGCTTGAGGATCCATGGATTGAAGCAGAATTGGATCATATCCTGTCCCGTATGGTTTCACCATATGCGGCACCAGATAAACCAGAAGAAATCACAATTGATTTTGAGGCAGGTGATCCCGTTGCGATCAATGGTGAAAAAATGTCACCAGCAACCTTGCTTGAGAAACTAAACGTTCTTGGTGGTCGTAATGGTGTTGGCTGTATCGACATCGTAGAAAACCGTTTTATTGGTATGAAATCCCGCGGTGTATATGAAACACCAGGTGGTACAGTCTTGTTCCACGCACGTCGTGCGATGGAAAGCCTGACTTTGGACCGTGGTGCAATGCATACCAAAGATGAATTGATGCCGAAATATGCTGAGTTATTATATAACGGTTTCTGGTTCTCCCCAGAACGTGAAATGCTTCAGGCGGCAATCGATAAATGTAATGAAAAAGTGACAGGTACAGTTCGTATGAAATTGTATAAAGGCAATGTGATGATCACAGGCCGTAAGTCACCATATAGCTTATATAGTGAAGGTATGGTTACATTTGAAGAAGATGATGTTTACGATCAACGTGACGCAGAAGGCTTCATCAAATTAAACGCTTTGCGTTTACGTCTTCGTAATATGCATGGCGGCGACTAATATCTCGATCTAGTCATTGACAGATTGAAAGGGCGGGGAGAAATCCTCGCCTTTTTGTTTACGTATAAATGTTAAAGATAGCGCGCTGTTAAGGTTGCTGCATTGCGCAAAAAGGAAATATCTTCATCAGACCAATTTTTGTAATCTTTTTTTGTGCCAACACAGACAACACCCACAGCTTGATTATTTTTATATAAAATAAAATCAAGCATAGATTTAAACTTGAAACGATCATCAGGACGATCTTTGAAATCTATAAATGCATGATGATTGAAAAAATCCGGTGCGACGATAAAGACATTTTCAATTACTTCACGGAAATAGGATGGGCAGTCTTCTTTAAGTAAAATACTACCGTCTTTAAAGAGATTATCAGCCACGACAAAAATTTTGCGGGCATGCATTTCGTCCTTTGCTTTATTAAAAAACCAGATGCTAATTTGATCTGCTTCTAGTTTATTAGCCAAAGTGTGACATAGAGTTTCAAGCAGCTCATCGACAGAGAAATCATCCTCTTCTCTAATTTGGTCAAGTAAGTTTAATAGTTTTTCCATCTAGTGCTTCCTGAAGTAGAATGATTCTACGTCAGGAGGACCGTTGGAGTCTATTATTATTTCTCAGTAGCTTATTCTAATTCTCTAGATAAGTGTGGCAATTAAACTATAGGCGATCAACCACATGACAATACCGATGCTAAAATCAAGAATTTTCCAGGACATAGGTTTTGCAAAGATTGGCGCCAACCATGCAGCACCATAGCCCAATGTATAAAACCATGCCATTGACGCAAATACGGCCCCACCAGCAAAATAGATACGTTCATCTGCTGGATATTGGCCTGCAATGCTTCCTAACATCACTACGGTATCCAAATATACATGTGGATTAAGCCAAGTCAGGGCGGCAACAAGTGCGACTGCTTTCCATAAGGATTTTGGGCTACTTTCTTTTGAGGCAGAAAGACTTTCTCCCTTAAATGCAGATCGAAAACTGTTAAAGCCAAACCAGATGAGGAATAGGGCACCGCCAATTGCTGCAATTTTTGTGAAAGTTGGATTACTTGAAACAAGAGTTCCCATGCCAGCGATGCCTGCAATAATTAGAAGCGCATCTGATAAAAAACAAAATGTACTAAGGGCAAAGACATATTCCCGCTTCAAGCCTTGCTTGAGGATGAAGGCATTTTGGGCACCGATCGCGATGATCAGGCCAGCACCGAGCAAGAAGCCCTGAAGGGCTGCTGTATAAAGCGGAGACATATTTAAATTCCTTGAAAATTATTCAGGTAGGATCAATGAAAAACTGTCATAAAGGCTATCTGGGATATTGTCATCCCCAAATGCGTAACCTTCACGTCGTGGGTCTGTACCGGAACGATAGGCACCATTCTTTAATTGTTCAATGATATGGACCCCGCTTACCATCTTACGGGTGGAAACCATATAACCACGGTCCTGCATATCTTCTACTAACTCTGGGACAAAACCATCTTCTTCTAGCTCCAGTTTTGTGTTCCGATGTAAAAAGCGTGGCATATTGGCTGCTTCCTGTGCAGTTTGTTGCCAATCAAGCATAGCAACAAGACTTTGGGCAGTATAGCCAATGATGCGGCTGCCTCCAGGGGACCCTGTAAGTATCTTTAGGTTACCTTCTTTGTCTAATACGATTGTCGGCGCCATTGAACTACGTGGGCGTTTTCCTGGTTCAATACGATTGGCAATCGGTTGACCATTTTTAAAACCTGTGATGGCAAAATCAGTCAGTTGATTATTCAGCAAGAAACCACCTACCATTTGATGGGAACCAAAAGCTGTCTCAATACTTGTCGTCATGCTTGCAGCATTACCGTATTTATCGACAACAACTAAATGTGTGGTAGAAGGGAGCTCAATCGCATTATCAGCAGCACGATTATAGGCATGATCCAGAACGGGCTGCCCAGCTTCTGCTTTCACTTTGGGATGACGGGACAAGTCCATTTCAAGCGCTCGAGTATGCAGATATGCCTTATTAATCAACTCTTCCACAGGCACATCGACAAAATCTGTGTCACCGATATAATGATTGCGATCTGCAAAAGCTAACTTCATGGCTTCTGCAAATAACTGGATTGAATCCGCGCTGGCTGGTTTTTGTTGATTTATATTGGTGGCGTCCAAAATTCCCATGATTTGGGCAACCGCGATACCACCAGAAGAGGGCGGCGGCATACCGCAAATATCATATAGATCTCTATATTCAAGACAGGTTGTTTTACGTATTTTAGCCTGATAACGAGCCATATCGGATAGATTCATGCTGCCTGGGTTTCCTGGGGCTTGTTGTACTGCTCGGACAATTTCTTTGGCAATTTCCCCTTGGTAAAATGCGGCTAAGCCATGTTCTACCAGATGACGTAAGGTATCCGCATAATCTTGATTTCTTAAAATTTCTCCAATAGCTGCGGGTTGGTTATTCGCACCATAAAAGTAGGTATGGGCTGTCATGCCTGATGTGAAATATTTATCATTGGATAAAAGCCGATGTAAGCGCGGACTGACAGGAAAGCCATCTTCAGCCAACTTAATAGCAGGTGCCATGATTTCGGATAATGGCAGGATTTCGTAGCCTGAGTTTTGTTGCTCCTGACGCGCAAGTTCAAACATACGTAATAGGCCTGGAACTCCAACAGAGGCGCCACCCACCACAGCCTCCATAAATGTTTTCGCGTCACCATTAGGATAGAAGAAGAATTTAGGATCAACACCAATTGGGGCTGCTTCACGACCATCAAATGCCTGTATTTTCTTTGTGTTTTTATCCCAATGAAGTAAAAAGCCGCCGCCGCCAATTCCCGAAGATTGTGGTTCAACCAAGTTAAGTACAAGCTGTGCTGCCAATAATGCATCTATAGCACGGCCACCTTTCTTCAAGATTTCTGCCCCTGCATAAGAGGCAGCTGGATGGGCTGTTACAATCATGAAATCGTTTGAAGTGATAACAGGTTTAGCTGATTGACCTGTATAGAGTTCAGGTGCAATCGTTTCCTTTCCACCAGTTTTATCCAATGGATTAACCGCATGGTTTTGGGTTAAGGTTTGATTGAGTTTTTCAAAGCTCTCACTTAACAATGCCCCGCCAAGCAGACTGCCTCCGCCAATAAGGAGCGTAAGTGCAGTTGCTGCAAAGAGACCTCGTTTTTTGAATTTCATCAACTTACCCCTATAAAATCACATTGATTTATATCTATATCATAAGTGTGGCGGAAAAAGGGTGAATATCAAGAGAAATTTACAACTGATCGAGTAACTGTTCAAAGCGTATGATAAATGCTTCTTTTGCTTGTTCGGGAGATTGTAGGGAAATTTTATATTCCCCAATTGCTTTTGGCTTTCGCCATAATTTATTTGCTTCTGAAGTTGTGAAACCAGCTAACTGTATGGCTTCAAAATACGCAGAAGCTCGATCTGCCCGTTTGATTAATTTTTCAATGCTATCTGGAATTTCTGGGGGAAGGCCAAAACGGATATGTATTGTTTTTTGAAGGCGATGTTCTAAATCTCTATAATTAATTCCAATAGCAGATTTAAAAGGTGAAATCATATCGCCAACCACATATTCTGGGGCATCATGAAGTAAGCTTGCCAATCTCCATTTTACCGGTAGATCAGGTTTTAATCTGCCGACAAATTCTTCTACGACAATGCTATGCTGTGCGACCGAAAGTGCGTAAGGTCCCTCTGTTTGACCATTCCACCGTGCAACTCGGGCAAGGCCATGTGCAATATCTTCGATTTCGATATCAACGGGACTTGGGTCTAAAAGGTCTAACCTGCGGCCACTTAACATGCGTTGCCATGCACGTGGTTCTAATTCTGTTTTTCCCATACTAAGGGTCTGTCTTTAAGTCGAAGTTAGGGCGTTTGATTGATCTGAGCGGAGTCCCTTCTTGTTGCTCAATATGTGGTAATAAGAATTCAAGATAATGCGCACAAGTCATCATTTCTGTGGCATTTGCATGTATAGCAATACCTTCTCCATCATAAATAGCCACATGGCCGGGCCAGAATAGGAGGTCTCCAACTTGAATATTGTCCAAACCATCTACTTCTTCGGTAAAAAAATCTTCTTGCATATCAGTGTCACGAGGAATGGTGTAGCCTGCTGCATAGGCAGCCATTTGAATTAAGCCTGAACAATCAACGCCTAGATGCCCATTTCCACCCCAAATGTAGGGGCTGTTCAAATAAAATTTTGCGGCTACTTGAAATGGCAATATGTATTCATGTAAGGAAACTAAATGTTTTGAATATACCCATCCGCCACAGGATAATTGGCTGAACTTTCCCTCTGAATTAACGACCTCAACTTCACTATTGAGTGACAGCTGGTCTATGATCAAAGTTTTTAAACTTGCTTCTTTAAATACCGAACTGCGTAACACATTGATGCGATGGGTCAGGTTTAACTTTCCTTTAGTTAAGCATTTTGTTTCGCAATATCCTACATATTTATCACGTTTGCTTTGGACCCAGCACCAACCATCTTTTTCTTCAAATATGTGAACTTCTTCGCCTCGAAGTAATTCTTTATCTACTGGATGCTCAAAACCAGGGCCACGTCTTAAACTGGTAATAGATGTATGGGGTGAAGCAATTTCTGCTTGGATAAAGCGAGATGCATCCACCTTGCCCTTCAATGCAATGTCGGCAAGATCGGGACGCCATGCATTTAATCTCGTATCCAATTGAATTGTCATGAATATATATCCTTCATGAAAGTATATAGAAGAATAAGTATCACAATCTCTTTGGGGATAATCAATAGGTGAGGGCGTTTTATTTAATAGTCTGAAAATTTGAGAGTAACCATGGTGCCAACATTTTTTCGGCTTCTAAATTCAAGTTCAGCACCCATTTCATCCACTAATCGTTTTACGATAGGTAAGCCTAGGCCACTTCCTTGATCACCACGTTTTTCCATATCTTCAATTTGCTCAAATGGTTCCATGATTTTCAAAATATCCTCAGCTGAGACACCAAAGCCGTTATCTTTTACAACTAGGATCAAAGCACCTTCTTCGCGGTCTACGATTGCTTTCACACATACATGGCCGCCTTTTGGGGTAAACTTAATGGCATTGGAAACAAGATTATGTAGGACTTGGCGTAATCGTGCTGGGTCAGTTTTAAGAATTGGAAAATCTTCGTCAACTTGAATTTTGATATCAACTTCTAATTCATGTGCAAGCGAAGACAAACCAGTAATTGTGGTATCGATAACATCATTAACATTGACATCTATTTTTTGTGTCGGCAAAGGTTGGGCATTTAATAGGTTTTGATTTTTACTTTGGGTCAGTTCCCGTTCACATATCTGAAGAAGATGTTGCGTCGATTCATGAATAAAATCTGCGTATTCTTTATAACGTGGATCAGAATGTGCACCAAATTGCTCATTTTTGAGTATTTCCGAAAAACCCATCATCGAATTAAGAGCGTTTTTAATTTCATGGGCTATCTCGCCCATGCGTTGGGCATTGGATAAACGAACGCGTTTATTTTCCTCAATCGCAGCTTCTAATGCTGTCTCTGCTTTCTTCAGAAGTGTCTTTGATGATTTGTCAGTCATCTACTCAATCACTGGGTTAGAATTAGCTTTTATTAATATAAGTCTTTGACAAAAAATGTCTATTAATAAAAGATAAAAGATAATCTTCAGCTCAAGTTAACTTTCTTCGCGATGGCGTTTCTTTAATATCCATGCAGCAATAGGGATCCATGCTAAACCAGCTACAGGATAATATGCCAGTTCAATAAAATCCGAATCTAACGGAATGAAGCCACCGATATACCAAGCAAGAAGAATATAAAAGATGATCCAAGAGACCAATAAAAACGCTGTTACAGCTCTATAACCTGCAGACATAGTCGCCCTATAAAAACGAATTAAAAATTAATCGAATAATTTATCGATATCATCTTGGGAAATAGAAGTTTCCTCAGGAAGGGCAGGACCGTTCAACAAAGCTTCATCGCCCGATCGTTCATCGTCCTTTGCAAAACCAACAGCCATATCTTCAATTTCATCTCGACCCCATAATTCTGTCAGCGCATCAACACGCTGTACAACAAATTTCATGGAACGAACAATCTTTGTTACGCGCTGACCAGTGATATCTTGGAATGTACATGCTTCCATAGCATGCATGGTGTTTTCAGAAATTTTATCACATAACTCATTGCGTTTTGCATCATCAGATGCTTCGCGCAAGCCATCAATAACACTTTCAATATTCTCAACTGACTCAAGGATTGAATTAGTTGCGCTTTCTGTCGCACCAACAATTTCATCTAGTTGATCTGACATGCTTTCAAAACGAGTTTGGTCGTTTTCACGTTGGACCATATGGGCGATTTCTTCACGAAAGCGACGGATATATTGAACAAGACTTACAATTTCCGCTTTGAGCTTGTCGTCGTTTTCGTTGATATCTACCTTGGCTACCATTTTAACTCTCTGTCAAATCTACAAATTTTATTGAATCGATTACTTACTATCACTTCCCAAATCAGACTTGTCAAACTAAGAGAAGGCTTTGAATGTGATAATTGTGAATGTGTCTTTTACGCCTGGAAGTGTTTGAATTGCCTCATTCACAAAATGACCAATATCTTCATCTTTTGGCAAATAGCATTTCATCATCAAATCATAATGCCCAGATGTGGAATATACTTCTGACACTTGTTCCACTTCACTGGCTGCATCTGCAACTTCGTAAGCACGTCCTAACTCAGCTTTCACTTGGATGAAAATTGTTTGCATAAGTTATCCTCGTATGATCAGAAAATAGTATTGAGTTTATTTGAAACTTCTTAATAGGAAGGCTGGCACATTTGGGGTCTGTCCAAATGGCATATCAAATTCAGGTTCTATTCCGATTTCGAAATCCTGATCACGATATTTTCTACCTCTCTTGCGGTTTCCACGCTCTTGGTAGTTCTTGTTTGAAGCTTGCTTATTCTCGTGACTAGCGTTTGAGCTTTTATCTTCTTTGCTGCGTGGTTCCATGCCTTCCAGAACGGGAAGTGAAGATCCAACGATTTTTTCAATCGCTGTTAACAGTTTCTCGTCATGATGAGTTACCAGCATATAAGCGGTTCCTTCACGTCCGGCGCGACCTGTACGACCAATGCGATGCACATAATCTTCAGCGTTTAAAGGAACATCGTAGTTAAATACATGGCTAACAGCAGCAATATCCAAGCCGCGTGCAGCAACATCAGAGCAGACGAGGAACTTTACCTCACCCGACTTGAATTTCTCCAACCACTCCATGCGTTTATGCTGATCCATATCGCCATGTAATGCACCAACCGAGAAGCCCTTTTTCTCTAAACTTTTGTGGAGATTTGAGACGTCACGTTTGCGATTACAGAAAATAACACCATTTTGGATATTATCTTCCTTTAACCATTTTTCCAAAACGCTACGTTTCTGGCGAGGCCCTACATGGGCAATACCTTGCGTAATTGTTTGTGCTGTAGAGGAAGGTGGATCAACTGTTAATTCTTTTGGATTGGACAGAAATTTCTCAGCGAGATTACGAATTTCTTTTGGCATCGTCGCAGAGAACATCACTGTCTGACGCATGGAAGAAACCATACCAATAATTTTTTCCACATCCGGGATGAAACCCATATCAAGCATACGATCTGCTTCATCAATTACGACGATTTTTGTGTCTGACAATAATACTTTACCACGATCAATATGATCCATAAGGCGGCCTGGGGTTGCGATGAGAACATCTGCACCGCGATCTAGAGCTTTCTCTTGTTCATTGAAAGATATACCACCAATAAGCAATGCCATGGATAACTTATGATATTTGCCGTATGTTTCGAAGTTATCTGCGACCTGAGCTGCAAGCTCACGTGTTGGTGCGAGGATAATGGATCGTGGCATACGTGCACGTGCGCGACCATGTGCTAAAATGTCTATCATTGGCAAGGTGAAGGATGCTGTTTTCCCTGTACCAGTTTGTGCGCACCCCAATACATCCCTGTTCATCATTATGAAAGGGATCGCTTTTTCTTGGATCGGGGTCGGGGTTGTATAACCTGCATCGCTTACCGCACGCAGAACTTCAGGACCAAGTCCTAAATCTTCAAAGCTTGTCGCCATAAAGTCTCGCTTCTAAATGATTAAATATCCGACATCGTTAAAGGAAAGCGGACATATATCTTAAATATTTCTGAAATACTTACTTACAGTTTACACTGAAACCGTAGGGGATACTAGGGTCTGGTGGCTATCTGTCAATCTTTCCATTAGAAAAAACAGTGATATTGGTGATTTTCTTGTATTAATAATGTCAAAGCGTTGCTTTTTCGCAACGTGCCCAATAGGTTATCGTAAGGTATAATTGAAGTGTTTTTTTCTTTAAGGAGACGTATGAAATGTTATTAAATGTGAATTCGTCATCTTTGCTCGTTGTTGATGTTCAAGAAGGCTTGCTTCCCGCAGTTTCGGAACCTCGGCAGGTGATCGATAATACACAGATTTTACTTCAAACAGCTTGCCAGTTGGGTGTGCCTGTATTTGTCTCTGAGCAATATCCGAAGGGATTAGGGCATACAGCGCAGTCACTGGATAGTTTTCTTAATGAAGCTCAAGCACAAGTTTTTGAAAAAATTAATTTTTCTTGTTATCGAGAAAATCAGATTCGTGAAGTTATTGGTCAACAATCCCAAAGAAAACAACTTGTTATTTGCGGGATGGAAGCACATGTATGCGTGTTACAAACTGCGATTGAATTCCAGCAAGCTGAATATGATGTATTTTTAGTCACCGATGCGATTTCCTCCCGAATGAATGAAAATAAAAAAGTTGCTTGTGAAAGAATGCAACAAGCAGGAGTGACCTTGGTGTCAACGGAAATGGTTGCCTTTGAATGGATGGGGAAGGCGGGAACGGATAGTTTCAAATCTATAGCAGCACTTATTAAATAAAAGAAACAGAAAGAAAAGAAATGTCTAAAACGCCTTTGGTAATGGTGCCGGGTTTATTATGTGATGAACGTCTTTGGGGGCATCAACTTAAATACTTATCTGATATTGCAGACATGTATGTGGGTGATACTTTACAGGATGATAGTGTTGAAGATATGGCCAAGCGTATCTTGGATAATGCGCCGGATAAATTCGCATTGGCTGGCTTGTCTATGGGCGGGTATGTATCTTTGGAAATTTTACGCCAAGCACCTGAACGTGTTCTGAAGTTGGCATTAATTGATACCTCTTCCAGACAGGATAGTGAGGAGCAAAAGCGTCGCCGTCGTGGCTTAATTTCGCTGACTTCTAAAGGAAAATTTAAGGGAGTTACACCACGTTTGTTACCGATGTTAATTCATCCGGACCGTATGGAGGATGAGGCGTTAACAACAACGGTTATGGATATGGCCGCACATGTGGGGCAAGAAGCTTTTGTGCGTCAGCAAACAGCAATTTTAAACCGCCCAGATAGTCGTAATGATTTATCCGGTTACAACATGCCATCATTAGTTATTTGTGGACGTCAAGATGAAGTTACGCCTTTGGCATTATCTGAGGAGTCATCGAGTTTGTTAGCGAATTCTCGTCTTTGCATAATCGAGGAATGCGGACATTTGGCTACTTTGGAACGCCCATTTGCGACTACGGCGTTAATGAGAGACTGGTTAGAAAACTATCAGTAAGCCAAAGATTCTAGCATCTTGTTGCAGGTATACCACAACCATTGAATGGATTGTTGCTTTTATACAAGATACTATGTGCAGCAAGGCCAATAGCATCTTTAAACTCACTAGATGTAGCCTTCACAGGTTGGCTAAATTTCATTGTAATATAGCTCCATGCTTTATCCTTACGACAAAATGCAAATTGAGCTGACTTAATTGAATTTGCATCAGATATACTTTGTAATGAAGGAATATCTTCTGAACAAATATCCCATGCAGATGTATTTTCTGTCGGGTTTATATTAATGACAAAGGTAATTTCTTGCTGGCCCTTGAAATCAATTGCTGATGCGAAAGTTGCATGTCTAAAGCGATGCATACCTGAATATTTTTCAACCATAACTTCGATTAAATCTGTACGCATATCATTATTGGGAACTCCTTTCGCATTCAACACCATAGGGTATTTTTTCTTTAGAAAAGCGAAGTCAGAGTTGTTAAAACGACTGGTGATATTTTGATTATATGAAGTCGTTGTTGAAAGACAACTGGACAAAAATATAGCGGATACGAAAAGTATCCCCAATTTAGTTACAAAAGAACGCATAGCATATTCCTTCAATTGTCTAAATTAGTAAGATATGGGTAACTTATTACTAGATCACAAGTCTAAATCTTCAACAAAGGCTGCATTCTCTTGAATGAAATCATAACGCTTTTCTGGTTTTTTTCCCATAAGGCTATCAACCATATTCGCGGTTCTTCTTGATTCTTCTAGCTCATCTTCATTTCTACGATTAGGTACCTGAACTTTGATCAATGTACGTTTACTTGGGTCCATCGTTGTTTCTTTAAGTTGCCCTGGCGGCATCTCACCCAAACCTTTGAATCGACTAATGTCGATTTTCCCACGACCTTTGAATTCAGTGGCGATTAGCTCGTCTTTATGATCGTCATCGCGGGCATACATAGTCTTACCGCCTTGAGAAATACGATAGAGCGGTGGCAATGCCAAGAATAGACGGCCTGCTTCTACAAGTCCTGCCATCTCTCTATAAAAATATGTCATAAGTAGAGAGGCGATATGTGCCCCATCCACATCCGCATCAGTCATGATGATGACACGTTCATAACGCAGGTTTTCAAGTTTGAAATCACCTTTAGTACCGCAACCCAATGCTTGGCCCAAATCTTTCAATTCTTGGTTGGCTTGAAGCTTGTCAGCACTTGCACTTGCAACGTTCAAGATCTTGCCACGTAGAGGAAGGATCGCTTGGTTGGCACGATTACGTGCTTGTTTGGCAGAGCCACCCGCAGAGTCTCCCTCTACCAAGAATATTTCGGTATCTTCAGATGATTTACTTGAGCAATCAGCCAGCTTGCCAGGGAGGCGCAAACGACGTGTCGGTGTCTTACGGCGTTGTTCTTTTTTAATACGACGGTTTTGGCGCTCAGCAACACGTTCAAGCACATATTCTAATAGGTCATTGGCACTGGCAGGGTCTTCGGTAAGCCAGATGTCGAAACGGTCTTTAATCGCAGTTTCTACCAATTTTGTTGCGGCAGGTGAGGCCAGTTTGTCTTTTGTTTGGCCTTGGAATTGTGGATCGCGGATAAATACTGAAAGCAAACTGCTGGCTTCACCCATCACATCCTCACCCGTGATTTGAGAAGCTTTTTTATTGCCAATCATCTCACCATAGGCACGTAAACCTTTACCAATGGAGGAGCGCAAGCCGGCTTCATGGCTACCACCTTGTGGGGTTGGGACAGTGTTACAGTAGGAGCTATTAAAACCATCCCCATCATGTGTCCAGCTAATCGCCCATTCAACACGTCCTACATCGTCTTCTTCGCGCATTTCACCTGCGAATGGACGTGGTACGACAGTGGCACGTTGACCAATGGATTCTTGCAAATAATCAACCAAACCACCGGGGAAATGTAGACTGTCTTTTTCAGGTGTATCATCACCATCTTTGATCAATTCAGCTGCGCAGGTCCATCGAATTTCAACGCCTTTAAATAAATAGGCTTTTGATCGAACCATACGATGCAAAGTTGCTGGTTTGAAATGTGCGGTTGCCCCAAAAATCTCATGATCTGGCAAGAAAGTAACACTTGTACCTCGACGATTTGCAATCGCGCCCATATTTTCCAAGGCTGTCGTAGAATGACCACGGCTATATTTTTGGCGATACAGTGTTTTATCACGCGCAACTTCAATGACCAGATATTCAGAAAGGGCGTTTACGACAGAAATACCAACACCATGCAAGCCGCCTGAGGTTGCATAAGCTTTACCTGTAAATTTACCGCCTGAATGCAAGGTCGTTAAAATGACTTCAAGTGCTGATTTATCTTTATATTTTGGATGTGGATCAATCGGAATACCGCGACCATTATCGCGGATAGTTACTGATCCATCAGCATTGATCATCACTTCTATGCGTGTTGCATGTCCAGCTACGGCTTCGTCCATGGAATTATCGAGAACTTCAGCGACTAAATGGTGTAGCGCGCGTTCATCGGTTCCCCCAATATACATACCCGGGCGGTGGCGAACTGGTTCCAGACCTTCTAGAACCTCGATATCTTTTGCTGAATATCCCTCTTGGGTTTCAGCAGTAGCGGTATTAAATAAATCAGACATGTAATGTATTATAGAGACGCTCTACAGGTAGACAAGCATCATAATGTGTAAAAATTGTTAAACTATACACTATCTTGTGGATAACCCTCTTGTGAGCGACTTATTCCCCCGATAGTATTCTCCATGAATTGGAAGGCTATGGGGATTCTTCAAAGAATGAAAGAAAATCACGATGGATAATGTAACAGAACCGAAAGGTGAACTCGTTTTAAGAACTTTAGCTATGCCAGCGGATACGAATCCAGATGGTGATATTTTTGGTGGTTGGCTTTTGTCTCAGATGGATATTGCGGGTGGTATTGCTGCAAGGCAAGCAACGAAAGGCCGTGTAGCAACTGTAGCAGTGGATGCAATGGTGTTTCATAAACCTGTTTCAGTGGGGGATGTAATGTGTTGTTACGCGTATGAAGAGCGAATCGGAACAACATCCATAACATTCAGCATTCAGGCATGGGTATTGCGTAGCCGCGGTAGCAATGGTGTTGAAGAACGCGAACTTGTAACAGAAGGTAAATTTACCTTTGTTGCCTTAGGCGAGGATCGCAAAAAACGAGTGATTGAGAAATAGTTAGTTATATTAAGAGCGTGATAGATAGCTACTGCATAAACTAGTTATGCAGCATCGCGCTTTTTACCCATTTGTCTTCCGCAACATAGCGCGGCCAATCTTCCCAGAAACCTTCAAAAATGCCTGTTTGTTGATGAGTGAAGCGGCCATTTGTACGTTTTAGCAAGATATGTCTAACGCTAAATGTATCACCTTGTCGGAAACATATATACCAAACGCCAATGCCGTCAAAATCCATATCAATTGAAATGTTATCTGGATTAATAAGTTGCTTTCTTTCATATTGATCGAAAACGACAGGGCCTTCTTCGGGCATATTTAGGTCATAAACAGAATAAACCATGACATCCGCGTAACGTGCTTGTTTACGAATTTCGGAGGCAAGACGCTCTTTTAGATGGTCCCTGTAATTTTTGGTATCTTCGCCCATAAAGGTAGATCCCTAACATGCTGAAATATGATGCATCCAATCTAGGTGATTCGCTTATCTGTTTTCAATAGTCAGAATTGAAAATATGAAAGAGATATACCTAACGTGTTCGGCGTAAATTCATGCTGATCCGATGTTTTGGTGCTTTTGTACCACTATTGCCACCATCATCAGGTCCTTCAGGCTCGTCATCTGGTTTCATGTCGGTTAATAAAACTTTTGGCTGTGGCGAAGCTGGTCTGGATTTATAAGTCTTGCTTTGTTTATGAGATCGTAACATGGAATGATCCATGGTTGGGCGCCCATATAAATAACCCTGACCGAAATCGATTTCCAAGGATTCCATCAAACGGGCTTGATCTGGGTCTTCGATTTGCTCAGCGATCAATTTGCAACCCAACTGCTTACCGTTTTTGATAATGGATTTCAGCATAGCCATATCGCGTGGATTTTCTGCGGCTTCTCGCACAAATTTACCATCAATCTTTAGATAATCCACTTGCAGGTCATACAAGGATTGGAAAGATGTGGAGCCAGCACCTACGTCGTCCAAGCAAACTTCAATTCCTTGCGCGCGGAAATCTTGTAAGGTCTTATTAAGCTTTTCAAAGTTGCTTACTGCCACAGTCTCGGTCAGTTCCAGCATTAATTGCTTTTTGACGTTATCGAATGGCTTCAGAACTTCTTTGAATCCATCAAGGAATATCTTACTGGACATGGAGCGTGCAGAGATATTAATCGCGACCTTGGGGCGCCAGCCTGATTTGGCATGATTATCTAAATCGTCCAATACCTTTTGAGCCAAGGCTAAGTCAAAATCTTCGATTAATCCGACTTCCTCAGTAAAGGTAATAAATGATTGCGGAGAAGAAAGGCCAGTTACGCGTGTAAGCGCTTCCAAATGATGTGGTTCTTCCATATATAAGTCCACAATTGGCTGATATACCACATCGAAGTTTTTCTTTTCAATGATCTCTCGCACGTTGCTGATACGAGATAACGTATCAGTCATCATCTCTTTTGCACTGCTTTGTAACGACGAGATCGAGAAATTAGCCGGGTCTTCTTCAACAAATTTCTTGATGGAATAGGAAAGTGCTTTTGCAGCATCTTCTTCGTCTAACTCACCCGGATCGAAATCAATGGCAAAGGATTTTGCTTCTGTAGCGCCATCTAATTCTTCTTCAACTATCTCATTAATGCGCTTACGTACTTCTTCTTCTGTGACATTTGCACCATGAAGCAAGCCAAATTTTTCGGTATCAAATTGTGTCGCCGTGCCACCATCAAGTGAAATCGCACGCATATAGGCTGCGATTTTATCAAGCGCCCGCGATAGGGCGAAAGGATCACCTGATTTACTGATCTCTTCCAAACCATCTATTACAAACATGGTCAGTTTGCTTTCTTGGCCCATGCGATTGGATGTTTCCAATTGATCTTTGGCAGCATCGGCAAAAACCTTTTTATCCAAAAGGCCTGTTTCTTCATCTTTTTTATGATGGCTGCTTGCACCGACAGATTTTGGTGGGATGGTAAAAGCTAAATTAATGGTAGAAGGGCTATCAGGCATAATAAAACCGCCCACCATTAAGGTGATTTCGTGGCCACTAGCTGTGTTTAATTTAAGGGGGCGAGGATCAATGCGGTGGTGGATAAAGAGATGCTTTAAAATCTCTTTAAAATAATCACGATCTGTCGCCACAATAAACTGAACGAATTTTTCACCTAACAAGGTATAGGAGGGGCCTTTTCTAAGAGCGCTGGATGCACCGGCAGCATAGGTAATTCTTCCTGTGCGATCGACCTCTAAAAATAAATGTGCAGAAGCAAAAGCGAAGGCAATATAGCGGTCACGATTTTGTTTGATTGTAGAAATCAAATTTTGCGTGCTTTTTGCCATAGATGTTTTTTTTGATGCGCTCATTCTCTGCCTTAAATTATTATTTAGAATGTTTGCCATGTCAGATAATTACGTTATCTAACATTTAAAATGAAATTTCAATTCAATATTACTATAGTAGTCACAAATATTAGTAAAAGTTAATTATAATATGTCTTAAAATACAGCCTATCTTACAAGTGGTAATCCAAAATGGAAAGTCCCGATCTAAGGGTAATGACTATATTTTGTGCAGCCTGACATTTTATAAGTGACAGCGTATATAAGGGAGGAATGGTTAATAAATCGTTTATGAGATTACTTTTCTTATAAGAAAAACCCGGCCAATCTGACCGGGTTTCCTTTGTATTTACGAAGGACGCAAGCTGGTATTAGCAGCTGTAATACATGTCGAATTCTACTGGATGAGGTGTCATTTCGAAGCGTTGTACTTCTTCCCACTTCAAGTTCATGTAGGCATCCAACATTTCTTTGTCCATTACGTCACCTTTCAGCAAGAATTCATGATCCGCTTCAAGTGCTTCTAGAGCTTCACGTAGGGAGCCAGCAACTGTTGGGATGTCCTTCAATTCTTCTGGTGGTAGATCGTACAAGTCTTTATCCATTGCTTCACCTGGGTGAATTTTGTTTTGGATACCGTCAAGGCCGGCCATCAACATAGCTGTGAACGCCAAATATGGGTTCGCTGTTGGATCCGGGAAGCGAACTTCTACACGTTTGCCTTTTGGATTTGCTACGTATGGGATACGGCAAGAAGCAGAACGGTTACGTGCGGAATATGCCAACAATACTGGAGCTTCGAAACCTGGAACCAAACGCTTATAAGAGTTTGTGGATGGGTTTGTGAATGCGTTCAATGCTTTAGCATGCTTAATGATACCACCGATATAGTACAAGCATGTTTCGGACAAGTCAGCATAGCCAGAGCCGGCAAACATGTTTTCGCCATTTTTCCAGATGGATTGGTGACAATGCATACCGGAACCATTGTCGTTTACGATTGGTTTAGGCATGAATGTCGCTGTTTTACCGTAAGAATGTGCAACCATGTGAGTTACATATTTGAAGATTTGCATCTTATCGGCAATGTCGATCAATGTGGAGAATTTCATACCCAATTCATGTTGGGATGGCGCCACTTCGTGGTGGTGCTTTTCCATTTCCAAGCCCATTTCGATCATAACGGAAACCATTTCCGCACGGATGTCTGTGCCGGAGTCAACAGGTGCAACTGGGAAGTAACCACCTTTGTGACCTGGACGGTGACCCATGTTGCCACCTTCATATTCGGAATTGGAGTTATATGGACCTTCTTCGGAATCCAAAGAGTAAGACATTTGTTGTTGTTCTGTAGACCAACGTGCATCATCGAATACGAAGAATTCAGCTTCTGGGCCGAAGTATACTGTATCGCCGATACCTAAGGATTCTGTGTATGCCAATGCTTTTTTCGCGATGGAACGTGGGTCACGATCATATGGAAGACCTGTAGATGGTTCCAAAATGTCACAGAACAAGATCAATTGTGGTTGTGCTGTGAATGGGTCCATAACAGCTGTTTCTGGATCTGGCATCAAAATCATGTCAGATTCATTGATTGCTTTCCAACCAGCGATGGAAGAACCGTCAAACATGATACCATCTTTGAAGATGTCTTCGTCAATGGTGCAAACATGCTGTGCTGTATGCTGCCATTTGCCACGTGGGTCTGTGAAACGGAAGTCCACATATTCCACGTTATGTTCTTTGATCATGTCTAGTACTTTTTGAACCGCGTCAGACATATTATTATCCTCTTAATGTTAAGTGTGGTTGCCCACATTTGACCCTGTTCGTCTGGGTCTGGTTTTACCTTAACTTATCCTTAGATCCCACAAGGATAAGTCACTGTTCGTATCTCTATAACTAGATCGCGTCTGATCCTGTTTCGCCTGTGCGAATACGGATCACTTCATCTACTGTAGAAACAAAAATCTTACCGTCGCCAATGCGACCTGTATGTGCGGCATTTTGGATGGCCTCGACCGCATTTGCGGCCAACGCATCATCCAAAACGATTTCCAACTTCACCTTTGGTAGGAAATCAACAACATATTCTGCACCACGGTATAATTCTGTATGACCTTTTTGACGACCAAAGCCTTTTGCCTCGGTAACTGTGATACCTTGGATACCTACGTCATGTAGGGCCTCTTTTACTTCATCAAGCTTAAATGGCTTGATAATCGCTTCGATCTTTTTCATTTACATAGTCTCCAGCTAGCCGGGCCAGTTCTTCTGTTCGTCATATAATCTTGAAAGGAAATCTTTCAAATTTTCTCACTATATGGCAAGTCCTGTGCCAGTTTTTTATATATGCTAAGGCATTGATTTTTAATTATTATTATTTTTAATGGTTAAAATATGTGCAGTGTATTATGCCTAAAAATTAATCACTTGTTTAATTTTTACTCAGAATCCATTTTTGCGGATGATTTGACTCATAGGTTGCGAATAAAACCATCAATTCGCGTTATAGCCTCCCGGATATTCTCCAAGCTATTGGCGTATGACAGGCGGATATAACCTTCGCCATAATTGCCAAAACTTGTGCCGGCGATGGAGACAACATGGGCTTCGTTAAGAAGACGGTTTTGCATTTCAAGCGCGCTTAACCCGGTTTTCTTAATATTTATGAATGCATAAAAAGCGCCTGCAGGTGTGATACAGCTGAGTTTTGGAATTTGATTAATCGCTTTGGCGATATAAACCCGTCTTTCATCAAAAGCGTGAAGCATATCGTCAACGGCATCTTGCGGACCATTTAAGGCTTCTAGTCCCGCATATTGTGCAGCAGCATTGACGCAGGAATGGCTGTTGATGCAAAGGCGTGTTGCATGGTCAATTAACTTATCGGGCCAAACGGAGAAACCCATTCGCCATCCGGTCATGGCATATGTCTTGGACCAGCCATCAAGTAGGATGGCACGGCCTCTTAGATGCTCATATTCTAAAATGGATTTATGTTTCTGTCCCTCATAAAGCATGCGGCTATAAATTTCATCCGACATAATCGCCACATTCGGAAAAGCCTTTAATCCTTCAGCCAGTTTATCCAATTCTTCTATCGGTGTAACGCCGCCTGTTGGGTTGGCAGGACTATTGATGATGATAAGGCGGGTTTTGTCTGTAATCCGTGACAGTAAATCATCCGCAGAAAAGGCAAACTGATTTTCTTCCAATAAAGGGTAGGGGCAGGCCGTTGCACCTGTATAATTTATTGCGGAGGCGTAAATGGGAAAACCCGGATCTGGATATAAAATTTCACCGCCCTTTCCCCCGAATATTAAAATGGTGAGCCACATGGTAACTTTACCGCCTGGGACGATCAGCACATTGTCCGGGTTAATTTCTGTTTTATATTGGCGGTGTAAATAATGTGCCACAGATTGACGGAGCTCAGGGATACCATTAGCTGCAGTATATCCATGGGCACCATTTCTTAGGGCTTGAATACTTGCTTCTACAATATGATCAGGGGTAGGAAAGTCCGGCTGACCAATACCAAGGTTGATCACATGATGTCCTGCTGCTTCGATCTTAGCGGCTTGAGCCATTACGGTGAACGCGGATTCGGTCCCAAGGCGGGAAAGATTCTCGGCAAGTTGCATAATTTACCCCTGTCTTTTGAATATGTTGTTATAATGTTAAGGGTAAATTATCTGCTTTTGAACGGAGAATGGAAGAAAAAGTGGGGAAAAATAATTTTTCCGTTATAGAATACATAAAAATGTAAATTCGTCTCTTGACGTTAGGGGGCGCAGCAAGTAAAAGCCCTCTCACGCGAGCGATAGATGCTCCGATCAAATATACAGTGGTGGCTATAGCTCAGCTGGTTAGAGCGCCGGATTGTGATTCCGGAGGCCGTGGGTTCAAGTCCCATTAGCCACCCCACTTTACTTATTGATTTTCCATACATTTTGAATTTTTCCTTTCTGGTTGCTAAAAGTGCTAGACGCTTTTGTTAGACAGTTTTTTATTCCTATTTCTTTTTCTTCAATTTCTTTACTGCATTTTCAGCAAGCTTTTTCTGGCGAGCATCACGGGTATATAGGCGCACCATTGCGCTTGTTCGATGTCCAGTAATTGCCATGATTTCACTATCGGTACAGCCAGCTTCTTGAAGGGCTACAGCGGCATTCCGGCGCAAGCCATGAAAAGTGCATTGTGGGTTATCTTTTGTACCTGCAATACCAATCTTTTGGATTTGTCTTCTCCACGATGTCTCAAAACCATCGCCTGTATAAGCGGTTCCTGTACGTGTAGGGACAATGAATGTGCTGGTTTTCTCTAAGGTTGTTAGATATTCTTTTAGGATAGGGTGGAGAGGTATCCATAACTGCTCGCCAGTTTTATTCTGCTTAACCATCATGACATCCTGCTCAATCATGCCCCATTGCATGGATAGAACGTCAGAGCGTCTTTGTCCCGTGTATAGAGCAAGATAGTAAGCTGTTAAGATTGGTTCGTTGTCACATTCTGCTTCGAATCTCAAAAGTTCTTCAGGCTTCCATGCACGTTTTCCCACACCTAGTCGGAGTTTCTTTACATGTTCTGAGGGTACTTTTTCAGCAAGGCCAAATAGAACGGCTCTGGCGCCTAAAACAGAGATCATTGAAAGATACTTATTTGCCCGACTTGGTACATCAGAGTTTTTATCTCTTAGTTTTACGCAATACTCAGGGGTGATTTTAGACCAATCCTGTTTACCAATTTTCTCCTTGAAAACATCCAATGTTCGCAGATAGTCTTTTTTGGTTTCTTCAGCTAATCTTTTGAAATCGTGGCTAGCAATATAGTCACCTATCAGCCATCCAACTGACCCTTTATAGAAACCTGTATCGATCGCGCCTGTTTCAAAAGACAGATGGATGCGATTATATTCTTCCTGCCATTCAGGTGTTCCAAATGAAGAGCGTATTCTTTGTTCAAGGCCAGAACGTCGATAATAGGTGTAGTACTTGTTTCTGGATTTGTAGGCTTTCACATATGGTAGGTGAATTTTCATTAGAATACCTCAGGCATATCGTCATCGAAATATCTGGAAAAATATTTATCGATCTCATCCCTATGAAAATAGTTTTGATTGCCAGTCTTAAAGAGTGGTTGAGGGAACCTGCCTTGTGAAACTCTGGCCTTGAAAGTCCTTAGCCCCATATCACAATAGGCAGCTGCCGTGGATGTACGCATAATTTTGGGCCATGCATTAAATGTACGACTCATATGGTTAATCCTTATCCTGATTAATTTGAGAAAATTTCGGGAGCTTGAACCCGATCTCGTTCGATCATTCTTTCCAAGGCGTTCGGTTCCAATAATCTGCTTTCTCCGACTGGTACATAATCGAGACGCCCTTCCTTAAGGAGGCGGCGAATTCGTGAGACTGGTTGTCCTGTTTGAGCTGCTAACTCTTGTGGTGTCAGCAAATTTTTCATTGTGCTTTTCCTTTATTTAATTTGCGTAGATGAAAAACGTGGTATTTTTTCCTTTTTGGGTGTATTTATCCAAATTGGTAAATATATCAATCGATATTGTCCATTATGGACAATTATGTCCAAAAGTAAAACGGTTTTTGAGAGAAAAAATGGAAATTGGTGAAAGGCTTACAATTGAGCGGAAGAAAACAGGGCTTAATCAAACAATGTTTGCGGAAAAATTAGGTCTTAAATTAACTGCCTACAAAAATTATGAGAAAGATACTCGTAAGATACCTGTCCCGGTTTTGATAGCTCTGGTGGATGTCTATGGAACGGATATTCACTGGCTTTTAACTGGTGAAAAATGGTTGGAAAGGGAAAAAAATGTTGAGAGCCTAAGAGCTGTGGTACAGGGAGTTTTATTATTCCTTGAAAAACATGATTTAGAGTTACCCGCCGAGAAAATGGCTGATTTAATTGTGGTTTTATATAGAAAATTCACTCACGACAGTGATGTATCTTTGAATGAGATGAATGATATGGTGAGGTTAGCTATGTGAGATGACTGATAATTTAATAAAGTTTCCTTCGAAAAAGATAAAAGCAGAAAAAGAAGAATTACATCTAGAAACTGAAGTGTTTAACTTCTTAGATGATCTCGCTCGTCGCAAATACTCTGAATCAAAGGATGGTATTGCTAAGACGAACAGAAGATTGACCAAGCAACTAGCTTCAGCGAGAAAGGAACTTATTTATAGGCATAAGTATACTGCTCTTACATTTCTATTTATTGGTTTGTCGAGCCTTTCGTGTTCCTTAATTCTAGTTTCTGGCTCAAACATATTACCCGATGTCCTTGTCAGATATAAGGATGTATCTGCACCAATTTTTCTTATTCCCGCAAACATTTTCATATACTTATATGGTTTTGAG
>NZ_SMMC01000186.1 GCF_009711445.1 Curvivirga aplysinae | reverse complement strand
GCTCCCTCTCTTTGGTGTTTGCGGTATTTTTAAAATATTTAAATAGCAGGAATATTAAGTCTAGTTTCTTATCTGTGGGTAGTTCTAAGTCCAATCTCTCGGCTTCAGCGTGAAACTCTTCCCAAACAACACGAAACAAGTCTTCATCAAGATTCTGCTCTTTACCATAAAACAGCCAATCCATACTCTTTTCGGCTAAGCTACAAAGATGAGCTGCAACATTACCTGGGATATTCTCATCGCCTATAATCCATTTTTCAAGCAATGTTTCTGGGCACCCCAGTATTTCTGATGACTTACTTAAGCCGCCGAGCTGGCTGATTATCAGACTTAACCTTTCGCCAAACTGACTGGAGTTCGCATCTTCAGAAGATGAGGGGATTGTAGGGGTAAACTTAAGGGTGTGCGGCTCTCCGTGACCAGTAGATAGCCAGTCAACAGAGCATTCTAGAGCAACGGCTAATTTTTTTAGTGTATCAGCTCTAGGGTTTTTGGATCTACCCTCCAAAATATCACGAACGGCGGTTCGCTGGAGACCAGCCTTGATAGCTGCTGCGTTCTGGTTGAGCTTCAACTCATCCATTCTACGCCTTACGCGCCCTTTGACGCTATTTTCATATGTTTGGCTCATGTGGGAAATATCCCCTGAATCTGTTGTTTTGCCAATGTGAGAAAAATCCCATTGACAATGAGGGAAAAATCCCACATTCTTCGAATTAACTGAAAGGTAAGGATGCGATGTCAACAAAACAACAACTGATCGATAGTGCTAAAGCATATTGTTCTAATCAAAATATTTCCCTGTCCACCTTGGGTAAGGCCGCAGTTAACGATGGAAAAGCCATAACTCGATTAATAAAAGGTGCAGATATTCAATCCAAGAACATGGACGAGATATGCAAGGTGATCGGAGTGGAAATTACGTTGCAAAAGAAATCACTCAATCTGGACTCCTCCCATGGATGATGCTTGGCCTCTGTTCCGTAAATCCGCCTTCATGCCTAGCGTGGAACCTATCAATAAAACGGTTGATCACGACAGAGACATGAATGGGCTGTCCATGTCTACTGACGCGTCTGCGAGAGTGGGTATGTCGGGTATCGTTTCTCATGGTGTGAAAGATACCACCAATCAAAATCAACACAATCATAACGGTGAAGGGGTTTTATGATGACTTTGCAAAAGAAGGTTAACCCGTTAACGCGTTCAGGTGTTGCAGGTCTTTACATTGAGATTTTAGGCGCAAAAGAAGCCGCTGCTAAAATCGGATTGAAGGCGCCAACTCTATACAACGCTGCAAATGATGAGCATGAATATGTCCTGCCAAGCATTGATTATTATGTAGAGCTTGATCGAGCATGTGTCGAACGAGGTTATCCAGCACCATTTGCAAGTTGGTTACTTCATAAGGTTGGTGGAGAAGGGCAAGCGGTTGAAGATTTAACCGATGCAATGTTGGTTCTTCACAGTAAGACAAGTCACCTCACGGATACAATTCGTAAATCGCAAGCGCCTGACGGGCCCGGCGGCACAAACGTAACGCCAAATGAGAAGGCGGATATTTTTAAAGCAATAACAGGTGTTAACGACGTGATGAATAACATCAAGTCAACCGTTGAGTATTCTTGCGGCACGAAAGCAATTCCTATTCGGGGTGTTGCCGCTGAATAGCCATTGGTCAGGGGCTTAATCTGACCACGCTTCAACCGTCTCCCAGACGTGAAGCCTCCCTGTTAACTGTCGTGGCCTTCGGGCTGAGGGTCACGGCATTTTTTTTTAAGGAAAGAGAATGTCTGAACAAACACATACAGAACAAGGCCCCGGCGGCGCAACTGGCGCACGTCTTCGCAGCTTTATAGAGCGCATTGAACGTCAAAGGGGGGTAGTTAAAGAAGCCCAAGAAGATGAAAAGCAAATTTTCGCCGAGGCGGTTAGTGATGGCTTTGATAAAAAGACCATGGTTGAAATCCTAAAAATCCGAAAGATGGATGATGCGGATCGTGCTGAACAAGAGGCACTTCTTGAAACCTACATGTCAGCTATTGGGATGTAGTCATGAAGCCTCGCAAGTACAGAAATGAGCCTGTTATCGTTCACGGAGTTCGTTACGCCAGCAGGAAAGAGTTTCGCCGCCATGGTGATTTGAAACTGTTGGAACGTGCGGGGCAAATTTCCGATCTCAAATTTCAACCAAAGTTTAAATTCGAGCTTAACGGAATCAAGATTTGCGAATATTGGGCTGATTATTCTTACATCGAAAGCGGCGCGAACGTCGTTGAAGATGTGAAATCGCCATCCACCCGCAAAGACAAAGTTTATGTATTGAAAAAGAAACTTATGAAAGCCTTTTTCAATATCGATATCAGAGAAGTTTAGGGGGGCGAGTATGACTTGTATGCCTTTCCAAAAGCAATGCCAGAACTGCGAACATGGCAACCCATGCCCTTCTTCCGTAATCGCTACTATCCGATGTGCAAAGAACAATTCCGACCATCTACCAAAGGATAAGCAGGACTGTTGGGAGATGCCTAAGGATAGGAAGAAATTATTTGAGGGAGTAGAGGCATGAACTACACTTATGACAAAGAGAAAGACCTTTGCGAAGACTTCTTGAACTCTCTACCTGATGAATGGACCGCTTACCCTGAAACGGGTGGTTTTGATATTGTTCTCTTACATGATAAATCAAAAATCCAAGTCGGGATTGAGGCAAAACTGGTTCTAAATCCAAAAGTTCTTTCGCAGATATTGCCAAGTCGCCGCAGTGAACAGGCAGGACCAGACTTTCGAGCCATACTTGTACCGTCGAACAAGAGAAACACCGCTGTAGAGGATATCTGTGAATTCCTTGGTATAACTATATTGCGCATAAACAAGAGGCAGCGACATTCGCAAATATTGATAGATGCTGAGCTTGCCCCCGAAAAATGGGACATAGATTTTTACCCAAGCCTGCCTAATCCAATTGATGCAGAAGAAGCCAATTATAGAACATGGTTTTTATATGATGATTGGTTTGACTGTGCGCCAATTGAACGAATTGAACTACCTATTACTGTCCCCCGTGTTTCCGCGGGTGTTCCTTCACCTAAGATGCTTACACCATGGAAAATAAAAGCCATGCAATTACTCATATTACTTGAGAAGTATGGTTATGTGACACGCACAGATTTTAAAGAGTTAAAACTTAATCAATCCCTGTGGTCTCAATCAAGATGGTTAAGCCAAGGTGGGGCTAGAGGGCAGTGGGTAGAAAACGAATTTACCCCAAATTTTAAGGCTGAGTATCCTGAAAATTATCGTGAAATAGAAGAGAAGCTTGCTGAATGGTTACCTCCTAACAGATCGGTAATGGAGCAACAGAGGGCTTTGCTATGACATGCCCTGTGTGCAGCGGTAAAGGTTTCGTAGGTCATGGCCGGCATATAGACGCCTGTCCCAAATGCACCACAGAAGCCGAGCAAGAATATAGAGAGGCTATGGTTAGCCTTATAAGTGCAGCTGCTACACAGTTTGATAATAGAAACCCTGCGAACGTAGCGCGGACCTGTACGGCCTATAAAGTATTAATGAGAACACCCGCACCTGGAGCCGATAAACATGGCTGATAAAAGTATACAGATAAAGAAGGAATTGGAGCGCAAAGATGCGTGACTATGGAAAAATAAACACGACTATATGGCAATCTAAGCGGTTTTTGAGCTTGGCTGATGATAAGGCAAGATTGTTTTATCTATATCTGCATACCTCTACCCATACCAATTCCATTGGTTGTTATAGGCTACAGATAGGCTATGCAATGGCAGATTTGGGATGGGCGGAAACAGAAGTTTTAAAGGCTATCGATAGCCTATGCAAAGCCCTATTGATAGAGTGGAACAAGGATGAATCTATCCTAAAGATAGCCAAATTTCTGGAAAAATCACCGACCACCAACAAGAAACACGCTATCGGCGCTGTTAAGCTTGCCTTAGCATTACCGGATTGTGATCTGAAAGCCAATGTAATCAAGGATTTGAAGGCTGATAAATACGCCTGTGATCTTGATGAATTGAAAGGGCTATCTATAGCCTATCGAAACCCTATCGATACAACCGAACCCGAACCCGAACCCGAACCCGAGACCGATAGTTTAGTGGTGCCGGAAAATCCGTCACTCCCGCCCAAAAAGACAAAACGCGGTACACGACTTCCAGAGGATTGGGAACCAACCGAGAAAGAAATCACCTTTGCCCATAAGGAGGGTTTGACTGATGAGCAAATCTGCATTGAAGCAAGAAAATTCAAAAACTACTGGATTGGTAAGTCTGGACAAGCAGCAACGAAAGTCGACTGGTACCGAACTTGGGAAAACTGGATACTCAACGACTACTCTTCCACCAGCCGTAATCGAAGCGGGCAAGGCGGGCGATCCGGTGGCGGTGGATCAGGCACTGGTGGCATCGTTTCCGGCTACGCTCAAGCCTCGGCTGAGATTGATGCTGAAAGCCAATGGCGAAATTAACGAAGTTTACGCTATAGGCAATCCTGCGGATATCTGCCTCAATGATTTGGATCAAGCTATCAACCTTGTAGAGAACGTGATGAAACGACCAGTTCAACAATCCTTATTTGCTGTGGAATTGGCAAAATGCGCCAGCAGTCAAGCTCCACGTAACGGAATGGATGCGACAGACCTTAAAGCGCGTATCCTGACCTTTATGGAAGATGTAACGGGATATAGCCCTGATTGTGTAGCTGATGCGTTTCGTCGGCACAGAAAGGAGAAAACCTTTCAGCCTACACCATCGGAAATACTTGCATTTTGTCGGGAAAGCGCAGAGGGACGAATGAAGTTGAGAGCCGAGCTATCACGCATAAAGCAGGAAATCTTCAAAGCTAAACCTAATTGGAAACCAGTTAATAAAGATGAGCGCCAACGGGTAGGGCATCAGCTAAAGGAATTTCTGGATTTGCGTATGGGCCGTAATGCAGAGGCAGCAGAGTAGGGAAGGATCAAGGGTATGGGTGTAATCAGGAAGTTGGATTATTTGGATGCGGAGTATGTCTTTATCCGCCTAGAGGAGGCGATAGAGACCTTACGTTCAATCAAGATGGATGATGTGTATCCAATGGGCTATCGGTCAAGCTGGCCTGACATGGTGCAAACGTTTTTCGATGCATACGGTTATACCGAAGAGGATATGCCAAGGGCCACACCATCCAGTAAGCGTGTTGATGAAATGGATGAGGCGTTACTATGGTTCAATCATGTGAAGGACCGCCGCCATGCCAAAGCATTGTTTGCTTGTGCGATGGGTGTAAGGCCTCAAAAGATCGCAAGAAGTTTAAAGAAAGATAGGGCAACAATACGCCGCTGGAAAGGCTATGCGTTAGATAATATCGTGAGCAAAGAAAATTTACTTTAAATAGTTAAACATATCTCCATACTGACAAAGAGTTGATGTTTTTTGTAATAGTGTTAGCAATCGGAATGCTAATGCTTTGGAGAGGTTATGGTTTTTAAATATTATATAACGGTCTTTAAGCTAGCCTGTAAGAACCTGCTAAACAGCAATGATGGATGGCGAAAGAACTTTGTTTGGTTTTTTATCCAGACATCATTCTTCTTTTTATTGTTGTATATGTTCCCTGTTTTCGGAGATATCGAAGACGAATTAAAACTTGGAGTATTAGGTGCCGTTTCAATATGTGCATCAGCTTTGTTTATGATTTTTGGCGAGGTTTTATTTACGCCAGCTAGAATAGATGCGAGTAAGAGTGAGGCATTAAAAGTATTTGTTACTCAGCTTGAGAGAGTTTGTAATGAAGAGAGTTTTCTTCAAGATCTATCAAATAAGTATTTTGAGGGACTGACAATATACGATGAAAAAAAAGATTTTTCTGAATGGATAGACCGTCTTGACATCTGGGCTTCAGAAGTGGAAACGTTACTATCTGAACACTGCTCAATCTCAACCTTACACAGCTTTAGGCAATCCGGTAATGGAGCTTCAAGGGTACGCGACTGGGAATGGGAAGAGATCTCTCATAATGATGCTTGGGAGCAGACAGCAAAATATTCTTCAAAGCTATTTGCGTTGGATGATATAATAAAATTCAGAGGCACAAATTTTCTAGGAATAAAGAGAGATATCATGGGGACGTTAGACGAATATTCTTCAACCGGATGTCTATTAGAAAAAAATTAAAATGTTGCAAATGTCGCACTTTTAGGGTACAAATCACTTAATATTGAAATCTTTATGCCCGTTGCCCAAAGGTCAGCGGGTTTTTTGTTGCCTGAAATCTCGATTCAAGTGTATTCCTTTCTTTCACTTAGGAGGAAGGGAAATTATGAAAAAGATACTGGCTGTTGTATTTGCACTTATCGCGACGCCGAGTTTGGCCGCGCCTAAATGTGTAGAATTAGAAGGGGATGCTAAACAGACTTGGTTTGACAAGCATACACCTGGACCTATCCCATTTACCCTTGATGAAGTCATTGTGCGTCGCGGTTATGTTACGGCTTATGACCATGTTAACAACATACCGTTTATCTCATTTTGGAAGGGTGAGACGGAATACTTAGATACTCCGGAAAGAGAAGGTCGTTGGAAATCCTTTAAACCTGATCCAGCACTTCCTGAGGAGAACCAAGTGGTGACGTCTGACTACACGAATAGCGGTTATCATCGTGGGCATTTAGTACCGTATTTCGTGTCCGGTGGCGATCGTGATAATGACGGAATGGATGCTGAGCTTGAAGGTCAAGACAAACTTCCTATCGAAGATATTGATGATGCTTGTACAGTATTTGAGATCAACTACATGTCCAATATCGCACCACAGTTACCACAGTTTAATAGTCAAGGCGGCGCTTGGTATGACTTTGAGACGCATAACCGTAAACGCTTAAAAGATGGCGAAGAGCTTCATTTTTCTGCAGCAACGATATTCATAAATAATGAAGAAAAGAAGTTCATTGGAAAGAAACATAAGATCGCTGTTCCGCACGCATTCTGGAAAGCTGTTGTAGATGGGAGCGGCACAAATAGCTACTATCTGTTCTGGAATGAACTTGAAGGTGATAGAGAGTTTGGCTGTCATCCTAAGGATGATTGGCAGAGTTGTGAGATTTCTTTCCGGCAACTTCAAAGTTTAGGTAAATAGGAACATTGTAGTTTTAAAACACAAGCGCTCTTCGGGGCGCTTTTTTTATGTCTAAAGTAGAGAGAAATAGAGATGGCAGGCAAAGGGCAGGCTAAAACAGGAGGTCGCACAAAGGGAACACCTAATGCAACCACGTCTAAACTTAAGACTGCAATTATGAATGCTTTTGAGGAGGTAGGCGGGCAAAGCTATTTGGTAAGCGTAGCACACGAAGACCCAAAGACTTTCTGTACTTTGCTTGGGAAGGTACTACCGCAGGAGTTGAAGGCTGAGTTGAGCGGCAAGGATGGCAAAGCAATTGAGCTTGTGGTTAAGCGGCAATTAATCTCGTGCGAGAAATCCAGTTAAACGTAGAATACACCGAGCCTCAGCTTCGGTTATTTGAAGATGCAGCAAGATTTAAGACGGTGGCTAAGGGCCGCCGTTTTGGTTTTACACACGGCGTAAGTAATTGGACCATTGACGCAGAGATGATAGGCCGCTCTCAGCGTATTCTTTGGGGGGATACTGTTAGTGCTAATATCAAGCGTTACATTGAACGTTACTGGATGCCCACACTTAGACAGCTTCCGCCAGATATGTGGAAATGGGATAAGACCGATAACAAGGTAATGATCGGTGATAGTGTCTGTGATTTCCGATCCGCCGACAAGCCTGAGAACTGGGAGGGGTTCGGTTATGATCTGGTCATTCTGAATGAGGCAGGGATCATTCTCAAGAATCCTTATCTTTGGGCTAATGCGGTACGCCCTATGTTACTGGATAATCCTAAAAGTCGGGCAATTATCGGTGGTGCTCCAAAGGGTAAGAACCAGTTTTATGAACTTTGCCAGCAAGAACAGGCAGGCGTGAAGGATTGGAAGCATTTTAGTTTTACCACCTATGACAATCCTCTTTTGTCTAAAGAAGCAATTGACGACCTCAAGGTTGAGCTTCGACGGCTTGGTGGTGATAAATATGTTGATCAGGAAATCTACGCTAAATTCTTAGATGGTACTGAAAACCAGTATATCGAAGATGAATTTATAACAGAGGCATTTGCAAGAAAGCACCCTTCGGGAACTTACGACAATGCTGTTCGGATCGCTGGCGTTGATTTGGCTATGAGCCGCGACAGGAATGTCATTTACCATCGTCAAGGCGATGAAACGAAGATGATTAAGGTTCTGCATCCAAGCGGAACGAATTGGACCAAGCAAATAGCAACAATCATCGTTGAAACCTGCATTAAGAGCTTTAAGGCAGATATGGTTTTTATTGATGCTGCAGAAGCTGGAGGCGGTGCTGGGGTTATCGACCTGCTTACGGAGTGGGGCTATAGGGATGTCATTCGAGGTGTGAAGTTTGGTGAGCAAGCGACAGAAAGTACCTTGTTCAAGAATAAGCGGGCTGAGATGTACAGCAAGGCGCGTTCATGGATCGGTGAGAATGGTTCCTTGCCTGAGGATAGTGAATACAAAGAGGATTTGAAGCGTGATTTACGAAGTATCGCCTATATGGCTGGTGCTGGTGATCGCTTACAATTAATTCCTAAAGATCAATTAGAGCAAAGTCCGGATATTGCAGATGCTTTATCTCTGACTTTTGCATATCCCGTTAAGAAAAAAGTTGAAAGTGTGAATAGCTGGCTCTCTGAAAGTGGGAGTGGCGGTAGTTGGATGGGTTCATGATTAATCTAAAAGACATGCGAGAGAGATATAGTCGAGCGATGGACTTTGACCGTGAAAATCGGGAAGAAGCACGAGAAGATTTGGAATTTCGTATTGGCGGTGAGTATCAATGGCCCGAAGAGGCGCGCAGGGCACGCAAAGACCGTCCTATGCTCACTATCAACCGTATCCCTCAATACGTACGTCAGGTGACGGGTGATATTCGTATCAATCGTCCTGCTATTAAGGTTAATCCGGTTGATGATCAGGCTGATAAAGAGATCGCAAAAGTATTAACCGGGCTTATACGTAATATTGAGCAGAAGAGCCGTGCGAAGAATGCGTATGTTACGGCTGCTGAGCATGCTGTCATTTGCGGGTTAGGTCATTTCAGAATTATTAAAGAATATGCTGACGATGATAGTTTTGATCAGGATTTGCGTATTCAGCGCATTGATGATCCTTTTGGTGTGGTTTGGGACCCTGACGCAAAAGAAATAACTAAAGAAGATGCTCAATATTGTTTCATCCCGTCACGCCTGAGTATGGAGGCATTTAAAGCACAATATCCAAAGGCAAGCCTAGTCGGATTTGAAACAGAAAACCATGACTATGGTGATTGGGTAAACATCGAAACCGTTCGTGTCGCTGAGTATTGGTTCAAAGAAAAGCATAAGAAGACAATTGTAATGCTTAGCACTGGTGAGGTAGTACATAAAGAAACCATTGAGCAGTTAGGCGCCTTAGATACGGTGCAAATCATACAGGAACGTGTGGTTGATGTTGAGCAAATCAAGATGTGCATCGTGAATGGTGCAGAGGTCCTTGACGGCCCTCATGATTGGGATGGCAAAAATATTCCTGTAATTCCTGTTGTTGGTGAAGAAGTTACAATGGGTAATAAAGTGCACAGACACGGAATCGTTAGAAACGCGAAAGACCCGCAACGACTCTATAATTATTTCCGCACTATTGGCGCTGAAATGTTAAACGATCAACCTAAAGCACCTTACATTGTAGCAGAGGATCAAGTTAAGGACTTCAAAGACTTTTGGGCGAATGCAAACCAAGGATCAAAACCGTTTTTACCATATAAGCCTGTAGATAATGCACCACCACCTACAAGAGAGCGTCCACCTGACATCCCCGCCGCTATGCTTCAAGAATCTGCGCTTGCCTCTGATGATATGAAATCTACGGTCGGCATTTATGATGCTGCCCTAGGCGCACGATCCAACGAGACAAGTGGTAAAGCTATCCAAGCGCGACAGCAAGAATCTGATATTGGCACTTACGTCTATATGGATAACCTTTCCATCGCTATTAGTTACTGCGGACAGCTTTTGATTGATCTTATCCCTCGTGTTTATGACACAGGACGTATTGTACGCATTCTAGGTGAGGATGATACGGAGGAATTTGTTTCTGTTAACCAGACAGAGATTGATGCTGCAACTGGTGCAGAGATCGTTATGAACGACCTTTCTGTAGGTAAGTATGATGTGACAGTTACCACAGGGCCGCAATATTCTACGAAACGGATGGAAGCGGCTGACGGTATGCAAGCACTTATTCAGTCCAATCCTCAGATGATGGCGACTATTGGTGATTTGCTATTTAAGAATTTGGATTGGCCTGGAGCTGATGAAATCGCCGAGCGAATGAAGAAAACAATGCCACCTGAGTTAGTTGGTGAAGAAGGGGAGCAGGCGCCACCACCGCCACCAAACCCAATACTTGAATTGGAGGTTGCTCATAAGCAAGAAGACTTGGAAACAAAGCGACTTACCAATGTTGAAAAACAACTCAACATAAGTGAACGAGATGTATCCCTGCAAGAAGTTGTCCGACAACTGGTCATGCAGGAATTACACGGATTAATTCAACCCCAACAGCCCGCCCCGCAAGAGGCGGGTTTTTTGATGCCAGAACGGTGAGTACCGAAAGGAAGATAAATGCACATTGAAGATATGGAAGACGTAAATCCGGATGCAATTGAAGATCAACGGTTGCCTGACGAAGTAGATCAAGGCGAAGAACTTGATCAGGGGGAGGAAGTATCGGACCCCGAAAATGAACAACCTGAGAACGGTGAGGATACCGATCAGGAGAGTGGCGAAGAAGAAAAGCCAAAACGTAACAGACCGGGCAAGCTTGAACGCCAAAACGCACGTTTACGTGCCGAAGTGGAAGCCTTGCGTAATCAACAACCGACACCTCCACAAGAGCCGGTGAAGTTGGAGCGCCCAAAGTCAGAAGATTTCGAAGATATCGACGATTATCATATTGCTCTTGGTGAGTATGGTGCCGAACGGAAGCGTTTAGAGCGTGAGCAGGCATCAAGTGACGCTGAGCAAAAGCAAATTCAACAAGATCAAATTCGAACTTATCAGGAAAAGCAAGAAGCGCTCTTAGATAGTGGAATTGATGAGTTCGCAGATTTTGAAAAGGTCTTTCACCATGACTTGCCTATTTCGCCTGTGATGGCTGAGACCCTTCTTGAGATGAAAGGTGGTCATAAGGTTGCTTATCATCTTGGAAAGAATCCTGAGCTTTCGGCGCGAATAGCTGAAATGAGTCCCATCGCTGCAATTCAAGAAATGGGTAGAATTGGTGCAAAACTAACCACCAAACCTGCCCCAACACCAACTAAATCCACGCCACCCACACCATTGGTAAAGGGAGGGGATAATCCTAATAAGGACCCTAAAGATATGTCGATGGGAGAATATGTGAAGTGGCGTGAATCCAACGATTAAAGAAAGTTGAGGAAATGGCTAATACAACATTAACAGCCGATATCATCACCAAAGAAGCTGTGATGATTTTGGATAACGAATTAGTAGCTGCGAAAAAGGTTTTCCGTGGCTATGAGGAAGACTTTACTCAATCGCAGAACGGCTACGAACCCGGCGATACGGTAAGTTTTCGCGTGCCTACAGACTTTACAGTACGTGAAGGTGAAACAATGTCTACGCAAGATGTTGTGGAAGGTAAGCGCACTGTACGGGTGGATAAAATGCGGGGGATTGATTTTAAGTTCAGTTCCACTGACTTAACCCTAAGCATTAAGAAGCTTTCAGAGCGTGTAATTAAACCTGCAATGGTTCAGCTGGCAAATAATATCGATATGGATGTGATGGAACTCTATAAAGATATTCCGTCTTGGGTAGGAACCCCGGGCAATAAGGTAGAATCATATGCCAGCTATGCTCGGCCTATCGAACGTATGGACGAGATGGCGAACCCTACGGCAGATCGCTGTAGTATTTTATCCCCTAGTGATCACTGGGGCTTATTGGGCTCTCAGACATCCCTTTACATCCAAGACGCTGCCAAAGGCGCTTATCGAAATGGGCATCTAGGCAAAATTGGCGGTGTAGATACTAATATGGCCCAAAACGTACCTACTCATGTTGTCGGGGTAGCAGCGGGCACACCTTTAGTAAAAGGGGCTAGTCAGAACGTTGCGTACGAAACTGTTAAGGATACAGGCCAACAAACCCTGTCTACCGATGGTTGGGATGCCTCTACGAATGGCATCCTAAACAAGGGTGATGTATTTACCATAGAAGGCGTATTTGCTGTTAACCCTGTAACAAAAGCGACCTTGCCATTCTTGCGTCAGTTTGTGGTTAAGTCCAACGCTGATTCTGATGGTGCAGGTAATGCAGAACTAACCATTTCTCCCGCCATCGTTTCAGAAGGCGCATTTAAGACCGTGAGTGCTTCTCCTGCAGATAATGCTGTAATTACTGTAATGGGAACGGGCGGACAAGGATATCGTCAGAATATCACATTCAACAAGAAAGCCTTCGCCTTAACGTCTGTACCGCTGGTCGCTCCTCCGGGGGCCGTTCAGGTATCACGTCAAACCTATAAAGGTTTGAGTGTGAGACTGATCCCTGTTTACGATGGCGGGAATGATGTCTCTAAATGGCGACTAGATGTTCTTTTTGGAACCACAACTATTGACCCTCGCTTAGCACATCGCTTTAGCGGTTAATCTTCAATCAATAACCTTACACGATGCGGCTCCTTCGGGGGCCGTTCGTGTTTCTAGGAGAAAATATATGTCAGAACAAAATAAATCCCCTGCATGGGGGTATCACAAAGATCATCCAAAGGGAAAAATCTTCGAAGATGGTAAGTTGCCACAAGGTTGGGTGGATACGCCAGCAAAGCTGAAAAATGCCGACAAAAGTAAGTAAGGTAGTTGAAAGAGCTCTGCGGCATCTGAAGGTAGTTGCTGCAGGGCAATCAGTTTCGGCAGCGGATATGGCAGATGGTGTTGAGGCATTGAATGATATGCTTGCCGCTATGTCTGAAACTTTGGATTTTGAGCACACTACTCTCAAAGCCACCGATGACTTTCCTCATCCAGATTCTTTGTTGCAAGGAACGGGATACCTTTTAGCGGTCCAATTAACAGATACTTTTAACCAGCCCCTAACACTTACTATTGCTAAGAAAGCTGACCAAGGTTCAGCATTGTTCGCATCAAAGTATTTCTCACTACCTAATACTTCGCATGATGCAACGTTAACAAGTATGATTGCTCATAGAAGGTATTTCTAATGTCAAACGCACTCTATACAGGAAAGACGGGCTTTAACGGCGCAAAGGTATTAACAAGCCTTAGACCTGTTGAGCCGAAAACACCAACAAACGCTTTGAGAGTTGGCGCAGTGCCAAGAGCCTCAAGTCAATCTTCATTTAAAGGGCGCAACGGTGAGGGGCGTGGGTCTGATCACACCCCTACTAATGGCAGTTTGGACGACTTAGGCGAGGTGGGGTATGAGAATGTCGGTACGGTGTTGGGGGCAATTACACCCATTCCGGGCGCCTCCTTTATTGGAAAGGCAGCAGGCGCGCGCATGGATACCTTAAATGAAACCTTTAAGAATGATTATAGTCATCTAGATAAGGACCTGCAGCCGACAAACTTCAATCCAGTAAGTGCTTTTTTTAACGAGATCACTTTTGGTTTGTTCGGTGATGGATATGGGCGACAGAATGAAAAGGCATCTCGGGAACTTGCCGGAAAGACAGCTTCTTCAGTTGGTGTTCAAGGTATTGGGGGGTATGGCTCGAAAGCTCTGAGGGATGCCAATCGCGAAGCAGCAAGCAGAAATGAAATTGCTGGTAGGGATGTTAATTCTGGTAATGGTCTTGGCGGTCAAAATGAAGGTAGTCAGTCAGGGTCAAAAGGTGGCGATAATACTGGTGGCTTTGGGCCAAGCTGGTAGAAGCATATGAGATTTCCGCCTTCCACAGATAGCTATCAAACTCGATCCAGAGCGATAGCTACGCAACGCCTTGTGAATATCTATCCCGAAATTCAGCCACCCAATGCTTACGCCAAGATGGCCTTTATTGGCACACCCGGATTAAAGTTATTTAAGACAGTTGGCGATGGACCTATTCGCGGACTGCATATGTGGGATGATGTTCTTTTTGCCGTTAGTGGCGAAGAGTTGTATTCAATCTCGGCTGATATGACCGTGATTAAGATTGGTGACATACCCGGAACGGGGACGGTTGATATTATTCAGAACCTTGCCGAGACAATGATTCGATCCGGCGAAAAAGGATATGTCATTGAAGGCGGTATTGTCACTGAAATTACAGATGAGGATTTTGTAAAGGCACGTTCTCTGGCTTATTTAGATGGATATGCCATTTACACCCGTGAACAAGGTCGATGGGCCATCTCTAAACTTCAAAAGTTTAAAGAGTATGACGGTTTGGATTATGCCACAGCTGAAAGTCATCCCGACGACCTGGTTGGTGTGATTGTAAGTAATCGTGAAGTTTGGCTGATGGGGGAAAAGACCATTGAGGTTTGGTGGAATACTGGTGACAGTAATTTCCCGTTTGAGCGCTTCCCTGATGGTGTGATCGAGAAGGGGTGCTTGGCAGGTCAATCAGTTGCCAAGGCTGATGGTAGCGTTTTCTGGCTAGGCTCTGACTTTATGGTGTATCAGGCGACAGGACGACAGCCCGTAAGAATTTCTACTCATGCCATTGAAGAAGTGTTTGAGTCTTATAAAAATCCTGAGCAGGCAGTTGCTTTTACTTATTCACAAAACGGACATCTCTTTTATGTGCTTACCTTTGCCGAGGCGACATGGTGCTATGATCTCGCAACACAATTATGGCACGAGCGTCTATCATATGGGTTGCCAAATTGGCGGGTATCAACAGTTGCAAGCGATGCTACAGGTGCTGTAAGGGCTTTCCGCGAAGTGGTTATGGGGGATGCCTATAACGGCAACATCTATATTCTAGATCAAGATGAATATACCGAAAATGGCACCGAAATACCCCGTATTATCACAAGCCCAATAATCCATGCAGAAAACGCCAATGTATCCCAATCGGAGCTAATACTGGAAATGGAAAGTGGCGTCGGTACGGGTAACGGACAGGGGGAAGACCCGCAAGCTATGTTGCGTTGGTCAGATAACAACGGAGCCACATGGTCTAATGAGGTTTGGGCTTCTATGGGTAAGCAAGGCGAGTATGGTTGGGTATGTAAATGGACCCGTCTAGGCATGTTCAAGAAGCGCGTCTATGAGGTAACGATAACTGACCCCGTTCGTGTTGTGATACTTGCCATGGATACCAAGGAGAGTGTCAGTGAGCGTTAACTTTCCACCACCACCACAAGAGATTAAAGCTCTAGGTCCTAATGTCACTAAATGGTTTTGGGCTGTGTTTCTGACGTTAGTGACCAAGCAAGGATTGGATCAAGCAATTGCCGAGTTGCAAGCCGCGACGACAAGCAAATCTGGATTGGTGAAAATGGCTGTTGCAAGTGCCGATGCTTTGCCGACTGAGGTTGCAGAGGGAGATAGCACTGATATCGAAAAGCTTGCCACAAGTATCAATGCTCTAACGGCTTCCGTGAATGAGCTTAAGCAACATATGAGAAATGCAGGATTATTGGAGAACCAGCCATGAGTGATTTTTGGGCAGCAGCAGCAGGTGGTTTGTTAAATTACCAAGCCGCAAAAAAGCAAGCTAGCGCTATTCAGAGCGGAACGAACGCAGCAATTGATGCGCAGAATAAAGCAGTGGAATTGGCACGCAAAGACAGCGAGCCATATAGAGAGGCCGGATATAACGCCTTAAACCATCTCTCAGCTTTGAGTGGTCTTGATTACAAAGGTGCTCCCGGTACACGCGAGGAACGTGCTGCCACTGCAATGGCAAATTTCTATGAAACCCCGGGCTTTGAGTATCGTATCGGAAAAAGTATTGATGCCTTAGATAAATCTGCGTCTTCTATTGGTCGCTTGAATAGTGGGGCTCAAACAAAAAGGATACTTGATTACGCAGGTAGTGAAGCTTCAGGCGAGTATAACAATCATACAAACTCCCTCCGCTCTATGGCTGGATTAGGCCATGTATCAATGCAAAATCAAAATGCATTATCTTTCGCAGGGGCTGGCAATATCGGAAATGCCGCTATCACAGCTGGTAACGCACGCGGCACATCATACGCCAATAGGGCGAATGCCTTAACGCAGGGCATCAATAATCTACATTACGCATACGGTGGATAGAATGAGCAATTTTCTTCAAGTTGATCTAGCTAAAAATGATCGAAACAGAATAAGCAACAGACGTAATGCTTTGATGAATGACCGTCTTGAAATGGATAATAAAGAAACGGCACGAAATACGGAAGTCAGGAATGCTCTGAGCCCGTTATACAATCAACTTAGAACCGACCCTCAAGGCGCTATTGATGCGGCATATAAGGTAGACGGGCAAGCTGGTCATAGCATGAATGAATTGCACAACCAGAAGAAAAGAGCGGATTGGAAAGATAAGTGGAACAAGCATAAAGATACCGCAGCGCCTGTCTCCCGCATCACAAAAAGTATGATGGCTTTTATGGATAATCCAGATCATACAGAAGAGCAGAAGGCGGAAGCATATGCAGGGTTTAAACAGCTTGTCGCTCAATCTGGTATTCCGATGGGGGAACTGCCAGAGAGTTACAATCCTCAACTCTTCGAAACCATGAATAATATGGCCAACTCCATGATGGACCCTGAGAAGTACGGGAAAGCTACAAAGATGGTTGATCCTGATACGGGCGAAGTTGTTTATGTGCAACTTAACGAATATGGAGAGCCGCGTGAGTTAGAGGGTTATGTACCGCCTATGGATCAGCCTAAGCCGCAGACGACATTAGCAAAAGCGGGCCAAGATTTAAAAAATGGCCTTATTACTCAGGCGGGATATGATCAGGTCGCCGCAGGTGTTAGTAAGGGGCGCGGTGTTACGGTTAATAACGTCACGCATGATGTAGGAGAAGAACAAAAGCAGTGGAGCAAGTCTCTGGTAAGTAACTACGAAGGGATTAGAGATACAGCGACATCTTCACAAACAAGTCTCTACAGTCTTCAGGGCGCGGAAAAAGTGCTCGATAGTTTGAAGCCGGGTGAAACCTTGCCTATGGGCCTCAAGCAAGCTGTTGGTAATATTGCTCAATGGGTTGGACTTGATCCGGATAGCGTGGTTCAGAACTTTACTGAAAGCCAACAATTCTCTGGCCTGATGGGTAACATGGTTCTGGAAAAACTTGCACAGCAAAAAGGACCCCAAACCGACAAAGACGCTGAACGCATCATGGAAACAGTAGCAACTTTGGGGAATACACCAGAAGCACAGAAATACCTTATTAAAGTCGCTAAACAGTTAGCTCAAAGAGATATAGGGAAGTTTCAGTTTTATCGCCAGTTTAGGAGACAGAATGGTACATTGGAGGGGGCCGAGGATGATTGGTTCGATGAAATGATTTCAATGCCACCTCTTGATCTTGAACCGGAAGTAATGGCTGTCGCTAATCCAAGTGTAAACAAAGATGGTATTCCCTATCATACGCAGCAAGCACAAGCTCCAACAGCAGACGAACCAATAGCAGTTATGCCAGATGGTACAGAAATTGTTGTTAGAAATGGGGAGTGGGTGCCGAAGGAAACTGCAGATATGCCACAGTTAAGGCCTCAAAGTGGCGTGGGTGGAAGGCCGCAGGGTGGGCGGAGTTTTTCTAAAGAGGATTTCAGAAACAATAAGACCTATTAGGTTGCGTCATTTCTACAATGTCTTAAGTAACCTTCATTGGTTTCAATGATAAATTTGAAGGTATCAATGTTTTGCTTGGTGAACGGTGGAAGGAAGGTAGCCATCTTTCCTCCCCATTCTTCCTGATATTCAGGATGGATATGAACGCATATCGCCTCCTTCTGAACCCAAATAGGCTCTTCTTCTGCCATGGCAGGAGTCACAAAGAAAAGGAGTAATAGTAAATAGCGCATACCTTAAGGTAGTGAGGAATGTAGGGTAGGTCAATGGATGGCACTATAGACCAAACCGGAATCATTACATCGGGTGTTTTTATGCTACATAGTTTCTGTATCTTGCGCAATTTTGAAAAAGGAATAATCTTTTTTTCAGATAAGGCTTATCTGAAAGATTTGGGGTTAACGTAGCTATAAAGAAGTGTATTTTTATTTCGTTGAATAAGCGCTTATTCAACGGAGAAGGTTTAGCCTAAAGGTTATATAACGCTTATATAACCTTTATAAGCTGGAACTGCTGAATTGATCAGATAGTATCAGTGTGTTGTTTGAAAATAGAATTATTCGTTGGAAGCAGTGGATTAATGGATGGAGCTATAGAGCGAGTGGTCAGCTCAAAATTGAGCTATCTTAAAATGGGATGTAATAAATCTCCATAACACCGCCACTTTCTAGGTGAAGATGCCATTTGTCAGAGTCTTTTTTTCCTACTAGAACATCGGCGTTTGAAAAAGTAACAGTCAGACCTTTGGAGGTTACTTCATATCCGACAACTTGTGGTAAATTGTCGAGAATATTGGCGATTATCCAACCAAAGGATTTACCTTCATCTTTTGCTATGCGGCATCTCATGGATATGTCCTCGTTACTCTCTTGAGTATTCAAACCCAGCTCGATTAGCTGTCTGAAAGCTTCACCTTCTGAAGCTATATTATTCTTTTCTTGATAAATATTTATTCGAGACAAGAGATCGCTCGACAAATTTACAACCTTGCGATGGGTATCTTTACCTAAAGCCATGAAACACCTATTGACATACTTAAGTATGCATACTATAGTTACAACACTTAATCATATATTAAAGGAGTAGATATGAAAGTGTTAACAGAACGTAAAGTATTATCGCTAACGCCAGAAACTGTCCAGCGAATTGATGATTTGCGATATGTACTGAAATTGCCGACTGAATCCGAAACATTCCGTCGAGTAATAGAAAAAGGCTTACATGCCTTGGAGGCACAAGCCTCAAATAAATAAACCCCCGGAACTGGTACTTCCGAGGGTTTGTGTAGAAATTTCTAAGTCATAGAAAGGATTTCTGATATGGAATCTAGTAATAATTTACCAAAAAGTCAACCTGAGCCACGTGTTTATGAGAAAAATGGCGTTGTAAAAGCTAATTCTCGTGATGTGGCGGCTTACTTTAAAAAAGAACATCGTAATGTTCTGCAATCCATAGATAAGCTAGACTGTAGTGAGGAATTTAGGCTGCTGAATTTTCAGCAGGCCCCTTATGTAGATGAACAAAATGGCCAGACATACCGTATGTATGAAATGACCAAAGACGGTTTCATTTTCTTAGTTATGGGCTTTACAGGAAAAGAAGCTGCTAAGTTTAAGGAAGCTTACATCGCTCAATTCAATCAGATAGAAAATAAGCTTCGAACCGGCGGTTATGAAATTCCTGATAATTTAGCTGACGCCCTAAGATTGGCAGCAGATCAAACAGAGAAAGTTATTGAGTTAGAAGCAAAAGTAGCCGAAGACCGTGACAAGGTTTACTTTTACGAAAGTTTTGCAAATGCTGAAGGTTTGTACGGTTTGCAGCAGGGTGGTCGTGCATTAAATTGCAAGCCAAATAAGTTCATTCAGTGGCTAAAGCAAGAAATTCTTTTTTATCAAGGTGGTAACTTGGTAGCCCGCATATACTATATTCAAAAAGGTTACTTCGAGGTAAAGAGTGACATTATTGATGGAAAGGCACGACCTCGGGTTTTTATTACGCCAAAAGGGTTAGAATGGCTCGCGAAGCGAGTGCCGGATCACGTAAAGCTTGATTCTGCTGCGTAACCCATGACTCCACATGAGCATGCCTTTGCTGAAAAGGTAAAGCTTCTAACACCGAGTGAAAAGCAGAAGGTGTCAGAGTTTGTGGAACAACTAAAGCCGAGAGAGCAAATGCTGTTTCTAGAATGTATTGATAAGATACGTAATAGGATGGAAGGCAGAAAGGTAACGATAAAGCCCAAAGCCCGTAAACGTATTCACGGTATATTTAAAATACTCGAGATAGAAACGGCTTAGGTATGTTCACCAAATCCAGAGAAGCCGAGTATCAAGCTTGGCTTCGCAGGGACCCGTCCGAGCATGGGCCGAGAACTGTGGAGATATTCGATATGGTGAACGCTGAGTTTGTTAGGGGAAATAAGGATAGTTTGAAAAACTTAATGAGAGAGTTGCAAATAGAAGGGGCTTAATTGCCCCTTTCTTTGTTGCAGAAAATATATAGAATTAAAGGCGTTATGTTAGAATATGTATTAATGCCATTCTTAATTCTCATTTTATTTATACCCTTCTTTGCGGGGGCATTTTTCTTACTGCTAACCTTGAATAAATTTGCTTGGGCTTGGCATCGCGTTTGCTTGCGAACGAACTTTATTTATAGGGGGTTTTACGAAGATAAAAGCCCTGAGCAAATAGAGAAGTGGATTCTGTTTCAGCGAGTTGTATGTTTGTTGTGCGCTTGTTTTGCATTCTACATAGGTTTGCGATAGGTCCGATTAAGTTATTACTAAACGGTTCAAAGTAATGTGGCTAAGGTCAATGTGAGACCGATATATATACTAAGTGTTGCAGACTATGATGCTGCTATGAATTAACAAGGAGGCTTCGGCCTCCTTTTTTGTTGGAGAGATAGATGGATAATTTACCGCCACTTCCAAATGGGGCGAAGATTAAAGGTAATGGCGATTTACCTGCTTTGCCTGATGGAGCTGTTATGCGTGATAATGCACGTCTAGGCTCTGCATTCATCAAAGGAACTACAAAAACAGCAGAGGATGATGGTGGCATTGAGTTCCCTGATATGCCTGAGCTTGGCGACACTGATTTAGGTATTGCTTCTGATGCAGGATTAACAAATCTATTTCCGGATCCGCGCGTTGAACTTACTACCGACCCAATGGAGAAAGCCAAGATTTATTCTGATGGCTGGTGGAATTTTGGCGATCCTGAACTATCAGTAGATAAGTACGACAATCCTATTTTGACATGGACGGATGAAAACGGAAATTCAACAAGTGCCTATGTCAATAAGCCGGGGTTTTCTGGTCGTGATGTTGGGGATATCGTTTCTCAGGCAGGACAATTCCTCATCCCAGCAACCAAGCTGCCCAAGCTATTCAAGGGTGCAAATGCGCTTACAAGAATGATGGTTGCTGGCGGCGGTGATGCTGCGGTATCTGCTGGACAACAAGCCATACTGACAGGGACGGGCATTAAAGAAGAAATGGACCTTGGGAAGGTTGGTGAGGATGGGCTTATTGGTGCAACGACTGAGGCGCTGTTACCTCCGATGATTAAGGCAGGAAAGAAAGCCTTTAATGTGGCTCGTGAGAGTTTGCCGGGCAGTGAGGTTGCAAAATCCACAGCCCTAGAAGGTGGCGAAACTGTTGTTGAAAGTATGGCGGATGACCCTATTGACCAAATCCCGTTAACTCGCGGTCAGGCCATGCCGGAAGGTCAGGGACGTATTGCCCAATTGCAGAAAGAAGAAGCTTTGCGTCAAGGCCACCGTGGAGAGGGGGCGCAAAATGTCATGGAAGAGTTCAGCCAAAGACAGGACGCTGCCATTGATGATGCGGCTCAAGGTATTCGTGATCAGATAGGTGCGGGAAGCCCTGCGGATGGAAGCCGAGGTATAGGTGAGCAATTACAGAAGAATTTTATAGAAGCTGAACAGTCTGTAAAGGCCCAAGTTGGTAAAGCATATGACGCCGTTGACGATCAGGCCGTTGAAGTTTCTTTAAGAGATACGGACGAGCTTCATAAGCGTCTTAACAGTGTTGTCGAAGATATGGCGATTGACCTTGATGAAGCTAATGTTTTGCAAGGTGTGCTGAAAAGAGCTGCAAAGTTTAAATCAAGTTCAGTTCAGGGTGTTGTGGGTGGTGGAAATAAGGCCTCGGTTGTTGGTGGCTTGGATACTGTCCAAACTAAAAATTTACGAGAGCTTGAGTTCTTCCGTCGTAGTATCAATAGCTCCATGGGTGGCAATACCACGCAAACAGAAAAAGCGGCCTTATCTCGGATGAAATCCGTTCTGGATGATTGGGTAGATGAAGCTGTTGAGAAAGGGCTTTTTTCAGGTGATCTTGAAGCAATTAAACAGTTGAAGTTTGCTCGTGAATTACGGGCGGAATATGGGCGGCTATTTCAACGAATTGGCAATGACAAGACAGGCCGTTTAGCTGTCCAAATCCTGAATGAAAACAACGCGACACCAGAGCAAGTTGTGAATATGTTATTAGGGACGGGAACGCTTACAAGTCGCGCTGAACAGGTAGGTATGGTGAAAAGGTTCAAATCTGTATTTGGTGAAGATTCAGATCAAATCAAGCTGATGAAAGATGCCTTTCTACTCAAAGCCTTTAATCCGCGTCACACAGAAACCAATGCTGCAGCTATTCGAAGGAATGCTTTTAACCTATTCAAAGATAGTAAAGAAGGCTCTTCACTTTTTCAGGAATTATTTTCCAAGCAAGAGCGTCAACATATCCACCGCTTTGCTATGACTGTTAATAAGACAATTCCACCAAAGACAGCATTGAATAATTCTAACTCAGCAAACTTTATGATCCGGTTTTTGCGTGAAAGTGGTTTGTTAACAAGTTCTGTCCTTAGATTTGCTCCTTTAGTTGGTGACGGTCTTGATCGCGCCGCCGGACATTATCGAATGAAGCAAGGGGAATATGCGGCTCGTGAAGCCATCTCCCCAGAAAAAGTTATAGAGCGCCTTAAAAATATCCCACTACTGGATGCTTCAACAATGGGCGCTTATCAATCCTCACAAGAACAGGAGTAAACTATGCCATTACGGTTTGATGCGCCTTATTTTAGGGCGCTAGACGCTACGGGTGCGCCCATTGCTGGTGCTAAATTATATTTCTACAAAACAGGGACCAGCACACCAAAAAACACCTTCACAGAGAAAGACTTAAAAATTGCCAACACTCATCCGGTTATCGCTGATGCCAATGGGCTTTTCGGCTCTATCTGGCTAGAGAGTGGTGACTATAAAGTTATTCTTAAGACTGCTGAAGACTTAGATGTATGGTCAACTGATCCTTACAGTAATGAAAGCTCAGACCTACTAACAGATATCGATACTGAAAACATTAAAGATGGGGCTATTACTCAAGCGAAGTTAGACCCCAATATCAGCTTTGGCAGTGAATCATATTTAACCGAAGAATCTAAGTTGCTTGTAAGTGGTGGAAGTTTACAGGGCAACCACACTGTTTTGAAGGATTTGGTTGAGGATATCACTGTTGATGATATCGACAATACTTTAGGCATTGGAACAAACAACAAATACAACAACGGTGATGTTTTAAGGGTGAAAGCGACAACCTTGCCAACAGGTATAACAGCCAAAGATTATTATGTAATCAATGCCACCACTTCCACAATTCAGATTTCAGAAACCTTTAATGGTGATCCTGTTGTTATTCAAGCAATAGGCGCCGAGGTAGATGTCTACAAACCTCAGCATGTAGGGGTCTTTAACACTTTGAAAGTCGAAAATGTTTTAACCGTTCCTGAGGGATCAAGTGTGAGTGTGGTCGGATGACAGCAAAAGTAATAACAGACACAATCGAAAAACCCGATGGCTCACCTGTCGATTTGACGAAGCAGAGTGCGGCTAAGGCTTGGGCTAATTTCGATATTACAGGGACTGCCGTTGTTAATGGGAGTTTGAATATTTCCTCGTTCGTGGATAGCGGAACAGGGCTAGGTGTTCTCAACCTTACAAACTCTTTCGACTCTGCAAGCTATGGGGTTTCTGGTTATGCGGGTGCTGCGGCGGGAGAGTCTAATGTAGCCACCTTTCTTTCGCGTAGCAGTTCTCAATCCGCGCATACCGCAAGTTCTTTTCCGGTAGCAGTATGGAACCATGGAGGGTCGCAGACTGATGTCGGGTTGATCGGAATCTCTATCTATGGGGGACTAGCATGAGTGAAATCAAAGTAGATAAAATCTCCAAGCGAGACGGGTCAAAGGGTGTCGGTGCGGATTATGTGATTGATGGTTCTGCCAAGGCTTGGGCTAATCTCAATGGCACAGGCACTATCGCTCTACTTAATAGCCTGAATATTTCCAGCTTGGTCGATAATGGCACAGGTGATTACACGACTAATTTCACAAATGCTTTTGCTGCCGATGAGTACATTTTTAATTACACAGGTTTATCGAATAGTAACGGTGCCATCGCTTCGGGGACTAACCTATCTAAGCTAACTACAAGTTTAAGATTTACTCGCAGAGAAAGTGACACAAATGTCATTTCTGATACTCCCACCGACCAGCTTCTATTTCTTGGAGATTTAGCGCAATGAGTGATTTAATAACAACGAACGTAAATGGTCGTGCGATTGAGCCAGAACGTGTAAAGGCTTGGGCTAATCTTAACGGTACAGGTACGATTGCTCTGCGAGGCAGCCTTAATATCTCAAGCGTCGTGGATAATGGAACGGGTACATACAGTTACAACCTTACATCGCCAATGGCTGCGGCTAATTTTACTACTATTGCAAACGGGCACCGTTCTGATATCGGATCGGATTCAACCGATGCAAATGTATCCTCCACAAAAACCAGTACAGTCAGTAGCTATAGAACTGTGTCGGTGGCTCTATCTGGGGTTTTACGAGATTTTGAGCAGCTTAATTCAATTGTGATGGGAGACTTAGCATGACAAGTCTCTTTGAACGCTTGTTATGGGCTAAGTCTCACCTTGAACCCTATCAGTCACAATATGCGGTGGTGTTTGAGCATGACATGGATGAACCAGTAGCAGTTATGCATCCAGATCCAAATTGGATGGCTTGTGCTATTGCCGGAGATATTCTCCCTCCCGTTGAGGTATATCAGCAGTTAGAGATCGTGGATGGGAAAGTGACCAATGGTCACATATTACATGAGGAAGTTATCCCGGCAATGACGGAAGAACAGGCTGTTGAGTATCTGATCCAAAAAGATATCCCGCCGCATGTCTGGATGGATAACACAGGCAATCGCCCAAAATTCAAAATCTGTAAACGGGATCAAATTCCCACTAATCGAAATTATAGAAATGCATGGAGTTTAGCAGCATGACAAAATCCTACATTCAAGTATCAGGTCAATTACTGGATGCAAGTATTCCAAAGCCAAACACTAAAGTTTTCCGCGAAGCATGGCAGCTTGAAGGCGACGTAATCACCGTTGATATGGTGAAGGCTCGCGACATTAAGCGAGATCAAATTCGTGCTGATCGAGAAGCGCTATTCAAAGCAAACGACATCGCAAAAGACGATGCTTTGCTTGAGGATGATGCGCCTAAAAAGGCCGCTGCCATTGCGATGCGTGACAAGCTTCGTGACCTCCCTGCCGATCCACGTATTGAAGCCGCTGAAACACCAGAGGCATTAGAAATCCTTACTGCGGATTACTTGATCAATAACTGATTGGCTTTCACCAACTACGGGGGGTGAGGCGAGAGAGATGGAATTTATTATGGAGAATGCACCAGTGGAATTGGGGTGGTGGATCACGGTTGTTGAGATACCTGTAATCGTAGGGCTTTTCTGGATGTTGTGGAATCAAAAAGTCAGCTTGGATGAAAGCCATAAGGCATTAACAGATTTCAAGCTGGAAGTCGCAAAAGACTATGTGAGCATTTCTTACCTTAAAGATGTAGAGAACCGCATCACGGGTCATTTATTGCGGATTGAAGACAAGTTAAATGAAGGAGATCGGCAATGAAAACTATACGGCTGATAGATGTTGAAACCCTAGCCCGTACTATTTGGGCAGAGGCACGGGGTGAGGGACCGGATGGTATGATGGCTGTAGCGTGTGTTATTCTCAATCGTTGGCGTGACCCTAAGTGGTGGTCACGTGATGAGAATGACGACATTGTAGATGATACCGTTGAGGCTGTTTGTCGTGATCCGTGGCAATTTTCTTGTTGGAATAAGAACGATCCAAATCTTCCAAAGCTTCTAGCAATCGATTTAAGCGATCAGCATTTTAAAGCTGCCTTTGATATTGCTTATCGTTGTTGCTTTGAAGATATAATTGATCTGGTAGAAGGCTCCAAACATTACCACACAAAATCTATTTCGCCTGATTGGGCAAAGGGTAAGTTCCCCGTTGCTCATATTGGACATCATCTTTTTTACAATGATATAGAGTAGGAGATTGTTATGATCCCATTACTTTCAGCATTAACACCTTTAATTGGTAGTGTTCTGGATCGGGTGTTGCCTGATCAAGTGGAGAGAGACAAGGTTAAGGTTGAACTTGAAACCGCACTTTTATCTCATGCCGCAGAAATTGAGAAAGCCGCAGCTTCTGTTGTGATCGCTGAGGCAAAAGGTGAAAGTTGGTTACAACGAAACTGGCGACCTATGTTGATGGTGTTGTTTGGATATATCGTTGCTCACAACTATGTAATTGCTCCTGTTTTTGGTGTCGCTTCTGCGGTTATGCCAGACCACCTTTGGGAATTGCTAAAGATCGGTGTCGGTGGTTATATTGTCAGCCGTGGGGCTGAGAAAGGTATCAGCCTGTGGAAAAAATAGGGGAAGGATTGGCTAGTGAAGAGACGCACCTATTCCGTCAAGAGATGGTCGCCAAAGAGTGTCACTGATACAGCAGATGAGACTACTAAAAAACAAAACAATTCTGCGGAAATATTCAGGGTTTGCGGTTATATTGTGTTAGGAGCAGGAGCGGTTCTAATTGCTATTTTGACCAATGTGCCTGCTGTGGGTAAAGAGCACAATTTACTCATAGTTTACAACAAATGGCTAGAGGGCTCACTATTACTGATTTATTCGGCTCCTATAGCAGCTTTTATAACATCTTCAATATGCCTTTATGATTCCTATCCTAGAGTGCAAGAGTTCATGAATTATATTAGATACATTATATTTTCTGTGTTTCTAGGATTTGCATTCTTGACTATGGATTGGGTATTTTCTCATGTACCTACCAATTTACTGTTTCAAAAACAAATCACAGCTCTAGAACAGGAGCTAAGCGAGTCTCAAGACTAATTTCCCATTTTAGAATTATGTAATTTAGTCTATTGTGAGTTTCTATTTTGGTGGTGGGCTTGTTGAGAGTATAAAGAAAAATGGGAGCCGTTAAGCTCCCATAAATTGTTTATAAATATGTTTGAGCTTCATCCATACGTTCTTTTGTGCAAAAACCTGCAGCATATTTTTTGAAGTAATTAGCATAAAATTCTACACCGTTATATTCATGAGTAAAACGATCTATTTCGGGAAATTCTTTTTCCAACTTGCTTAAATACGAATCTTTATCAAACTCTAGCCCACAAGCTTTAGCTAATGCGCCTCGTGACCAAGCAAGTTGAACATCTTGTGACCAGCCAATTCTATCTTCTTTTCTTGAAAAATCACTATCATAAGCCGCCATGAGTGTTTCTTGCGAAATATCATAATCAGACATAGAGCCTGTGGTTTTCTGACAAGCCGCTAATCCAGCAATTAGAAAAATGGATAAAAGGTATTTCATGATTTCCCCTAAAAAAATAATTTGAAGTGATGGTTTATTGCATGGAATCGCTTTAAAAAAAACTAAAATAGAGAGAAGGCAATCAAAAAAGAAAATTTCCGAAAAATTGTAAAAATAAAATCTTACAACTGCTTACTTTCCCATCACAGGAATATGTACTTGTATCCTAAATGTTCTCGTTAGGTTATAACGTTTCTCCAAAGAGGAGCGCGTAATGACAAGCACTTTAGTGAATACATATCCTATAGATTTTGAAGATCACTTGTTTAATTCTTGGCTAGCAGAACAGGCGGATAAGCTAAACTGCAAAGCTATAAGATGTGTAAGTGATGTATGGACAGCTCAAGGCGCTTCCAGGGTATCTGTGAGATATGAAACAGATGATACTCAAGACTATCTTCAGCTTCTGATCATATTGTATTCAGGACTACAAAAAAGATCCGATCCTCATTTCTGGCCATATATCACTTCGTATTGCTATATGGCGCATGAGAAGAGGGTGAGTACGTTTAACTCATTGTCCGATATTCTTGTCGATATTCGGGCATTGGAGGAAGAGATATCTAGTTTTCGTTCTGCAGCAGAGTAGCGGGGATTAGCCAGCTTCCAATTGAGATAATTTCTCTATTATCGAAGCATTGTAGTTTGCTCCATCCTTCCCGTAGTGCACTTCCTTATGACAGTTAGGGCACAAAGCAGCGACCCAACGTGGATCGTCTGGACCACCATCGGAGAGACGCCTTGTGTGATGTGGCTCAAGATAAGGAACACCCTTCTTATTGGTGAATGGGGCATCTTCTCCACATCCTTCACATTTACCTTGAGCTCGAGCCAGCACATAGGCTTTAACTGCGCCACTGCGAAGATAAATCTTCTTTCGCCCTTCTACAGATTTATAGGCACCAGGTTGAGCATCATTACTGATTGCAAGATCTCTCAACTCATTAAGATCTTTTGTTGTGATGAGTGATTGAGATATCTCTTCTACTGCACTTTCATCTGTATCTACTAAGTCATTCACTGGGATTAAGTGAAAGAAGAGGCCTTTTCGCATATTTTTGTTTTTGTCAGGTATCGTGTCTTCGTGCCATCCAGTGCAGGCAAATTGACCAACATATCTAACAGGCTTACTTTTCCCGAGAGTTTCGAAGACGTGAATATCTTTACCTAGTTGCGCATGATCACGAATAGCAAGATTACCACGTTGGAATTTCATGTCACCTGTTTGACCTTCCCCGCAGTAGATAAATTGGCCATCATCATCCCAGTGGTCATCGTACCCAAACTCAGAGCCAGATTTACCTGTAAAGATGAAGATGAAAGGATGGGCCGCACAGTTTGCTATGCCGCCTTGTCGTGATCCTCCAAACTCGTTGTGGATCTCTTTTCTTCTATATTGTTTTCCTGGGATGAAATTCATTTGGCCAATCTTCTTTGTTTGTTGTTTTTATGAAACTAAATCAATTTTATGGTGTGTCCAACAAGTAATGTATGGATTTGAATTAAAATCTATACGCTAAGATTATCTTGTGTTTTAGAAGACGGCATTTATGCTTTATGTATTCCAAACTTAGAACGATGGGGAAGGCTCTTTGGAAGCGTTTTATTTTTTGATTTTAGTCGTTGTTGGTATCCCATTCGCGTTTATTTACGCGATACTGCATAAGAATCCATTTACCGAGTTTTCGAAAATGGCAGGTTCATCTGATGATGAGGATGAACATCATGACCCAAAGAATTCGTCGTAAGCGAATATCTTTAAAATTAAGCTCTGAAACGTTTAAATAAAGATATTAAAAGAGACATTGATAACCATATAACCGCTGCCCATGCGAAGGTTGCAGCAAGTGACCATCCCCAAGAGATCTCATCATTGATGGTTACTTGGGTAGGATTAATGTGAAATAAAATTGCTACACCAATAAGAAACATAACGGATTGCGCAGTAAAATTTACCAAATTACGTTTTGATTTGTGAGTCAGTTTTCTATTTATAGAGGCAATACTCTGCAGTTTTTATTTACTTTCATTCCTCATGCCCTTGCTAGTTGCCGATTAGGTTATCAGTGAGCTTTATCTATCATTTTTGTAGACACCACTTAGCTAACTCATTGATATCATTAACCGTGAACAAAGGTGGTAACCTGTCTACAGAGCGTTGATTATAAAGAAAAAGACAGGGATTGAAAATCCGCGTGTCGGCAGTTCAAATCTGCCTCCGAGCACCATTTATTCTCTTGATATTTTCTCATAAAATGTTTCCTAGATAATTACTTCAGCATAAAGATACATTATCTATTAGCGATGCAATGATAGGAAATTTTTTGATACCGTTTGTATCGTTTCAGCTTGATTGTGCCATTTTAATGAAACCTTTGATATAATCTACATCCATATCATTTTCACGGATGCCGAGATGGATTTTTTTATGAATGCCTGTTTCGCCTAATCTAATAGGCACTATATCAATTTTCTGGGAATATTGTTCAACTAGCCAATATGGGAATGCTCCGACCCCACGTTGAGCCGCAATCATTTCCATAATGATATCGGTAGCTTCAAGTGTTTTGTGTTGTTTCGGACGGCAATTTGCAGGCAATAGAAACGAATTAAAAATGTCTAATCGATCCGCTTCTACAGGGTAGGTGATTAGGATTTGATCAATCAAATCTTGAGCTTCAATGTACTCATTCTTGGCAAGTCGATGTTTAGCTGAAACTACTAAAACTTGCTCATAATCAAATACGGGTGTGAAAGTAACACCTGCTTGAAAAAGAGGATCAGGTGTAATGAGAACATCTATGTCGTAGCCAAATAAAGCAGCCATACCGCCGAATTGAAAGGCTTGTTTCACATCTACATCAACGTCAGGCCAATCAGAAAGGTATGGAGAAACAACTGTTAATAACCAACGATAACAAGGATGGCATTCCATCCCAATCCTTAAGGTACCACGTTGACCATCTGCAAATTGCCGCATTAAATTTTCTGCATGCTCAAACTGAGGCAATATACGATTTGCCATATTTAAGAGATATTGACCTACAGGCGTTAGCATTAATTGCCGACCTTCTTTTGTCCAAACTGGCGTGCCGATTTGCAACTCTAGTTTCTTAATAGTATGGCTTAAAGCCGATTGAGTTAAACATAGTTTGTCTGCGGTTTCTGTTAGCGTGCCGCATCGGTCTAATTCGCGTAGAATGTTTAAATGTGTTCGTTCAAGCATATTATGCTCACTTATGAATAAAAATAATGTATTTATTAATTATTATCATTTTTATTCATTAACAACATCTATTACTCATTTTTCTCAGGATTTGTATTCAGACAAAAGAGTTCTGTCTAACTATTAACTTTGGGATATTTGTAGTAGGTCGCTATGAACAAGGATTTTACCTTTACAATTAAAAAGATTGTCTTCGATGAGAATTATCAACCATCTGAAAACACTCGTATTACAACTAACTTTGCTAACTTAGCGAGAGGTGAAAGTCGTCAAGATAACTTACGCAACGCCTTACGCATGATTGATAATCGTTTCAATGCCATGGCCCATTGGGATAATCCGAATGGAGATCGGTATTCTGTAGCGCTTGAAATTATATCCGTCGACATGGATGTTGAGGGCAGTGGTAATGCCTTTCCCACAATTGAGGTTTTAAAAACGGATATTCTTGATCATAAAACAAATGAGCGAATTGAAGGTATTGTTGGCAATAACTTTTCCTCTTATGTACGTGATTATGACTTTAGTATTCTTTTGTTAGACCATAACAAAGAGAAACCAAAATTTAGCGTCCCTGATGATTTTGGGGAACTTCATGGAAATCTCTTCAAATATTTCGTCAATTCAAATGCTTATAGAGAGGCATTTAAAAAAACGCCTGTGATATGCCTGAGTGTTTCTGACAATAAAACCTATCACCGAACGGAAAATTATCATCCTGTAATAGGTTTTGAATATTTACCTAATGAGTCATCTCTAACAGAGCATTATTTCAAAAAAATGGGGATGCAGGTTCGCTATTTCATGCCGCCCAATAGTGTTGCTCCATTTGCATTCTATTTCTTTGGAGATTTATTGAATGATTACAGTAATTTGGAACTCATTAGTACAATCAGTACTATGGAAACATTTCAGAAGATATATCGCCCTGAGATATATAATGCGAATGCAGTTGCCGGAAAATGCTACCAACCAAGTTTAAAGAATCGGGATCACTCGTTAACCCAGATTGTCTATGATCGGGGAGAGCGCAGCCAGTTGGCAAAAGAGCAAGGAAAGTTTGCTGAAGAACATTTTATTAAGCCGTATCAGACTGTTTTAGAACAATGGTCTGCAAGTTACACTCTATAAACAAATATAAGAAAAGTCATTGTTATGAAAACGTTATTACCTACATCTACTGCTGGTAGTTTGCCGAAGCCATCTTGGCTTGCGGAACCAGAGACACTGTGGTCTCCGTGGAAACTTGATGATCAAGAACTGGCAGATGGAAAAAGAGATGCTTTGCGTGTCTCGCTTCAAGAACAACATCTCGCAGGTATTGATATCGTGAGTGATGGAGAACAAACTCGTCAGCATTTTGTGACTACCTTTATCGAACATCTAAATGGTGTTGATTTTGAAAACCGCCAAACAGTGAGAATTCGTGATCGTTATGATGCGAGTGTACCAACTGTTACGGGTCCAGTAAGTCGTTCAAAACCTGTATTTGTCCAAGATGCGAAGTTTTTAAGGCAGCAGACAGATAAGCCTATAAAATGGGCGCTACCTGGACCTATGACCATGATCGATACTCTTTATGATGATCATTATAAAAGTCGTGAAAAGCTTGCGTGGGAATTTGCATCTATCCTCAATCAGGAAGCAAAAGAATTAGAGGCTGCGGGCGTGGATATCATTCAGTTTGATGAACCAGCTTTCAATGTGTTTTTTGAGGATGTGAATAACTGGGGTATCGCCACATTAGAACGTGCCATTGAGGGTTTGAAGTGTGAGACTGTCGTTCATATTTGTTATGGATATGGTATCAAGGCAAACACAGATTGGAAAAAGACATTAGGGTCAGAGTGGCGACAATATGAAGAAGTTTTTCCAAAACTTCAAAAGTCTAACATCGATATGATTTCACTAGAATGTCATAACTCACGTGTCCCAATTGAACTTCTTGAGCTTATTCGAGGTAAGAAAGTTTTGGTTGGGGCTATTGATGTCGCTACAAACGCTATTGAAAAACCGGAAGAGGTAGCGAATACATTACGAGAAGCCTTGAAATATGTTGACGCAGATAAGTTATATCCTTGTACAAATTGTGGCATGGCTCCTTTGTCTCGTGAGATTGCAAGAGGAAAGCTTCATGCGTTAAGTGCAGGCGCAGAAATCGTTCGAAAAGAGTTGGGCGGGAATATGTAATGTGGATCTCAGTTTATCCAGATATTCGAAGAGACACCAAATTAGTATTTGA
>NZ_SMMC01000142.1 GCF_009711445.1 Curvivirga aplysinae | reverse complement strand
AAAGCAGGTTTTCTACCTTGTGAAGCGTAGCTAAATTTCTAAAATATTTAAAATCTATGACTTGTTTTATCGAAAATCAATAAAAAATTATTCTTTATGGGAAAATATTAGTTGTGTTTAGCTGGAAGCTCTTTTAATTTTATTTGGCTAACATTGAGTATTTTCTTTGTGAAAAAAGGGAAAACACATGTCTCAAACGTGCAGGAATCAATTTCAAAGATACAATTATGTATTTAGGGTAATCATCATATTGTCCCTATTTGCATCAATGATTGATTGCGCTTATCCGTTCATTTTTCCTGATGTGGAAATAGATGTTATGACGGAAAATGGGGTAAAGATAATTGCCATTGATAACATGTCTGATAGCCATATTTGGATTCTTGCTGTGTTATTTGCATTGACGCCGATTTTATGGATTTGGGCTTTGTGGCAGTTATTTTGTATTAGCCGTGTCTGGCAAAAGGGCGAATTTTTAACTCGAGAAATTGGTGTTTATTTTAAGCGGTTTAGCCATGTTATTCTGATGATTTTTTTGGTGGAAAGTTTCCTTGGGGTTTCTGTCGAATATTTGTTGTTGGAATGGCAATATATTGATGCTCTTCCAGAGATAACGCTTGGGGATATTTCGTTTTTTGTGGAGCTACCTTTCCTTGTAGCGAGTATTTTTCTTCTTATGGGTAGTAAGGCTATGTCTGAAGTTATTGTAATCAAGGAAGAATCAGATCTAACAATCTAGAAAGGTTGTATAAGAGGTAGGAACTAGAAAGTGAACCTATGCCAATTGTAGTGAATTTAGATGTTATGCTTGCGAAACGGAAGATGTCATTATCTCAACTATCTGAGTCCGTCGACATAACAATTGCTAATTTATCTGTATTGAAAACGGGTAAGGCAAAAGCGATACGCTTTACTACACTTGATGCAATTTGCTCGGTTCTAGAATGCCAACCAGGAGATATACTTGAGTTTCAATCGGAAGAAGCTGAATAATTCATTTATATAGAAGTTTTAATAAAAACGCCCAACTAACTAAATAGTAGGGCGTTTTATATATAAATTATTAAAAGAATAGTTTAGAAATTTATTCTGCGGCAGCATTTTTGCTGTCATCAGCTACTTCTACTTCTGCTTCGTCTGCATTGTCTTCTGAATTTTCATCATTTGCTGCTTCCTTTGCGGATTCAACGACAACTTCAGCTTCGCCTTCTTCTTCATCTTCTTCTACGTCGGCATCATCTGCGTCTTCTTCTGCTTCCGCGGCTTCAGCATTTGCCGCACGTTCTGCAGCGCGTGCAGCACGGGCTTCTTCTTGTTGTTGTTTACGACGATCGCGTGCTTCTTGGTCAGCTGCAACAATACGTCCATAATGTTCAGCATGTTGTAATAAGTTTTCAGCCAAGATCCAGTCCGCAGAACTGGATGCATCGCGTGCTAAAGATACATATTTGTCGTAGATTTGAGAGGCTGTGCCACGAATACGAACGCCAGGCCCATTTGAGTCGTAATTTTGACGTGGATTAGGGCGACGGTTGTTATTGTTATTGTTGTTATTATTGCGATGACGGCGGTTTTTGTTGTTGCCTTGTCTCATAATCTTTTCTCGTACCAAAAGCAGTTATTCAGAAGTTGAATATTAAAAATAATAATTATATATGCTCATGCGACATGATGTTCATGTCACGGTGCTTGTTCATTTCGGGATAGTCGACTTTCTATTTCAGGCGCTGGTTCCAAGCCAGGGCCACTGATGCTTTCACATATCACTAATGATGCGCATCACCTCTTCGACTAAGGATTAAGCTACCAATACACAGCGGCTTTTCAAGCTATTTTTTTAGCAAAACTGCATATTTTCACAAAAAGTCATCATTTTTGAGCAAAAATCATGAAAAAGCCGTCGCACAGCGAATTATCCCGGAAAGATCAGGGTGTAATTGGATATCTTTATATCCATTCTGATCAAGTAAATTAGCTACCGAATCGGCTTGCTCATAACCAAATTCAAAGCAGATTAGCCCATTTTTCTTGAGTAATTGTTTACCTGCTGGGACCAAAATTCTATAAGGGTTTAATCCGTCTTCCCCGCCATGGAGAGCGAGATGTGGTTCATGATCGTAAACATCTTTTGAAAGTGTTTTCATATCAGCACTTGTAATATAAGGGGGATTTGAAACCAGAATGTCGTATTCTTCTGAAATTTCCTCGTGCCAATTCGATTTAATAAATTGACAGCGTGAATGTAAATCTAGGTTTCTTGCATTCTGTTGAGCAATATTTAATGCTGCCTCTGAAATATCTACCGCAGCGCCTAATGCCTGTTTATATTCATTAAGTAGGGTGAGGAGAAGGCATCCGCTACCTGTGCCAAAATCTATGATATTGATTGCTTCATCATGATTTGGTTTTCTTCCAAGAATAGCTTCGATCAATGTTTCGCTATCAGGACGTGGATCAAGAACATCACTTGTTACTTTAAACGGAAGGCTCCAAAATTCTCTCTCACCCAAAATATGAGAGACAGGTTCAGACTTACTGCGTCGACTAATCAAACTATTGAAATCTTTACGACCTTCTAACTCTTTCTCAGGAAAGGCCATGATGGATGAGATATCTTTATTCAAATGATAGGCCAGTAACAACCTTGCATCTTGACGTGCAGAGTCAATCCCTGCTTCTTTGAGGGTAGTCTCTGCAGAGGTGAGAGCTTCCCCCCAATTCATTAGATACCTTCCGCGAATTCAGCCAGCATGGCTGTTTGCTCATCCAAGATCAAAGCATCTACGACTTCATCCAAGGCTTCACCTTGTAGCACTTGATCAAGCTTGTATAGGGTTAGGTTGATGCGGTGATCTGTCACGCGACCTTGTGGGTAGTTATAGGTACGAATACGTTCACTACGATCCCCGGAACCAACTTGTGATTTGCGATCTTCTGCACGTTCAGATGCAATTTTTTCACGCTCATATTCATAAAGACGTGCACGAAGGACCTTCATCGCTTGCTCTTTATTTTTATGTTGCGAACGCCCATCTTGGCATTGGACTACAACGCCTGTTGGAATATGGGTGATACGTACCGCGGAATCAGTGGTGTTTACATGCTGTCCACCAGCACCAGAGGCACGATAGGTGTCAATGCGAAGATCAACATTGTTAATTTCGATATCAACGTCTTCTGCTTCCGGCAACACCGCAACCGTTGCAGCAGATGTATGAATACGGCCACCACTTTCCGTCACGGGCACGCGTTGCACACGATGGGTACCTGATTCATATTTCATCTTTTTAAATACGTTATCGCCTGTAATATTGGCAACGACCTGACTATAGCCGCCAACGCCATTATCACTTTCTTCGATCAACTCAACTTTCCAGCCACGGACAGATGCATAACGTTGATACATGCGAAGCAGATCGCCTGCAAAAAGGCCTGCTTCATCACCGCCTGTACCGGCACGAATTTCAAGAATAGCATTACGAGCATCTGCTTCATCTTTTGGTAGAAGAGCCAATTGCATGTCTTTTTCAAGGTCAGGCATTTTTTCTTTGAGTTCCTGAAGTTCATCTTCAGTCATCTCTTTCATTTCCGCATCCAGATCAGGATCTTGCAACATTTCTTGAAGGTCTGATATTTCCTGTTCAGTACCGCGGAAAGCATTGATCGTTTCGACCACAGGTGTGAGTTCTGCAAATTCTTTTGAAAGGGCAGAAATTTGATCTTGCGCTACCTGACCAGAGGCCAGAGTATCTGATAACTCTTGATGACGGGCCAATACGCGATCCAAACGATGGGTCCAGCTCATGGGTTATTCTCCTTCAGTCTCTGTTTCTTCTGTATTATCAGTATAATCGCTCAGGGTGAATAGCTGCTCTAGCACCCTGTTAACGGTGATCCAATCTTTGATGTCGGCATCACTACCATCCGCCGCCATGGCGCGTAAAGCTTCACTGGGTCGATGTAATAGTTTGTTGATTAAAAGGCGAGTTGCTTCCGTCGCATCAAGATGTGGGTGTTCCTGTAAAACAGTTTGGCGTGTTTTGTCAAAATGTTCTCGTAGTCCAATCAAAGCAGGAATGCCATCTTGTTCGGCCAAACCGCGACGATATTCAATGACGGCCTCTTGGACCATCAATCGTGCCTGACTAGCTTCTTTCTCGCGATTTGTTTGTCCGCGTTCAGCCAAGCGTTCTAGGTCTTCGATACTATACCGGAAAAGACTATCCAATGTATCCACAGCAGGGTCAATATCCAATGGCACACCGCAATCAATAATCAATAAAGGCTTATAGCGACGTTTTTCCATAAGGATCTTAAAGGCTGTATCATCCAGCAGAAAGCGTCCTAACCCAGATGCGGTGATCAGGATGTCACAATTGACTAACTTTCCTTCCAAGTCGTCTTCTGGGACGAAATGGCAGTTTAATCGTTTTGCATATCTTTCTGTTCTCCGTGAGGACCCTGATAGCATCCAGTTATGCATGCCGGCGGCATTAAACTGATCTAGCATTATTTGCCCAGCTTCACCTAAGCCATAAATCATGCCGCGAGAATTGCTAAGTTCTCCATGTAAATCTTTTGCAAGTTTTACACTTGCCGACGCAACAGAAACAGCACCCTCGCCAATCTTTGTTTGAGTACGTACGCGTTTTGCCAGATGAAAGGCGGTTTGCATCAAACTGTCGAGATCATGTCCCATACAATGATCATTTTGTGAATCCGTATAGGCTTCTTTAATTTGCCCAAGGATTTGAGCTTCCCCGATCATTTGACTGTGGAGCGCAGTGCAAACCTCAAAAATATGGAGGATCGCATCATCATCATATCGGCGGAAAAAGATTTCGTCTGCCTGACTGCGAGAAGAGGGCGCGTGATTTATCAACTTTTTTTGTATAGTGAGGCATGCATCTTCGGCCTGCAGATGAAAACCAAATATTTCGACCCGATCACAGGTCGAAATGATCTGGCATTCTTTTATATCTTTTTCAATTAAGCTTTTGCGAAATGCCGCACGTTCTTCTTGATCAAGAAACAGCTTATCCCGCAAACCCGACGGACAGGTTTGATAATTTACACCAATAACAAAAGGGCGTTGGGACAAGCTGGTCTCCTAAATACAATAATCCTTGGTTAGGATTGAATATCTTTTAAGGCGATCGCCAATTGGTCCAAAGATACTTCGGTTTGTTCACCTTTGTCCAAATTCTTTAGACCGGCAACACCTTTTGCCAATTCGTCTTCGCCCAATACAACAGCTGCATAAGCATTGATCTTATTCGCGCGGGTCATACGTTTTTTCATATTTCCGCCATAGCCCATTTCAACACGTAAGCCTTCGCTACGTAGATGTTTAGCAATGCTAAGCGCTTTTAATTCTGCAACTTCCCCTAATGGTACTAATGCGACAGGGCGTTGTTTTGCTGCCGGGTCATTTGCAAGCATGGAGAGACGTTCGATACCTGCTGCCCAGCCAACACCTGGTGTTTGTGGGCCACCCATGGTTTTAATCAAGCCATCGTAACGACCTCCAGCCATCACTGTACCTTGTGCGCCAAGTTCTGTGGTCGTGAATTCAAAAGCTGTATGACAATAATAATCTAATCCACGAACAAGGCGTGGGTTTAAGGTATAATTCACGCCAGCCGCTTTTAATCCTTCGCAAACCTTGCCGAAGAAATCCTGACTTTCTTGGTTCAGATGATCGGAATAGATCGGAGCGTCTTTTACAATGACTTTGTCACCTTCATCCTTGGAATCCAGAACACGCAAAGGGTTTTTCTCTAAACGATTTAATGAGTCTTCAGAAAGCTTGTCTTTGAAGTCCATCAAATAGTCGATCAAGGTTTTACGATATCCGTCACGACTTTCCTGATCACCCAATGTATTGAGTTCCAGATTAATATTTTTGAGACCTAAACTTTCAAGAATAGCTGCGCCACAAGAAATCACTTCAATATCGGCAATAGGTTGCGCGGCGCCAATCAATTCAATTCCGATTTGGTGGAATTGACGAAGGCGTCCTTTTTGAGGGCGTTCATAACGGAACATCGGACCGGAATAGAAATATTTGCATGGTACATTTTGTGTCAGACCATTGGACATAAATGCACGGGCCACGCCGGCGGTATTTTCAGGGCGCAAGGTAATGCTATCACCGCCACGATCTTCAAATGTGTACATTTCCTTTGTTACAACATCAGATGTGTCGCCTAAGGTTCTATCGAAGACTTGTGTGAACTCAAAGATAGGGGTTGCGATCTTGTCATAGCCATGTGTTCCCGCAACTTTTTGTGCCGTGGTGGAGACATGGTCATGCTTTGCCAATGCATCTGGCAAGAGGTCATGTGTGCCGCGTACGGGTTGTAAATCCGCCATGGGAAGTTCCTTTCACAAAATAAGTTGCTATTCCGCAGCAGAAGTTGCCGTGGAGTTTTTAGAATCTAATGCAGTTTTTTCAGCATCAATTTCAGCCTGAATTTCTTCGGCCTTTTCTTCGACTAACTCTACAAGATGATCGACGATTTTTTGATCTTTCAATCGGTGGGCTTGGCTACCATCAATATAAACCTGATGTGTGCCTTTGCCGCCGCCTGTGAAGCCGATATCTGTTTCACGTGCTTCACCCGGACCATTCACAACACAACCAATCACAGACAAAGTCATCGGGGTGGTTATATGGGCAAGGCGCTCTTCCAGCATACCAACAGTTTCAATAACATTGAATTGTTGACGCGCACATGACGGACAAGAAATCACATTTACCCCACGATGACGCAGACCAAGGGTTTTTAGGATATCATAACCGACCTTGACTTCTTCAACAGGGTCGGCAGAAAGCGACACGCGAATAGTATCACCAATACCCGCCCATAGAAGTCCACCCATACCGATAGAGGATTTTACAGAACCTGCACGTGTGCCGCCAGCTTCGGTAATACCAAGATGTAGTGGATAATCACATGCTTCGGCTAAACCATGATAAGCTGCAACCGCCAAGAAAACGTCAGATGCTTTTACGGAGATTTTAAATTCATGGAAATCTTGATCTTGCAAGATACGCATATGTTCTAATGCCGACTCAACCATCGCATCCGGGTTAGGCTCGCCATATTTTTCCAATAAATGTTTTTCCAGTGAGCCAGCATTTACGCCAATACGCATAGAACAGCCATGATCACGTGCTGCTGCAACAACTTCTTTAACTTTTTCTTCTTTACCAATATTGCCGGGATTAATGCGTAGGCATGCAGCACCCGCTTCAGCAGCTTCAATACCACGACGATAGTGAAAATGGATGTCTGCTACAATTGGGACCGGAGATTCTTTTACAATCTCTTTTAAGGCACGGGTAGAATCTTCATCAGGACAAGACACACGTACAATATCTGCTCCCGCTTCGGCACATGCTATCACCTGTTCGATAGTTGCCTTCGCATCACTGGTCAATGTATTGGTCATGGTTTGCACGGTGATTGGGGCATCGCCCCCAACAGGTACATTTCCAACCATAATTTGTCGGGATTTTCGGCGGTAAATATCGCGATACGGGCGAATACTCATTTGTCTGATCCTGTGGCATAAATTATCAGGTTATAGCGATGATGTTACACCACAAATACCTGTGGCGGGAAAATGCGCTGAAATAGGGAAAAAATCAAGCTTTCATCAAGTTATAAATGATAATTATTGCAAATATTCGGCATCATATTTTTGATGTAACTGATGATATATACCAATTTGACACATCCAACGGATATGTTCATCAAATGTGTCACGAATGAGCACTTCAAGAGAACCAGCTTTTCAATTTAATTCTATACAAAAAAAGCCCTTACATAAAATTATGTAAGGGCTTCATTGATATTAACTTTTCATGGAGGTTATTGGTTGGCAAAACTTTCCAATAAGGTATCCGCATCCAAAAGATAATCTCTGCGAACCGCACCAATAGGGCCTGAAGGACCAAGTTCTGCGCCATCAACGATGATTACTATACCACCCGCATTACCAGTGACCATCGTTAGCCCTGATTCATTAGGAACCATGTAACGGTCTCCTTTGCGTAATAGGCGTGTCAACGTCAATTCACCGTCAGGTTTAGCGACTTCGACCCAGGCAGAGTCAGCAGCTAATAAGGTGACACGAGAGCCCGTATTTTCTTTACCATAAACACGGGCTGTTCGCTGATCAGGATTATTATTAAGGGGCGCTGGTTGAACTGCTACTTGTATAATTTCTTCTGAAACTTCTTCAGAAGTTTCAGCGACTGTTTCAACGATTTCTTCGGTCGATGTTTCGGCTGTTTCTTCGACAGCTTCCGTTATGTTATCTGCAGACTCAGTTGCTTCTTCTGCTGAAGTCGCCGTTTCTGCCTCAACTGCTTGGGGTGTTTCTTCAATTTTTAAAGAGTTATCTTCAAAAGCTTCTTCAACCAGATCCACTGTTTCTTCAGTTTCTTCGATAACTTCGTTAGTGGTATTCTCTGCTGAAGGCGTTGTTTCAGGTGCTGTTTCCAATACAGATTCTTCTGTAGTCGCAGCCTCTGTTGCAACTGTTTCCACAATAACTGAAGTTGTTTCAGCGCTAGCATCTTGGACAGTGCTGATTGTTTCTTCTATAGCCTGCTCGGCAGTTTCTTGGATTTCCTCTACTTCACTCTCAACTGTTTCTTCTACTTTTGCCTCAGCTGGTGAGCTGGATGGGGCTGTTTCAATTGCCTCAATCTGTTCAGAAGATAAGCTCGGTACATAATCGCTTATTTCCTTACCTTGATTATTCAAATACCACCATGCACCATAAAAAAGAATGGCTAGGATTGTACCGATGAATAACAAGGCGATGACAGGCACTCCGCGTGATGGGAGAGGTTCAGGAAAGTTTAGGGCAATTTCACGCTCTAACTCTTTTGCTTCTTGTTTGTATTGTTCGACAAGCTCGCGACTATCTAATCCAAGATAATCAGCATAACTTCGAACAAATCCAAGAGCATAAGCAGCACCTGGAAGATTTTGTGGTTCACTATTTTCAATAGCTTCCATAAACGGGAGACGGATTGCTAAAGCTTTAGCCACGTCTTTTAAATCTTCGTCGCGTAAAATACGCTCATCACGAAGTATATCGCCAACCTTGCGACGTGGTTCAGAAGATGTATTTGTATCTGTACTATCCGACATAACCCTGTTCTTTCGAATATAATGTTGTCGCGTGATCAGCCCCCAATGCTGTATCAACGCTTGAATCGAGTTCCTAGTATGTCTGCTTCGCTTTCGAAAGGCAAAGATTGTTTCATTTCAGCGACTCATACCGGATTAAAATTGTATGTTGTGATCCTTTGCGAAGGCAAGAAGTCTGTTTTTCAAACTATGATCACCAACATCCAACACAGAAGACATAAAATGCTTTAGTTCTGATGTATCAAGACTACGAACCATACTGCGCACTGGGCCAATAGACCAAGGTGACATACTTAATGACCGAATGCCGATACCAATTAATGCCATAGCAAAAACCGGGTTGCCTGCAATTTCACCACAAACCGAAATGGTCTTGCCATGTTCGTTACATTTATCCGCTACCATTTTTAACATCTTCATGAAACCTGGGTTGAGCGGGTCATAGCGATTGTCCAAGCGTGGATTACCCCGATCGCTGGCGAAAAAGAATTGCATCAGATCGTTCGTGCCAACCGAAATAAAATCAATATGTGGCAATAAACTATCCATCTGGAAGGCAAGTGAAGGCACCTCAAACATGATCCCTACCTCCAAATTGGAAGGAAGAGGGGTTCCACGTTTTTTTGCACGGGTTAGCTCAGCATCTAAAGCTTGACGCGCCTTTATTAATTCTGAGGTCTCTGCGATCATTGGGAACATGATTTTTAAAGGATGACCATCTGCAGCCAAAATCATTGCACGTAATTGTTGACGCAACATAGCGGGGCGATCAATGCCAACACGAATTGCCCGCCAGCCCATAGCTGGGTTTTCTTCGTTTTCTTCGTTGAAATAAGGCAACACTTTGTCGCCGCCAATATCCAAGCTTCTAAAAATAACAGGTTTACCTTCGGATTGGTCATAGACACTTCGATAGATTTTAGCCTGTTCCTCAACATTTGGGAAACTGGATCGCACCATAAAGGGCACTTCTGTCCGGTATAAACCGATACCGGATGCACCCGTTTCATGAAGATGTGGTAGGTCAATCAAGAGCCCCGCATTCATGTTTAGCGTAATACGTTTTCCATCCAATGTGACAGGTGGTAACAAGCGATCACGCGCATAAGCTGCTTGCTTCTCCCTATGCATATCCATGGAAATCTTAAAGGTGCGACGGAATTCTTCTCCGGGGCGTACAAAACAAATAGCGTTATTTCCATCTACAATAAGTCGGTCATATGGTTCCACACGTGTAAGAATACGTGGGACACGACCAATAATTGGAATATTTAAGGCGCGGGCAACAATCGCTACATGGGCCGTAGAAGAACCTTCTTCTAATACGATCCCCTGAACTTTATCCAAATCATAATCCAATAGCTCAGCTGGTCCCATATTGCGGGCCACGATAATGGTATATTCAGGTAAATTCTTATTGCGCTCTTCAATATCAGCTTCGCCCGCTAAATGTTGCAAGAGGCGATAGGCTAAATCTTCTAAATCAAGCAGTCTTTCACGGATATAGGGATCTGAAACATGATTCATACGTGCGCGATTTTCGTTTTGAACACGTACTACAGCACCTTCTGCGGTCAAACCTGTATCAATCGCTTCGTTGATTTTTCTGACCCAGCCACGATCTTCCGCAATCATTCTATAAGCTTGTAAGATTTCGATATGGTCGCCACCTTTGTCATGCTTAGTCATGTTTTTAAGCATGTTATCCAAATTGGAATGCATCGAACTCATGGCTTCATCAAGGCGTTGCTTTTCAGTTTCACTATCCTCTGCAACCATATGATCAGCGGAAATTTCAGGACGATGCAAAACGGCGCGCCCCATGGCCAGACCTTGGCAAAGTTTAACCCCGTCAAGACGCAGGGGTTTTGTCGCCAGACCATCGACAGGCGTTTGTTCTTTACGTCTAACCACACCACCCGCAGCGATAATTTCCGCAACGATCATGCTTACGGTCTCAAGGATTTCTACTTCAGCGTTGGTAAAGTCGCGTTCTTCTTTATTTTGAACGGCGACAACCCCCATGATGCGACCGCCACGCAAGATCGGTACACCCATCATCGAGTGATATTTTTCTTCACCTGTTTCTGGTCGATAAGCAAATTTTGGATGAGATGGTGCATCTGCCAAGGCGAAAGGACGCGCTTCCGCAGCCACATGACCAACAATACCCTCACCAACACGCAGACGTGTCTGGTGGACAGCTTCGGCACTTAAGCCTTTTGATGCGAAAAGTTCTAAAACATCCCCGGCACGACGAACATAGATTGAGCATACATCAGCACGCATTTCATCTGCGATGATGCGTGTTACACGATCTAATCTATCTTGGGCAGCTTCCCCGGTTGCCATAACATCACGTACACGACGTAAAATGTCACGACCACTGGCCGCCCAACCCTCTCTATCCTGATCATTCGCAGGCGCATGTTGGTTCTGTTGCATGTCTGGCAACTCCCAAAGAATATTTACATGTCGTAATTTGTGTGTGGGGGCTTGAGTTCGGGTGCAGCCATACACGTATACGATGTATTTAAATTATAGTATCTCAATCCACATCAAAAGTCCAATTTTACCAATTGAATCAAAACCCTTTGATATATTAGGGAGATGTGAAGTTGTGGTTGAAAAGTTGAACGTAATATGGGTTTGAATTGTGACTAAATCATGTCTATCCGACTAAAAGTTGAAGAAATACGCGTTAAAGAAAACCGGCGGAAGATTTCTCTGCCGCCGGTCTTTTTAGAACTCATTCTCGGAAGTTTCTTTTATTCTTCTTCCGCGTCCAGACCGTAGGCCGTGTGTAAGGCACGAAGTGCCAGTTCGGTATATTCCTCGTCAATCAAAGTAGAAATCTTGATTTCACTTGTGGAAATAACCTGCAGGTTGATGCCTTTTTCAGCCAATGTTTTAAACATCTTCTGAGCAACACCTGTATGGCTTCGCATACCGACACCGATAATGGAAATCTTTACAACACCGCCATCTGCAATCAGGTCTTTAAATTCGATTTCTGCTTCGTTTTCTTTTAGAACCTGCACAGCACGGTCAAGGTCAGTACGCCCAACAGTGAAAGTCATGTCTGTTTTCTTGCCATCGGAAGAAACAGATTGAACGATCATATCTACATTTACAGCCGCGTCAGATAATGGACCAAAGATGCTGGCGGCAATACCCGGCTTATCAGCAACGTCGACCAATGTCACTTTTGCTTCATCGCGGCTATAGGCGATACCGCTTACAACTTGTTGTTCCATAATTTCATCCTCACTTACAACCATAGTTCCCGGCAAGTCTTCGAAACTGGATAGAACCTGCATTCTTACGCCATGGTTCATTGCCATTTCAACAGAGCGGGTTTGTAATACTTTCGCGCCCAAAGATGCCATTTCAAGCATTTCTTCGTGGCTGATTTTGTCAATTTTACGTGCTTTCGCAACAATGCGTGGGTCTGTCGTATAGACACCATCTACATCTGTATAAATGTCACAACGATCCGCATCCATTGCAGCAGCCAAGGCAACAGCTGTGGTGTCGGAGCCACCGCGTCCTAATGTTGCGATTCGGTTTAATGGGCTCACACCTTGGAAACCTGCAACAACAGCAACTTGATTTTCATCTTCAAAACGTTTCACCATGTCTGTGGTGTCGATTTCATCAATGCGTGCCTTACCGTGCACTTCATCTGTTTTGATCGGAATTTGCCATCCTAGCCAGCTGCGGGCATTCACCCCCATTTCCTGAAGGCGAAGAGCCATCAAGCCAGCTGTCACTTGTTCACCAGAGGCAACAATGCTGTCATATTCACGGGCGTCATACATCTTGCTGGTTTGATCTACATAGGAAACCAGCTGGTTGGTTACACCTGCCATCGCAGAAACAACCACTGCAACTTGGTTCCCTGCGTCTACTTCTTTTTTCACACGTTTGGCAGCATTTGCGATCCGGTCAAGATCTGCAACAGAAGTGCCACCAAATTTCATGACGATACGTGCCATTTTTTGTATCCTCAAACTTGTATTTATTATGCTTGCCTGATAGGAGCGGGGTATCCATACTCGTTTGAACCAGCCTGTGCAAGGCCACAGACTTAAAGAAGTAACATTTTCGATCTGTTTTTGATGTTTTTACGTAATAGTATATATTTATGATCACAAACTTCGGACATGTTATTAGGACATTCAGCAAAAGAATCGGTGCCATGACTGAAAATATGCAAGCAACTGAAAACCAGGCAACTGACAATTTAGGACAAACTGTTGATGAAGCAGAAATCGCAAAATTTGCGGCGATGGCTGAAGAATGGTGGGACCCACATGGTAAATTCAAACCCTTGCATAAATTTAATCCAGTTCGCATCGAATATCTTCGAAATCAGATTTGCGCCCATTTTGGCCGCGACCCTTTGCAGGCGGAGCCTTTAAAGGGCCTTCGTATCTTGGATATTGGTTCCGGCGGTGGTTTATTATGTGAACCGATGTGTCGCATGGGGGCTGAGATTACTGGCGTTGATGCAACGGAAAAATCAGTACATATCGCTAAAAGTCATGCAGAGACTATGGGGCTTCAGATTGATTATAGATATACGTCTGCTGAGCAACTCGTTGAGGCGGGTGAGAAGTTTGATGTGGTTCTCAATATGGAAGTGGTTGAACATGTCGCAGACGTGAACTCGTTTGTTTCTGCTTCTTCCGCATTGGTCAAAGAAGATGGCTGTATGTTCATGGCAACGATGAACCGTACTGCAAAATCCTATGCTCTGGCTATTGTTGGTGCAGAATATATCCTTGGTTGGTTGCCGCGCGGTACGCATGACTGGAAGAAGTTTTTAAAGCCCTCCGAATTATCCGGGCATCTTCGAAATGCTGGCATGCAAGTGGCCAAAATTACTGGTGTGTCCTTTAATCCTTTACAGGATAAGTGGTCTTTAGCGCCGAAAGATTTATCTGTGAACTATATGCTGATGGCAAAGAAAGCTTAATTGCCGATCTTGCAATAATGCCCATATACAAAAGAAGTCGGTGTTTGCTTGTCTTCTTCAATAAATGATTTGACGCTAAGATATTTTTTAAACTTCACGTCAATACAAGCGAATGGTGCCAGTGGATAAGTTTTCAAACCGCTGGCCATCACTTCGGCTTTGGTCTCTGTATTCATGTTACAGACACGATAAACAAGAAAACTGTCCGTCAAGCTTTCATTGCCAAAAAGTTGAGTATGCCCATCAAGAATATCTGCGCGTGTTTCCCAGAAGCCGACAGCATTATCCCCACATTGCAATTTTGCATATTCCTGTTCCTGTGATGCCGTTAAGTTCTTAGGGATATCACGCGCTAAGACAGAGCTGGAAAAGGAAAGTGCCGCTATGAATGTGATACTAATCAAATTGAAATAAGCCATCTTGGATATCCTCTCAAAATAAGGTTAAGGAGATTTTCCAATGAATCGTTTCTTTTCACAAGTTCTGTGATTTGAAGCTTGCTTTAGAAGGAGGTAAGCTTCTAACAAAAGGGGAGTGTGAGAATGTCGATAAATGTGAAGCCTGTTCATAAACTTGTATGTCATTGTGGGAATGTGGAAATAGAGTTGCAATTGCCTAATGGGATTGAAAATCCACGACGTTGTGATTGTTCTTTTTGTCGCCGACGTGGCGCAATTGCTGGATCTGTTACTTTAGATCGATTGAAAGTTGTTAAAGGGCAGAAACATCTTAAGCTTTATCAGTTTAAAACAAACACCGCAGAGCATTATTTTTGTGATACTTGTGGTATCTACACCCATCATCGTCGCCGATCCAACCCGCATGAATATGGCTATAATGTAGGATGCCTAGAAGGGGTTAATCCATTTGATTTAGGTGATGTTGAAACCGCAGATGGTGTAAACCACCCCTCCGATAGATGATCCGCTACCAATAAATCATTCAAAGCTCGACAAGATTTAATTGGTTTGCTCTACTTAACTCATAAAAAGTAGTAAGGACGTAATATGTTTGAGAAGCTTGAACAGGTTTTCTATTCGACTGTTTCGTATCTGGATAGCTGGATTAGGGAAGAATTATTGACACTTGATAGCGGTTTGCAACTATCAGTGTTGTTAGTGATTGCAATTGTTTTACGTTTATACAAGCGGCGCCTCCTTCGATTTATTGAGCACATAAAATTAACTAAAAGAATTGAGTTATATGAAACACAAATCAAGAAATTGGCAAGTGCACTTATATCGCCCCTTATTGCTCTTTTCTTTCTTTGGTTTGCGGTTTTTGCCTTTGATCAAGTTGGAATACACAGCAATATAATTAACACAATTGTTAGTCTGTTGAATGCCTGGGTGGTGATCAGGCTTATTTCCGGTGTAATCGAAGACTCCAACTGGTCAAAAGTTATAGGCGGATTGGTGTGGCTTGCGGCGGCCCTTAACATCGTTGGTCTGTTAGATATTACGACTCAATTCTTAAGGAGTTTATCCTTTAGCCTTGGAAATGTTACATTTTCCGCCTTGGGTATGATCAAAGGTATTTTTGCAATCGCGATATTGTTTTGGGTCTTTTCTTTGCTTGAAAGATTTATCAATCGCAAGATTACCTCATTTGCCAGTATTACGCCTTCGGCAAAAGTATTATTGAGTAAATTTGTCCGTATCAGTTTAATCTTTTTTGGAATTTTGATTTCTTTAGACGCGGTGGGGATTGATCTAACCGCATTGGCTGTATTTAGCGGTGCCATCGGGATCGGCCTAGGATTTGGGTTGCAAAAAGTGGCAGCCAATCTGATTAGCGGCGTAATCTTGCTTGTTGATCGATCTGTGAAGCCTGGAGATATTATTAGCCTCGGTGAGACCTATGGCCGGATCGATAAACTTGGGGGGCGTTATGTTTCAGTAATCACACGTGATGGCACAGAGCATCTTATACCAAATGAAGAACTAATCACTCAACGCGTAGAAAACTGGTCATTTTCAGATACAAATGTTAGGCAAAAAGTTCTAATTTCTATTGATTACAATTCCGATCTAGATCTTGCTATGCAATTATGTCTGGAGGCATGTGAGGATGTTGATCGTATCGTAAATGATCCGTCTCCTAGATGCCTCTTACTTGATTTTGCCGATAGCGGTGTACATATTGAAATCCGCTATTGGGTGAGTGACGCTGAAAACGGGTTGGGTGGTGTACGTAGTGATTTCCTGAAGCTCATATGGCGAAAATTCCATGATCATGGAATTGATTTCCCCTACCCACAAAGAGATATTCATATCAGAGGTGCTGTACCTGTGGAAATAGTTGATAAAGATTAAACTTCTGCAAAAAAAACTCAATTATTTGGCGCGTGGATGAGCTGCATTATAAACGCCTAATAAGCGATCTTTATCGACTTCGGTGTAACGTTGAGTGCTGACCAAAGAGGCATGACCTAATAGTTCTTGAATACTGCGTAAATCACCACCGCCTGAAAGTATGTGAGTGGCAAAAGCGTGACGCAAAGCATGCGGCGTTGCTGTGTCCGGTAGTCCAAGAAGAGGGCGCATTTTTTGAAGAGAAAGCTGGATTTGTCTTGGGTTTAGACGCCCTCCCTTTTTACCTCGAAAAAGAGGGCTAGCAGGATCTTGTGCATAAGGCGTAGCAGATTGGTAAAGTGCGATAGCTTCCTTAACTTGCGGCAGCATAGGAACACGGCGTTGTTTGCCGCCTTTGCCGAAAACAACAAGAGTATTATCGCTTGGCCAGTCTTCAATATTAAGATTTAATGCTTCAGATATACGAAGGCCACATCCATAGAGTAATGTGAAAACAGCGATATCTCGTTTTCCTTGCCAATCATCGTCATATAGTTCACCTGCCAACTGGATCAGGTTTTTCGCATCAATAACAGAGACGGGTTTAGGCACTGCCTTAGGGAGTCTAGGACTTCTTACTGACTTAATGGCCGGATTGCTAACTAAGTTATGTCTTTCCATCCAACGAAACCAGCTGCGCACGGCTGATAAAGCACGTGCAATACTTGTTTTCGCTAAATCCTTTTGGCTCAATTTTGCGAGCCAGCTTCGGAAATCCATTGTTTTTAAATCTTGAAGGTCATTTAACGAAGGTGTGTTCCCCAGATGTGTAGTAAGGAACCGAAGAAAATCTGAAAGATCGTGCTGGTAGCCGATAAAAGTGTTTTCAGAATAACGCTTTTCTGTACGGATGAAGAGCAAAAAATCACGAAAGGAATGTGCCACTGCATTATTCCCAAGCAGCGGGTCTAAATCGACTTCCCATTCTTGTTTATTTTGTTTCATTCGTTTCAATGACTCTTAAAGGTTATTATTTCGTTTGAGCTTTTTTAGTGCTGATTGCAACAAAATCCGTGAATATAATTTATGAAACCCCATAAAGAAACGAAACGTAAAACCTATACCTTCTTTTGCATTTTTGCTGGTTGTATCTGGGACAATTGCAGAACCAAAATAAAGCTTTGTTTTATTCGACTGCTCTTGTTCCGTGTGAAACCATGTGCGGATTTGACTGTCTCCAACTTCTAAAAGCAACTCTTCTTCGTTTCTCTTTTTCGTTTTCCAAAGAGCGAATTGCTGGCTACGCCCGGAGGCAAGTTCTTTAATCTCTGACTGTTTTATACGTCTAAGTAAGAACAAAGATAATATCGACCGTTCAATTCGGAATATTGGTGAATCAAAGAATGCTAAGATATAATCTTCTAACGTAACTATACCATCGATTTGGCCTACAAAAGCATCTGCATGATGCCCCGGAGATTCATGATAAAAATTCATAAAGCTATTCAAGGGTATAGCTGTCTCTTTTACTTCAGTCATTGATCTTATCTATTGTCTAAACTTTGATCGATTTATGCAAATTCCGGGACAAATTGTCCACGATAATTATAGGTATAATCCATCGCGAATTCTTCGGCCGCTTGCTGTGTCCAATCTTCATCCAAGCCACCATTTAAAGGATACTCAATCTCAGGGGAATATACAGACCCCGTATTGCTTAGATAGCTTGAATAAAGAACAAACTTATGGGCTGTATAGGACAAACCTTTTGGAAAATGATGTTTTTTTGCATAATCATGTAACATGACTTCGGGGGTTGGTTTCATGCGTGCCAAGGTAACATGGGGGCAGAATTTCCGCGTTTCAGGTTCCATGCCGCATTTAATCATTGCACGTTCGACTTTCTTTTGAAGATGCAACAAGCTAGGTGTTTTTTCGGCCATAGCGATTAGGCAATTGGCACGTCCCCGTTTACCGAAATGACCAAAACCATTTAATTTTATCTCCACGGCTTCTTCTGAAATCATGGATAGTGCCGCATCTAGATCATCAGCTTGATGATGGGCAATTTCACCGATAAATCGTAAGGTCAAATGATAGTTTTCTGAGGGTACCCAGCGGGCACCGGGTAATCCACCTGTTAGCTCAGATAGCTTCTGAGTAATATCACGTGGAAGAGGTAGGGCAACAAATAAACGTAACATGGCGCAGCCTCCTGAAAGTCTGTTGATGTAGCCAGCCGGATTGCTTACCCAGATTGTTAGGCAAGCTATAGGTCCACCTAACTATTAAATCGCTAACATGATTTGGGCTTTTTGGGGAAGGCGTTTTTTCGTGAAAGAATTGTGAAACTAGGGTGATATAACACTAAGAT
>NZ_SMMC01000115.1 GCF_009711445.1 Curvivirga aplysinae | reverse complement strand
CGAGATCGATCACTTCCTCAATACTGTTTAAATCATATCTTGAGGAACGAACAAGAACATCTTCAACTAATTTAGCAATATCCAAGAAACCTATCTGTTCTTTTAAAAATGCATCGACAGCAATCTCATTTGCTGCACTTAAAATAGTTGGAGCTCCCTTTCCTTCACGCACAGCCTCTCTAGCTAAAAGCAATGAAGGAAATTTTTTATAATCTGGTGCCTCAAAATCAAGACGAGATAGTTTTACAAAATCTAACTGCTCAACAGGTGCATTCATACGGTTTGGCCATGACAGGCAATAAGCAATAGGTGTGCGCATATCGGGCGATCCAAGTTGGGCTAAAACAGAGCCATCATTATATTCAACCATGGAATGGATAACAGATTGCGGATGCACAAGAATATCGATTTTACTTTCAGGCATCTCAAACAAATAGCATGCCTCAATTAACTCTAACCCTTTATTCATCATAGTGGCAGAATCCACAGAAATCTTGGCCCCCATAGACCAATTTGGATGATTTACAGCCTGTTTTGGTGATGCATTCTTCATGTCATCAGCAGGCCAAGTTCTAAAAGGGCCTCCAGACCCAGTCAGATGTATCTTTTCTATAGCCTGTTTTTGATGAGTTTCGAACACCTGATAAATTGCATTATGTTCAGAATCTACAGGTAGCAATTTGGCATCCGCGCGATGAACTTCTTTCATCATTAAATCGCCGGCGCATACCAATGTCTCTTTATTTGCAAATGCAACTTGGGCGCCTCTTCGAATAGCACAAAGAGTTGGTTCAAGCCCTGCAGATCCCATAATTGAAGACATTACCCAATCTGATTGTAACTTCGCAGCTTGGATAATTGATTCACGTCCCGCAGCGACTTCTACATCAGTATCTGCAAGAGCCTCTTTTAATAACCCAAATTTACTTTCATCACCTAATGCTACGAATTCAGGGGAAAATTCAATAGCGAGCTTTATAAGGTCTTCAACATTAGAATTAGCAGTTAGCGCAATGACCTTATAAAGGTTACGATTGCGGCGAACTAAATCCATTGTACTGGTGCCAACAGATCCAGTTGCTCCAAGGACGGACACAGATTTTTTCATGCGAAATCCTAAACAAACTAAATCAAAGATTTAATTAGTGTAAAAATTGGTAATGCTGCTAAAAAGCCATCCAAACGATCCAAAAATCCACCATGACCAGGAATAAGCGAACTGGAATCTTTTACATCCGCACGACGTTTCATCCAGGATTCCAAAAAATCACCTGATTGAGCCACGATCGGGATTATAACTGCGATACCATAACTATATAACACATTACTAAAAGCATTGTCAGTTTCATGGAAGAAAACAGTAACAATAACAGAGGCAACGATACCACCAATTAATCCTGCCCATGTTTTTTTAGGGCTAATTTTTGGAGCAATTTTGGGGCCACCGAATGTTCGACCTGACGCATAAGCACCAATATCTGTTGCAACAACCATCCCTACTAACCATGCTAAATGCATAACACCGTTATAGGAGTCGCGAAGAATAAAGCAGGTTATAAATGCAAGAACCAAATATGGTACGCCCATGGCCGCCATAGCAGCATTCCCTTTACCGCGCCCCCAATTTCCGGCTAATACAATCGCAGTAGATGCTGCGATAGCTATATATCCTAAGAAGCTATATTCACTCTCAAAGGTTAGGAAGCTTAACAAGATACCGAACCAAAATACAAATGTTGTCCGAACAGAAACACCTAGACCAGAAATTCGACACCATTCATATGCGCAAAATAACGATAAAACCGTGAGAAAAATTAAAAAAACTTCCCCCCCAACCCATATACAGGCGAGAGAAATTGGCAAGATAACAAGTGCAGACACAATACGTGTCGGCAAATCCGCCCATCGATTATTAGGACTCGCTGGCGATTGCTCCATATCTGCGATCTCTCTTGTTAAATTCTTGAAATGCTTCAATAAGATCTTTCTTATCGAAATTAGGCCATAAAGTATTAGTAAAATAAAATTCAGAATAAGCTAGCTGCCATAGTAAGAAATTACTTATTCGTTTCTCACCACTTGATCGAATAACTAGGTCTGGATCGGGAATCCCTGCAGTAGATAGATGAGCTGCAAACACATCTTCATCAATTGCGTCAGGTTGAATCAATCCAAGCTTCGCTGATTTTGCAATCTTTCGCGCGGCCTCGGCTATTTCTGCACGTGCACCATAACTTAAAGCTAGAATTAATGTCATTCCTGAATTCTGTTCGGTCATTCGTTCTGAATCCGAAATTAATCGCTGAATATTCTCAGGTAAACGTTCTCTATCACCAATAACACGAAAACGAATATTATTTGAATGTAACTCGACGATCTCCGATTTCAGATATCTACCTAGCAACCCCATAAGGGCTGATACTTCATCTTCAGGTCTTTTCCAATTCTCAGAGGAAAAGCTATAGAGCGTTAAGAACTTAACACCAAGCTCTGCTGAAGCCTTGATAACCTTCCGTACAGATTCTGCGCCTTTTTTGTGCCCTGCAACACGAGGCAAGCCACGTTTTTTCGCCCATCGACCATTACCATCCATGATAATGGCCACATGAGTTGGACAATTTGAAAGCTGAGTATCCGACATAACCAAACCTAAAGGAGACAAATTATTAAATTTGCATAATGTCTTTTTCTTTAGCTACAAGCATATCATCAACAGATTTCACATGTTCATCTGTTACTTTTTGAATTTGGTCAGACAGGCGGCGAGAGTCATCTTCACTAATATCACCATCTTTTTCTGCTTTTTTAGCTTCGTCCATACCATCACGACGCACATTGCGGATAGCAATACGTGCTTGTTCAGCATATTTACCAGCAACTTTAACCAACTCACCGCGACGTTCTTCGTTCAACTCCGGAATCGGAATACGAATTACATTGCCCTCAGTCATAGGGTTCAACCCCAAATCTGATTCACGAATAGCTTTCTCAACAGCTTTGATAACGGAACCATCCCATACTGTCACTGAAAGCATGCGTGCTTCCGGTACAGAAACTGCCGCACATTGGTTTAAAGGCATCATGCTACCATAAGCATCAACTTGAATTGGATCTAATAAGTTTGCAGATGCACGACCTGTACGTAGGCCTGCAAATTCAGTTTTCAAAGCTTCCACAGCGCCATCCATACGGCGTTTTAAATCATTTACATCAACAGTCATCTGTTCTCTCCTACTGCCCCTTCAAAATAAGGCGTACATATTCTGTATTCTTTTAACCGGATTCGGACCAGCTTTTTCAATAAGAAACTTCTTAATCACCTTCAACAACGGTGAATGTGCCATCACCCTGCATTACGCGTGCGAACTCACCTTGCTTATGAATAGAGAAAACAAGGATCGGAATTTGATTATCACGGCTCAACGTGATCGCTGATGCATCCATAACCTTTAGATCATCGGTTAAGACACGACGATACGACAATGTCTCATATCGTTTCGCATCTGGATTTTTAACTGGATCACTATCATAAACGCCATCAACTTTGGTGCCTTTGATCATGGCATCGCAATCCATTTCGGAAGCACGAAGTGCTGCGGCTGTATCAGTTGTAAAGAACGGATTACCAGTACCCGCAGCGAAGATGACAACCCGCCCCTTTTCCATATGTCGTACAGCACGACGACGTATATATGGCTCACAAACTGTTTGCATCGGGATTGCTGACATAACCCGCGTATATACGCCTAATTCTTCTAATGCACCCTGCATCGCCAAGGCATTCATCACTGTCGCTAGCATCCCCATATAATCGGCAGTTGTACGTTCCATACCTTGTGCAGCACCAGAAATACCGCGGAAAATGTTACCACCACCAATCACTAGACAGATTTCAGTCCCTTTATCGCGCGCTTCTTTCACTTCTGCTGCGACACGACTAATTGTTTCAGGGTCCAAACCAAAATCGCGACCTCCCATCAGGGCTTCCCCCGAAATTTTTAGTAAAACGCGTTTGTATTTTAGGTCGGATGCCTCATTACTCATGTCTTTACGCTCCTGACAATGGAAAATCTCATATTAATCTTACAATCGGGCAAACAAAAGGCCGCTACCTTTATAGGTAGCGACCGCAATGCTTACAATCTTTTTTAGTCTTTAGTACTCAATTCCCAAGACTTGGAATTATTGCAAATCCAGTCGCAAGGGGTAAATTAGCCAGCCATTGCCGCAACTTCAGCAGCGAAGTCGTCTTCTTTCTTTTCGATACCATCGCCCAATTCAAAACGAGCGAAGCCTGTCAATTTAATGTCTGTACCGGCATCTTTTGCAGCGTCAGCAACAACTTGACCAACTTTTTTGTCTGTATCCATAACGAATGTTTGCTCAACCAAGCAAATCTCTTCGTAATATTTACGGATACGACCTTCGACCATTTTCTCAATGATGTTTTCTGGTTTACCAGATTCACGAGCTGTTTCGATTTGAACTTGACGCTCACGATCCAAAACTTCAGGATCAACATCGTCTTTACCTAAGAAATCAGGACGTGCAGCTGCAACATGCATTGCGATCTGCTTACCTAAGCCTTCTAGAACAGCAGAATCAGCATCAGACTCTAATGCAACCAACACACCGATTTTTCCTAAACCTGGCTTCAACGCAGAGTGAACATAAGAAGAAACAACACCGTTAGAAACGGACAATACTTTGGCACGACGGAAAGATTGGTTCTCACCAATTGTCGCGATATTGTCTGTCAATTGATCTTGAACAGAACGACCAGCACCTGGATAATCAGCAGCCATGATAGCATCTTGGTCCGCATCTTTATCTAGAGCGATTTTCGCAACTTCCTCAACGAAACCTTGGAATGTTTCATTACGTGATACGAAGTCTGTTTCAGCGTTGATTTCTACAACAGCGCCTTTTGTCCCTGCGGAAATAACAGCAACAAGACCTTCAGCCGCAACACGACCAGATTTTTTAGCAGCTTTGGACAAACCTTTTGTGCGCAACCAATCAACAGCAGCGTCGATGTCGCCGTTTGTTTCAGACAAAGCTTTTTTGCAGTCCATCATACCTGCGCCAGATTTGTCGCGCAGCTCTTTAACCAATGCAGCAGTAATAGCCATTTTTAAAATCCTTTAGATTTTACTGTAGTAACTTTTAATCAAAGACGTGAAATACCTGTCCTTGATTTCATAAATATGACAGTGGGCGACATTTATTTAAAATGCCGCCCCTGCCATTAATTTCGGAAAAATCCGATTAGGAAGCAGCAGCTTCTGTAGCTTCTTCAGCAGGTAGCTCTTCAGCAACAGGCTCAACAGCTTCACCAACGTCTTCGCCAGCGTCTGTCATGGATTGTTGCAAACCAGCAAGTACAGAACCAACAATCAAGTCAGAGTACAAGTTGATTGCACGCATCGCATCGTCGTTACCTGGGATTGGGAAATCAACACCTTCAGGTGTAGAGTTTGAATCAAGAATAGCTACAACTGGAATACCCAATGTGTTCGCTTCTTGAATTGCAATTTGCTCTTTGTTTGTATCAACAACAAACAAAATGTCAGGCAAGTTACCCATTTCCTTAATACCGCCCAAAGACAGCTCAAGTTTGTTACGTTGACGTTCCATTGTCAGACGTTCTTTCTTGGTGATTACCAAGCTGTCATCAGCCAATTTTTCGTCCAGGTCTTTCAAGCGTTTGATGGAATTGGAAACAGTTTTCCAGTTTGTCATCATACCGCCCAACCAACGATGGTTTACGTAGTATTGACCACAACGACCAGCAGCATCAGCCATGATGGATTGTGCTTGACGTTTAGTACCAACGAACAAAACACGACCACCACCAGCAGCAACATTGCGAACAGCTTCAAGAGCTTGGTTCAACAATGGAACTGTTTGTTCTAGATCGATGATGTGAACGCCGTTGCGAGCGCCAAACAAGAATGGTTTCATTTTTGGGTTCCAGCGACGTGTGCTGTGACCGAAGTGAACACCAGCTTCCAAAAGCTGACGCATTGTAAATGTAGGTGCGGACATAATATTTTTCCTTGTCTTTACCGGTTAAACCTCCACGAAACTCGCATCAATTAAATGACACCGGATCGAGTAATTCCTATTGTCAATATCACCAATTATATTGGCACAACAAAAGGACACCCGCAGGTTTCGCGTGTGTGATGGCGCGGCTTATACGCCTTTTAGTTCGCTTTTGCAAGGGGCTTGAGGATATTTTCTACAATTTCTTAGCTAGATAACATAATTACAAATCCTGTACATCCGTAACACCGCTAACGGATTTTACAGCCTGCCTAAATTTGCCGTCAATTTGATATGTCTTAGTATCTTCCATTTCAATTTCACGGCCGTCTGGATAGATAAGATTAAACTCTACGCGCCCTCTTCCAGGTTTGCCATGCTGCGCAAAGATTTTTGCTAGATTATCCAATGGGCTGTCATCCATAATGAATATCTTCATGCCCCGCGCAGCATTAGCGGCTGCATCTTCTAACGATGAGACACCTTGGGCGGTCAGGCGCAGTTCTGCGTCTTCACCCTCACCTCGCTTCTGAACCTCAACAGTGAACAATAACGGAGAGCCCGAATCCAAGAGCTCACGAGATGCCATTAAAACTTCCTGGAAAAGTGTGACTTCATAAGAACCGCTTGCATCAGATACTGAAACAAAGGCCATTTTCGAACCTTTGGATGTCGTCATGATACGTTTCGCACCCACAATGCCTGTTAGACGAACACCTTTTGAAATACGGATATTACCTGCCTGTACATCTGTCCATTTCACAACGCCAAGCTTACCACAAAGCTCTTTATAAGCATTTAATGGATGATCCGAGAGATAAAACCCAATTGCAGTGCGTTCGTTTTCAAGCTTTTCCGTTGTATTCCATTCTGGCACGCGTTTCATACGTGGTTTTTCAGTTTCTACACCACCGCCACCAAAAAGACTAACTTGGTCTGACGCCTTCTCTTCCTGAACAGATTGGCCATGACGCGTGAGTATCTCAATGCTATCAAATACCTCACGTCGATTGTTAGCTAAACTATCAAAAGCACCTGATTTTGTTAAATTTTCCATTACACGTTTGTTGATTGATTTGTAATCAACGCGCTCAACAAAATCATATAAATTCTTGAATTTACCATTGGCCTTTCGTTCACTAACAAGGGCTTCCATAGCTGCTTCACCAACCGACTTAATTGCTGCAAGTGCATAACGAAGAGAGCCCGCCCCTTCTTCATTATATTCAACAGAAAAATCAACCTCAGACATATTTACGTCAGGAGGCAAAATATCAATCTTTTGCGTCTCTAACTCAGCCTTAAAGATCGCCAACTTATCTGTATTGGTTTTATCAAGCGTCATAGAAGCAGCAAGAAACTCAACCTGATAATTCGCTTTTAGCCAAGCTGTTTGATAGGCCACAAGCGCATAAGCAGCAGCATGTGATTTATTGAAACCATATCCCGCAAACGCGTTAATCATATCAAAGATTTTATTAGCTTGATCAGCCTCAACGTCAGAATTTTCTTTTGAACCTTCCACAAAAATTTGGCGTTGTTTGTCCATCTCTGCCTGGATTTTTTTACCCATCGCACGACGTAATAAGTCCGCACCACCAAGGGTATAGCCCGCCAACACCTGTGCCATCTGCATCACTTGTTCCTGATAGATTGGAATACCAAAGGTTTCTTCTAGAACGGGCTCAAGTTTCTCATGTGGGTAGACAGGAACTTCACGACCATGTTTTCGCTCAATGTAAGTGGGAATATTCTCCATAGGCCCCGGACGATAAAGAGCCACAACAGCGATTAAATCTTCTAATCTATCTGGCTTTAGATCGCGAAGTACGCTCCGCATACCGCTACTCTCTAGCTGGAATACCCCCGTAGAATCAGCGCGACATAACATGTCGTAAGTTATAGGGTCTTCAAGTGATATCTTTGAAATATCGATAGTTCCGACACCACACGGGTTTTTCTCAATGAGCTTGATTGCCGTGGAAATAACTGTGAGTGTTTTCAACCCCAAAAAGTCGAATTTCACAAGGCCTGCTTGTTCTACAAATTTCATATTGAATTGAGTAACAGGCATATCGGAACGCGGGTCGCGATAAAGCGCAACCAATTCATGCAAAGGTCTATCACCGATAACAACACCTGCTGCATGTGTTGAGGCATGACGATAAAGACCTTCAAGCTGAATACCTATTTCTAGCAATCTTTCAACTGCAGGATCACTATCTCTTTCATTACGAAGAGCCTCTTCCGATTCCAAAGCCTCAGGTAAAGACATGGGATTAGCGGGGTTAGCAGGAATAAGTTTGGAAATTCGGTCTACTTGACCATAAGGCATTTGTAACACACGACCAACATCACGTACTACCGCTTTCGCTTGCAGCTTACCAAAGGTAATAATCTGTGCCACACGATCACGACCATATTCTTTTTGTACATATTGGATCACCTCTTCTCGGCGATCCTGACAAAAGTCAATATCGAAATCGGGCATGGATACACGTTCAGGGTTCAAGAAACGTTCAAAAAGCAAACTATAACGTAACGGATCAAGATCTGTGACCGTCAAAGCCCAGGCGACAACGGAACCCGCCCCGGAACCACGGCCCGGCCCTACAGGAATATCATGATCTTTCGCCCATTGAATAAAGTCCGCAACAATCAGGAAATATCCAGGGAAACCCATCTGATTGATAATACTCAATTCAAATTCTAGACGATCCCAATATTCTTTGGCGGTTTCTTCTCTCTCCGCTTCTGTCATTCCCTCTTTGAAGACTTCATTATCCAAACGCACCTGAAGTCCATCACGGGATAAATCGCGTAAAGCTTCCTCTGAAGTACGGCCATCAAGTTTAGTATATTGGGGTAAAAGCGGATCAATACCTTCTACGCAAATTGCACAACGTTTTGCAATAACCATTGTGTTATCGATAGCTTCAGGCAAATCGGCAAATAATTCACGCATTTCTGCTGCAGATTTGAAATAATGCTGATCTGTGAGACGGCGACGGTCCGTTTCCATCACATAAGCACCAGCCGCAATACAAATTAGCGCGTCATGTGCTTCATACATATCCGCTTTTGCATAATAACATTCATTTGTCGCGACAAGTGGTATATCCATTTCATAAGCGAAATCGATCAATTTATCTTCGATAACATCTTCAGCAACTAAACCATGTCGCTGAATTTCCATATATAGACGATCACCGAAGATACCAAACAACCGAGCCAAATTATCTTTCGCTGCATCATCTTGCTCTTCATTTAATAAACGCCCAATCGGACCATGCAATCCACCTGTTAAACAAATCAGACCTGCATTAATTTCCTCAATATCTTCCCATCTGATTTGTGGGTCCTCACCACCATCAGTCGTCATAAAGGCACGACTTAACAGATCCATCAAATTCATATAACCATCATAATTCTGGGCTAGGAGAACTAATTGATCCGGCGGAGGCGTAATAGGATTTTTCTGAGGTTCAAGGACAGGTCGACGTAGACCAATCTGTGCACCAATAATAGGTTGTACACCTTTGCCAGTGGCTGCTTGGGAAAATTCCAAACTACCAAATACATTATTTGTATCGGTAATCGCCACAGCCGGCATATTGGCATCAGCAGCCATGGACACAAGATCTTTGACGCGAATAGCCCCTTCCGCCAATGAATAGGCAGAATGTAAACGAAGATGTACGAAGTCAGCGCAGCTCATATTTAATTTGATATCACGTTAAATAGAAAAAGTCAGTTTTTGATTAATTAATCTTACCGTTACCCAGAACCATCATCCGGTCCATGCGTTGAGCAAGTTCATGGTTATGAGTTGCAATCAAAGCCGAAAGGCCCTGATCACGTACCAAACCAATAAACAAATTAAAGACGATATCTGCCGTTTCAGGGTCGAGATTGCCTGTTGGCTCATCTGCCAATAACAAGGATGGAGAATTTGCAATTGCACGTGCGATTGCAACACGTTGCTGTTCACCACCCGACAATTTAGCAGGCCTATGATCAACTCGACTTGAAAGTCCAACTTTATCTAATAATTCTGAGGCTTTACGTTTGGCTTCGCTTTTGGAAATACCTGCAATTAGTTGCGGCATTACCACATTTTCCATAGCCGTAAATTCGGGTAAAAGATGATGAAATTGATAAACGAATCCGACGTCAGAACGACGCAATAATGTACGTTTTCTATCATTCAGATTGTTACAGTTAATACCATTTAAAAGAACATTCCCACCATCAGGACGCTCTAAAAGCCCAGCAACATGTAATAGGGTTGATTTACCAGTCCCACTTGGGGCGACGAGTGCAACAAGTTCCCCCCTCCCAACCGTGAGATTGATATCCTTTAGAACTTCAAGCTTATCACCATCACCCGTATTGTAATGTCGCACAACTTGTTGCAGTTCCAAAACATTTTTCTCTGACATTCTCAAACCCTATTTAAAAACTTTATTTCAAACGATTAAAAAAAGCTGCCAGAGTTTGACAGCTTTTTCTAACTAACCCCGTTTGCGGGAGAGTTTATGCATTTGCCTAACGGCTTTCAACCGATCATATCGCTTGACGTCTATTATTTTTCACCACCACAAAATTTCTTACAAATCAGTCGATCTAAAGAAATCATTCCTGGACCTTTAATAATGATAACAAGCAATAGGATCATCCAATAGTAATGCTCGATATTGTCATAGGCAGCGTTATTGGCCCCTAATACAAACTGAATGACCAGAGACATTGCCAACAAAGGAATTGCGGAAAGGCGCGTAAACAAGCCTAAAACAAGTAAAATAGGCATACCCAATTCAAAAACAGTTGCGAAAAACGCGGCAATTTCCGGAGGAAGAATTGGCACAGCATATTCAAACTCAAATAGGAAAACTGTATTTTCCCAATCGTTTATCTTTGTCAGACCAGAATTAAAGAAAATACGCGCAATCCAAAGGCGAATAACTAAGTCGATTAAGGGGCTACCATAACAACTTAAAAGCTGTCTGATTTTCATGGTAGGCTCTTTTATTAATTCAATGATATTCCCGCTCATAAACGAGGCTCCTATTCTATTCAAGCTTATTTTACCTTACTTATCCCCTAATTTCATAAACACAGATTTGTGAAGAAACTGCGTTAATGAAGCCTGTAAATCGAAAAGTGGATCTTCCTCGACAATATCAAGGAATGTATCTCCCAAACTAAAACCCGCTTTCAATTTTTCAAGAAAATGATAATCGGCCTCACTTAACCGATCTGTCATAATTTGCTCCGTCTCACCAAGTCTGTTTACCATTATGTATTCAGTTTCAGGTGATAACTGTTCAATTCCAAAATCATCCATTTCATAAAAATGTGTGACTGGATAGTCGCTTTTTAACAATCTCACAGAAGGACTAATATCTAATTTAGTATCAAAAAGATCTTCTGGCGACATTTGTGCAAACAAGGAGGGGTCTATTGGATCATAATTTTGTGCAAAATATGCTTCCTGACATCCCCAGTCCAAACGTGCTAAATCCGGTAAATAGGGAATATCCGCAACCACTTGCTCCCACGAAGTTAAAAAATCTGGAAACTTTGAGCCATATTCAGAAAGTTGCGCCTCATCAGGCGGGCGTTTTTCAACAAACTTCTTTGCAAGGACTTGAAAATTATCTGCGCCTACAAGTGTTGACGTCTTTGGAAAGGCTGCGATTAATACATTCATGAGTGAAACAAAGATATTGTTTCTATAAATGGACATACGCGCCAAATGTGACTCGTCTTGAAGAAACTCAGACATTGAAGTAGGTTGATTTTCTAGAATCGCCGTTTTGAAACCTGATTGAAACTCATGCAACATCTGACAAAGCTCCATATTCATCCAATATCTTTTGAGCTTTTTGCGCCTCTTCCAATAAACTATCAACGGCTGGGATATCAGTATCCCATTCCATCAATACAGGAATAACACCCGATTTAGAGATAACATTTTTCAAAATGTCCCAAACCGCATCGCAAACTACATCACCATGCGTATCAATTAAAATAGTCTCTCCATTAATGATTTCAGGACTATGACCAGCAACATGAATCTCTTGGACGTTAGAAAAGCTAATAGTCTCTAAGTATTCTTCAATTGATGATCCTGTATTTTGAGCCGATACATATATATTATTCACATCTAACAAAATTCCACATCCCGTTTCTTTAGCTAACGCATTCAGAAATTCAGGTTCAGAAATTTCATCACTATTTGTTGAT
>NZ_SMMC01000039.1 GCF_009711445.1 Curvivirga aplysinae | reverse complement strand
CCGAAACAAAGATTAGAATAATTAGAAATTCCGTGAGAGAACATATTATGGACCCCTGAAAGATTTGAGGAAAGTTAAGGACCATATATTATGAATAAAATCACCCACTGCTTACTCGTATTATTAAAACGATTTGCGCAAAATCAATCTGGGTCCATCGTTACATTAATTGCATTCGCTATTATACCGATGATTACCGTTGTTGCATTAGGTGTAGATATCTCAAGAGCATATATGGTTAAATCTCGTCTATCTTCAGCGTTAGATGCTGCTTCTCTTGCTGGAGGTCGAGCCTTTTATCTAGATCATCGTGATGATGATATACATATGTTATTTAATGCGAATTACCCTTCAGGCTATATGGATTCAAATCTTAGCACCCTAACAATTGATGTAGATTGGGATGAGGAAACGATCTATTTATATCGCACAGCAACTATCCAAACCACGTTTTTACAGTTGATAGATATTGACGAATTAACTGTTTCGGCCGAAGCAGAGATTCATCGACGTAAAACAGCTTTAGATCTCGTCTTGGCAATTGATATGTCCGGCTCCATGACATATAGCGCATCGGGCGGGGGAACCCGTATAGAAGCCGCACGTGCAGCATCCCATGTCTTGTTGGATACTTTATTTGGCAGCGATGCATCAAAGGAGTATCTAACAGTCGGTCTTGTCCCTTGGAATAGTAAAGTGAATGTGCAAATAGACGGCTCAACATATGATTCAGATTTGAATTATTCAACACCCGTCACAAGTTTCGATAATCCAGTTACCGGCATATCCCAGTCTGAGGTTTATTTTGCAGATAATTCCCCGGTTCCTTTTCTACACGAACCAGATCCAGACTGGCAGGGATGCGTATATGCACGTTATCTGGACGACGGTGACGATAATAATGATGCCGATATTTATGATGGGTTAACAACCTTAACAAATGGCGAATGGCGTGCATGGGAACCAATTGGCCCAGAAGGAGAACCCGTTTCGGGAGGTACATGTACAAGTTCAATTAACGGCAGTGAGTGTATTCCTTGTCTCTCACATGGAATTACACCGCTTCAAAATACAAAATCGGTTATAGAGGACGCCGTGGATGATCTTTTGTATCCAACAGGTGCAACCAATATCGCTGGGGGCCTAGGATGGGCCTGGCGCACGTTAACCCCCCCAACGCCTTTTACCGAAGCGTTAGAAGATCCTGCCGTGGAACGCACACGTGCAATCGTATTACTTACTGACGGTGCACAAGTCGGCGGCAATGGAGATGCATATAAAGGCACGCTTGGAATTGGTAGCAGCGCAAGAGCAAACATGGATGAACGTTTACGTGATCTGGCTACAGAAATAAAATCATCCGGCGTCGTGATTTATACAATTCAATTTGCATATAATAATAGTAGCTTACAAAATCTTATGAAAGATGTCGCAAGTGGCCCTGACAGTCCTTACTATCACTTTGCCCCTGATCGCGATAGCTTGGAAACGATTTTCCTCGAAGTTGCAAACCACGTATCAGAGTTGCGCCTTTCTAAATAAGAATGGCGCAAGTTGTATTATATTTTACAAAACAAAAAATAGGACCAGCGAAATTTCAATCAATTGTCAGTGACTGTATATTGCGCACCATAGCGGGGACGATAAATCGCATTTTTATATAGAACGGTATTTGGCACAAGCTCACTTAAGAAAGTTGCTTCGAAATCATGGGCGACTTCTGCGGTGATAATCCCTTCCCCACTACGCATAATGAAATTATCTGGCAAATTCGCAGTTTCACCAGCTGTGCCATATCGACTGCCAGATGGAGTAGTTGAGGAAGAACCGTAGCTACGCTGCCAAACGACCTCTGGCGCATCATTTCCGGTTTTGATAATTGATGACAAAATAACCGTTGTATTCAAATCTATTTCAAATGGGCGCATCACTTCATCTGTAATTTCGAAAATATCTGCAATTACATCTTCTGATATAGTCTCTTCTCTTGCAGCTAAATCAGCGATGGTTGTGCTGGCGCGCTCCAATTTCTGATTCAATAATACATAGCGGGTAATTTCTACGCCCGATAACAACAACGAGACCATAATCGGCAAAGCTATTGCCATCTCTACAGCCGCCAGCCCAGTTTCATTCTTAATAAAATCAAGACATTTGGGAAATTTTGAGAAGTTGTTGAGCTTGAATTTTTTCATTTGATTAAATCCCACGGCTCATTTCGAACAGCGACAGATGCAGACAATGGTAATTTCCCATCATCATTTCCTAAAAAATTCTTTGCATAACCTGCAATTATCGGCCAATCATAACGTATGCGATACAAAACAACATCACCAGCATCACCCGGTCCTGCATTTCCGACATCCGAATCCCAAATCCCGTTATCATTCTCGTCTGTATATGTCTCACCTAAGTCATATTGGCCATTACCATCCCCATCAATATACGCTTCACCTTCCCCGATTTGACCAAAGCTCTCATAAGTTAAAATATCAATTTGGGCCGTATCCATATCAACAAGTCCGATTGTCTTATCTTCAATAATTTGAATAATGGCTTCTAGTCTTGCATCTGCATCTGCTTCTTGTCCTGTTATTCCATGACGTGAGGCATCACGAAGCGCCCCTTCCATTAAGCTTTGCGTGAACATCACAAGCCCTACTTCTATCGTCCCAAACATCAAAACCAATAAAAATGGAAGAACCAATGCAAATTCAACTGAGAAAACTCCTTTTTCATCAGCTTTAAATTTTTTAAATTTTCCAAGAATATACGAATGCATAAAATAAATTCCTTTATACAGGAAGAATATCATGCGTAAGTTTTTTCGACGAATCTTCGTTTCTGCTTAAAAATACCAACAGAAATACATAAAATTGTATCTTTTAAGATGGGATAAAGAATATAACTTTTGAAACGAAAAAACGGGATATCTAAGAGATATCCCGTTTAATTGGTCGGAGCACAAGGATTCGAACCTTGGACCCCCTGGTCCCAAACCAGGTGCGCTACCAGACTGCGCCATACTCCGGTTGAGTA
>NZ_SMMC01000030.1 GCF_009711445.1 Curvivirga aplysinae | reverse complement strand
AATTTTCTAGCTACCTTATAGCTACAGTAGTGGAGCGTAGCTATAGGTAGTTATGAGTAATAGAGCCTTATTAAGATGGTGTAAAAGCGCGCTAATGGCGGGTTTAGCGTAGTAGAGGGTAATGTAACATTAAGATTGAAAATCCGCGTGTCGGCAGTTCAAATCTGCCTCCGAGCACCATTTACCTTTCTTTCTAAGCATTTGATTTTCCTTTATACTTTAAGTTTTGTTCTCTGGTTGAGAACTTTATTCCTATTTTGGTTTTACACTACGGTTTTACACTTTTTACGTTAATGAGTTTGCTCATTGCAGCCTCAACAAGAGCAATAGCTGCGTTTTATCGCAATCCATGGAACGTGCATCCATCATTGTTTGTCAGGTTGAATTATGTCCTGACTGCTCATGAAAATTTTATTGATTGGTTGCTGGGTTATCTCATTTTCTATCCTTTCTTACTCTATACCCCGTTAGAAGGCATGCCTCATGATGACTGTTCATCATAGAACGGGCGAGTGCCATGGTTACATCAGCGCTAATGATCCGGTGTATAAATTGGATCGTAAGATAGAATATGCATGAGGAGGAAAATACAATGAAAATAAAAGAACGAATAGAGTATCTTTCTAAACCAAAACCATTTAGTGCGGGGCCTGACCAAATGGTCTTCGAAGCAGCCAAGAAGATGAGTTCACTCAATATTGGTTCTGTTGTTGTGACGAATGAAAAGAATGTTGTTGTTGGTATCGTAACTGAACGAGATATTCTTAAACGTGTCGTGGCTCAGGGTAAGGACCCATCTTCGACGATACTCTCGGAAATTATGACTACAAAACTTCGATTAGCAAAAGAGGAAGATAATGTAGTCGATTGGCTGAGGGTTATGTCTAATGAACGTTTTAGACGGCTGCCCGTCGTGGACAGTCAAGGTCAATTGGTCTCAATCATGACGCAGGGTGATTTTGTGTCTTACACTTGGCCTGAATTATTGAATGTATTTTCGGCTCGCATTGAAAAGAAAATTGGAACTAATAATCAGCATCTTTTCATCCTAGGCGGCATTCTTCTATATAGTATTATAATGGTCATGATCCTAAAAAGTATCTAGCTTGCCTTTATCCTTGCTTTCGGAAAGCTAGGTTTATCCTCCTTAAGGCCGGGATGGTTGATCCAACCCAAATGAATGCGGCTGAAGGATAGAAAGTATAAGATGGATGATGTTAAAGATTGTGATATCTGCGATCGTACATTTCAAACTAAAATAGAAAGCAATTTAATATTTATACGCTCGCGTTACGATATTGATCAGGTGTTAGACCGTTTTTGGTTCTAAAGACCCGTATGAAATGTGAGGCATCACAAAATCCGGTCTGGATCGCGATTTCGGAAATAGAATTGTGAGTAGTTAACATGAGATGTTTGGCTGTTTCAATGCGGATTGTTTTTTCAGCCTGAGCAGGCGTCATATTTAAAGATTGCTGGAACTTTCTCTCAAGCTTTCTGCGGCTTATATTTAAACGCTTGGCAATATTACTGATGGTGACACGACTTTCCATATTTTGCTGCATTAATAGCAATGCATGTTTAACGGTATCGTCTGAAGTTTCAAGTGTTAACGGGATGCCGGGTTGAGGCTTGCTACCAGACTTTACCTCATCAATAATCATAATATGTAAGCTTTTTCTTGCTTCATTGACACCAACATGTTTATCGACAAGATAAGCGGCCAGATGTGCTGCACTGACACCGCCAGAGCAAGTAAGACGATCCCCATCTACGATGAAAATTTGATCAGTTATAATTTCCAGATCATCAAATTCTTCTAAAAAGTCGTCTCTATGTAACCATCCGACACAACATTTTCTGCCACTCATAAGGCCTGCTCTGTGAAGTATAAAACCACCAGTGCACACGCCAATAAGGGGAACGCCTGCTTTAGCTGCCTGATGAAGGAAATCGACATATCTGTTATCTAGGTTGTTTTTTTTACCTAGCAATCCACCGACGACTGCAATGTAATCGAACCTAGCTGGATCACCTAATGTTTCATCGGGTTTAACAGGAATACCTGCACTGGATGTAATTAAATCCATTGAGGTGGAAATGACTTTCCAATGACAAAGAATTGGTTGGCTGCCATCAATATCATCTGCAGATAAACGTAACACATCAATGAAATTTGAAAATGCATTTAGTGTAAATTGATTTGCAAGGATGAAGCCGACGGAAAGCCTCGCTTGGGTATGTCGTTTGTCATAAGTGGATTTCATCCATGTAACTTTCAAGATCAGTTTAATAGATATTTTGACGCAATCATACTATGAAAATTGCGCAATTGTAACATATTTATTTTCGTTACATAGCTAATATTTTTGAAAGAATTAGCAGGATGAAATTCTCTACTTTCCGTTCAAGAAC
>NZ_SMMC01000114.1 GCF_009711445.1 Curvivirga aplysinae | reverse complement strand
TTCCAATTTCAAAACAACTTCGTCTACATCTCAAGTAATGAATACTTGCGAATATTTAAGCCTCAAATAAAACCCAAGAATTCGTTTTTTTTCGGAAATCATTTTGAACATCTGGATTTTGTGTGTATATTCCAAATCGCACCTAGATATAGTAGGCAGCGTCATAATATTGTCACATAAATATGCTGTGCGAGGGGCTCTGGGCCGAAAAGAATATAACACCTGTTTAAAGCAACTTTGCTAAGTATAGCAAACTTTGAGAACAGTTTTTCCTGAAAAACATCAGGAAAAGACTATATTAAAAAGATAAGCATTTACGCTGAGAAGGGAAAATAACATGCGTATTGAACGTCGCTATACAAGCGAAGGTAAATCAGCTTACGACTCTATCGAATTTCGCCAAGCAACAAGTGAAATTCGTAATCCAGATGGTACTATTGTATTTAAATTGGAAAATATCGAAGTTCCTAAAAACTGGTCTCAAGTAGCATGTGACGTAATTGCGCAAAAATATTTCCGTAAAGCAGGCGTGCCTGCTGCGTTAAAACCTGTTCGTGAAAAAGATGTACCTGAATGGTTATGGCGCCAAACTGCAGATGATAAAGCCTTGTCTTCCTTGCCTGAAGAAGAACGTTTTTCTTCAGAAAAATCCGCGACACAGGTCTTTGATCGTCTCGCTGGCACATGGACTTATTGGGGCTGGAAAGGTGGCTATTTCGATAGCGAATCTGACGCTCATACCTATTTTGATGAAATGCGTTTTATGCTTGCGAACCAAATGGTCGCACCAAATAGCCCTCAGTGGTTTAACACAGGCCTTCATTGGGCATATGGAATTGACGGTCCAGGCCAAGGTCATTTTTATGTGGATTATATTTCCGGTAAATTGACCAAATCCAAATCTTCTTATGAGCATCCACAACCTCATGCATGCTTTATCCAATCCGTTGCTGATGACCTAGTCAATGAAGGCGGTATCATGGATTTATGGGTTCGTGAAGCACGCTTGTTCAAATATGGATCTGGTACAGGGTCTAACTTCTCTTCCATTCGCGGGTTCAACGAAGCCTTAAGCGGAGGCGGTAAATCTTCCGGCCTTATGAGTTTCTTGAAAATCGGGGATAAAGCCGCAGGTGCAATTAAATCTGGTGGTACGACCCGACGTGCAGCCAAAATGGTTGTCGTAGATATTGACCATCCAGATGTAGAAGAATTTATTGGTTGGAAAGCCATAGAAGAACGTAAAGTCGCAGCCTTGGTGACAGGTTCTAAACTTCATAATAAACATCTAAACGATGTTCTAGCCGCATGCCATGATGAAACAGTAAGCGAAGCCGACCGTTTCGATATCAAAACCAATCATGTATTAAAAGAAGCTGTTAAAGCAGCACGCCGTGTGATGATCCCACAAAATTCAATCAAGCAATTGATTGATTATGCAAAACAAGGCTTCACATCCATTGATATCCCGGTTTACGACACAGATTGGGATAGTGAGGCTTATGCAACTGTATCTGGTCAAAATGCCAATAACACAGTGCGCTTGACGGATCGCTTCTTACAGGCTGTTAAAAATGATGAAGATTGGGAATTACTTAATCGCACAGATGGCAAACCTGCTAAAACTGTAAAAGCATCAGACCTATGGGAACAAATCACATTTGCGGCTTGGACCAGCGCGGATCCTGGTGTTCAATTTGATACGACCATTAATGATTGGCATACCTGCCCTCAATCAGGTCGTATTAACGCATCCAACCCATGTTCGGAATATATGTTTCTGGATGATACTGCATGTAACCTAGCCTCATTGAATCTGATGCAATTCCGTCGTGAAGATAAAAGCTTTGACGTAGAAAGCTTTGAACATGCAGTTCAGCTATGGACAATGGCACTGGAAATTTCTGTTATGATGGCTCAATTCCCATCTAAGGAAATTGCAGAATTATCTTATCGTTATCGTACCCTTGGTCTTGGTTTTGCCAATATCGGCGGGTTGCTCATGGCGATGGGCTATAGTTATGATAGCGATGAAGGTCGTGCATTATGTGGCGCAATCTCCGCGATCATGACAGGCGTATCTTATACAACCTCTGCACAAATGGCAGCTGAGCTTGGCACCTTCCCGGGATATGAGTCCAATAAAGAAGACATGTTACGGGTTATTCGTAATCATCGTAATGCTGCCCATGGAAAATCAGAGGGGTATGAGAATCTAGCCGTCAATCCAGTTGCTTTAGATCACGCCAATATCGTCCAAGATGATTTAAAATCCGCAGCAATCGCTGCTTGGGACAAAGCTTTAGAGCTTGGTGAAAAACATGGCTATCGTAATGCACAAGCAACTGTTGTTGCCCCGACAGGTACTATTGGCCTTGTCATGGATTGCGATACAACAGGGATCGAACCTGACTTTGCCCTTGTGAAGTTTAAAAAACTGGCTGGCGGCGGCTATTTCAAAATCATCAACCGCACAGTACCTGAAGCCCTACAAAACCTCGGCTATGGCGACAATGCCATCCAATCTATTACTGATTATGCCGTTGGTCATGGCAGTTTGTTAAATGCACCTGCAATCAATCATATGACCCTGAAAGAAAAAGGTTTCACTGATGAAGCATTAGCCAAAGTCGAAGATGCTTTAGTTTCTGCATTTGAGATCAAATTTGCCTTTAATCAATATACATTGGGTGAAGATTTCTGTCGTAATGAACTTGGTTTAACCGACGCGCAGTTAAATGATTTCAACTTCAACCTTTTAGCATATCTTGGATTTAGTAAAGCTGACATCGAAGCAGCTAATAGTCATGTTTGCGGCACTATGACTTTGGAAGGCGCCCCGGGATTGAAGGAAGAACATCTACCGATCTTCGATTGTGCCAATCCTTGTGGTAAACTTGGTAAACGTTTCCTGAATACAGAAAGCCATATCCGTATGATGGCGGCGTCCCAACCATTTATCTCTGGTGCTATTTCCAAAACCATCAATATGCCAAATAGTGCGACTGTTGAGGAATGTGGTGAAAGCTACATGCTATCTTGGCAATTAGGTTTGAAAGCAAATGCACTTTATCGCGATGGATCCAAATTAAGCCAACCACTTTCCGCAGCACTTCTTGATGACGATGATTTGGCAGAAGAAATTGCTGAAAGCACGCCTGTCGCAGCCGCCCCTATTGTCGCCGAAAAAATCGTTGAGCGTATCATTGAAAAACACATTGTTAATCGTGAAAAACTTCCTGATCGTCGTAAAGGTTATACCCAAAAGGCTGTCGTTGGCGGTCATAAGGTTTATTTACGTACCGGCGAATACGAAGATGGTAGCCTTGGCGAAGTCTTCCTTGATATGCATAAAGAAGGCGCCGCGTTCAGAAGTTTGATGAACAATTTTGCGATCGCAATTTCTATTGGCCTTCAATATGGCGTACCATTGGAAGAATATGTAGATGCCTATACTTTCACACGCTTTGAACCAAGCGGTATGGTCGAAGGCAATGATGCGATTAAAATGTCCACATCAGTATTGGATTATGTCTTCCGTGAATTGGCGATCAGCTATCTAGGTCGTGATGATTTGGCACATGTTCAACCGGATGAGATGTTACCAGACAGCATGGGTCAAGGTGACAAACAAAGTGCGCAGCCGGATGGTCATGCACAAGCCGTTGCCGCGATTGAGCGGGTGACCAGTCGTGGATTTGTCCGCAAAAAGGATATTTCAAAATTTGCTAATAACTTAAAAGGCCCGGGTGAGCCGAATAGCCCAACTGGCCTACATGATCCAAATGCAGAAAATGCTGGATCACAATCAGAACAGGTCACACCAGCTTCGACACCAGAAGCTGCTGTGGAAGCAGTTGATACGCGTCTCGACCAAATCAGAGAAGCGCGTGCAAAAGGATACGAGGGAGATGCATGTGGCGATTGCGGCAACTTCACCCTTGTACGTAACGGCACCTGCATGAAATGTGTCACCTGTGGTGGCACAAGCGGGTGTTCGTAGCCGCCAGTATGGACATCATATCTTAAGGATTCTTTGATCTGACAGATATGTTTCGTCTAACTGGTTCGGTGCTCCCTGTGACCTCAAAAAGGGCGGCCACGAGTATTCTCGCCGCCCTCTTTTTGCGTATAGTAATTATGAAAATGTATGCGTCTGTTTTACCACACCGTAGGCAAAGCTTGTGTCAATTGAAGCTATTCCCGGGATATGATGTATTTTTTCACGCATAAACTTCTCATAAGCTTCCAAATCTGCAACGGCAACACGTAGAAGATAATCTGCTTTTCCCGTCATCAAATAACAATCTAGAATTTCACTGATCCCCCGGATAGCATCTTCAAATATCTGCACATGTTCCAAATCGTGATGTTGTAAACTAATCCGAATAAATACAGTAACAGGTAGACCTAGCTCTTTTTGGTTCACAAGTGCTGTATAGCCCTTGATAACCCCACGTTCTTCCAAGCTTCTGACCCGGCGTAAACAAGGAGACGGTGATAGATTGACACGCTCAGATAATTCCTGATTGGTTAATCTTCCATCCTTTTGCAGCTCATTTATGATCATTAAATCAGTATCATCCATATTTCCTGCCTTAAATCATAGTTATTGAAGCATAAAATTGCTCAATTTTTACTATATTACGGATAATACGCAAGGATTATTCCCCATGGAAGGCATATACTATCTTGATGTAATATTTAGGAGATAGATTATGGCTGATCGTGACAATAAGAATTTAGGCTTCTCAACCCGTGCCATTCACCAAGGCTATGATCCTATGGAAGAACAAGGCGCCCTTACGCCACCTCTTCATCTTACCTCAACATTCTGCTTTGAAACGGCAGAAGCTGGTGGGGAAATGTTCGCAGGTGAGCGTCCGGGTCATATCTATTCCAGAATTTCCAATCCAACCCTTGATTTACTTGAACAACGAATTGCCAGCCTTGAAGGGGCAGAAGCTGGGCTTGCAAATGCATCTGGTATGGGGGCGATTACTTCCTTATTCTGGACATTTCTTGAACCGGGTGACGAAATTATCGTCGATAAAACTTTATATGGGTGTACCTTTGCCTATATGCGCCATGGCTTGAGTAAATTTGGCATTCAAATCACCCATGTCGATTTAACAGAGCCAACAAATCTAGAAACTGCGATTTCAGATAAAACCAAAATTGTGTATTTCGAAACACCAGCCAACCCAAATATGCGTCTAGTGGATATTAAGGCAATTGCTGATATCACCCATAAGTTTGATGCACGTGTTGTTGTCGATAATACTTATGCAACCCCCGTTCTAACACGACCAATCGAATTAGGTGCTGATTTAGTTGTTCATTCTGCAACCAAATATCTAGGTGGACATGGTGATGTTGTCGCGGGTCTGGTTGTTGGTAGTTTAGAAGATATCACCGAAATCCGCCTTGTGGGTATGAAAGATATGACGGGTGCAGTCATGGCCCCGTTTACAGCTATGCTCGTTTTACGTGGCATTAAAACATTGCAACTTCGCATGCGTGAACATTGCAAAAACGCGATGATCGTCGCAAAAGAATTAGAGAAACATCCGGCAATCAACAAAGTATACTATCCCGGCCTCGAAAGCTTTGACCAATATGATTTAGCGAAATCACAAATGTCAGATTTTGGCGGTATGATTGCTTTTGAGTTAACCGATGGCTATCAAGCTGGCATTAACATGATGAATAGTCTTAAGCTCATCAAGCGAGCTGTAAGCCTCGGAGATGCAGAAACATTGATCCAACATCCCGCCAGCATGACACACTCAACCTACACTGAAGAAGAACGCCTTGAACATGGCATCAGTGAAGGCCTGATCCGATTATCCGTTGGGTTGGAGGATGTCGAAGATGTTTTGACAGATCTTTTCGCCTCTCTTCCTGCTGAGAAACAGGTCGCGGCCTAACAAATTGGAGAGACATGCTTAATTGTATGTCTCTTTTTTATTGTCGAAAACAGGCAATATTTGACCGATTATTTGTGTATTCGCCTGCTCAACGAACTGTCATTCTGCTTCCCATAAAATAACAATATCTCAATTGGAGAATACATACATGACAGGGACAAGAATGAAGGGCAAAGTTGCTCTCATCACAGCTGGTGCTAGAGGCATCGGGAAAGCAACTGCCGAGCGCTTCTTGGCAGAAGATACAACGGTTGCCATTTGTGATATGGATGAAGCTGCTTTAGCAACGATGAAGGAGGCTTATCCTTCTATTGTAACTTACCAACTTAACGTTTCTGATGAAGACGCTGTGAAAGGGATGATTTCAGACATTCACGATAAATTTGGCCAGATTGACGCCCTTGTAAATAATGCAGGTGTCGCAGGACAAACAGGTCCGATTGAAGAACAAGAAGTTGACGCATGGCGTCAATGCATGGCTGTGAATGTGGAAGGGACTATGTTGACCATGAAATATGTGGCACCAATTATGAAGTCTCAAAAATCCGGCGCGGTTATTAATATATCTTCAACAGCAGGTATTATGGGATACCCTTATCGTAGCCCTTATGCCGCCAGTAAATGGGCTGTTATCGGTCTGGCAAAGACTTGGGCTATGGAACTGGGTGAAGATAATATTCGGGTGAACACCATCTGCCCAGGGTCTGTTGATGGCGACCGTATGGTTCGCGTTATTGCCGCAGAAGCCGAAACAACTGGCTTAACCTCTGAAGCTATCCGTGCAAGTTACGAAAAACAAACTTCTATGCGCACCTTTATTGTAGCCGAAGATATTGCAAACGCCGCCCTTTTTATGTGCAGTGATGAAGGTCGTTTTGTCAGCGGTCAGGTGTTTGGTGTCGATGGTGCAGCGACAACCTTGGATAAGGTGTAATTCTTAATGGAGCTTTGACAGACATCTGCAAATCCTTCTATCCTGACGAGAATAGGACATAAAGGTTTTGTGAATGCTTGATCAAATTGAAATAAAGGCGCCGGATATTTCTACCTTTCGTAAAGGAAATATGGGGATAGACTTCGTACACCAATTTGATAGCCGCCTCGAAGGTCCACATGTTGGAATATCTGCTATTGTTCATGGCAATGAGATTTGCGGTTCTGTTGCTCTAGCCCACCTTTTAGAAAACAACATTCGCCCCGTAGCTGGAAAACTCAGTCTGATATTTATGAATATTGGCGCCTATGAGTTATTTAATCCGGATCGTCCTTATGCGAGCCGTTATATAGATGAAGATTTTAATCGCATTTGGGATCCCGTATCCCTGAATGGCCCCGCCAATACCAAAGAAAAAAGACGTGCAAAACAAATACGCCCTATTATTGACGATCTAGATTATCTTTTAGACATACATTCAATGGGGGATATCTGCCCGCCCATCACTCTTTGTGGCCCAAGTGATAAGGGATTAAATCTTGCAAAATCTGTGTCAGCGTCAGAAATTGTGGTTATCGATAAGGGACATGCGTCAGGATGTCGGTTAAGGGATTATGGCGACTTTAACAACTCAGCATCCTTGAAGAATGCGTTACTTATTGAATGTGGCCAACATTGGCATAAGTCCTCAGCCACCGTTGCAATCGAAGCCAGCTATCGTTTTTTACATCATTTTAAAATGATTTCAGATGAAGTTGCCTCTCCATATCTTTCCGATAGAGCAAAACCACAAAAAATCCTTGAAGTTACCGACGTTGTAACGGTCAAAAATGATGCCTTCTTCTTTGACTTATCGCCGGAACCTCTTCAAAAAATGTCACATAAAGACAGCTTAATTGGGCGTGACGGTACAGAGGCAATCCGAACACCTTATAATGATTGCTACTTTATTATGCCTCAACAAGGTGCAAGATGTGGACAAACTGCTGTTCGCCTTGCTAAAGAGATCAAAAATTAAAAATACTATTGCCTATTATCGGCATAAATCACATACGGGGTTAACCATGTCTAAAGCTTTAAAAGCGGCACGTGATGTCGTGTTTGAAAGCATTTCTCTTTATTGGGTTTTGCTTAAAGTAATGGTTCCCGTGATGATTTTAGTAGAATTCGCAATCCGTCTTGGCATTGTAGAATGGATTTCCTGGCTATGTGCACCGGTTATGGAACTTGTGGGCTTGCCTGCAGAAACCGCCGTTGTATTAGCTACTGGTTTGCTTGTGGGCATCTATGGTGCTGCTGCAGCTTTACTCCCCCTTCTCGACACGATGGAATATAGCATTGCCAGCGCTACTATTTTATGGACCATGTTAGTAATTGCTCACGGCCTACCTGTGGAACAACGCATCGCGCAAAAAGCTGGTTGCAGTTTCTTTTTCACATCGATGCTCCGTCTTGTTTCCGCCTTTGCCTTGGCTGGCATTCTAAATGCTATCTACACTGGTTTTGATTATCTTCAGGAACCTGCACAAGTGATATGGGCAGCAGAAGTGCAAAGTGACGGTAGTTGGGTATCGTGGGGTATCAATAATGCAGTCTCTCTATTTTGGGTTTTCTGGATTATTCTGGCACTTATGATACTTCTAAAAATACTTGAAATCACAGGCATTACTAATTTACTCACCAAGTTGTTAGCCCCTACTCTTCGAATTATGGGGATCGGGCCAAATGCAGCACCATTAACCATGATTGGTGCATTACTTGGTCTCTCCTTTGGGGGCGGATTGATCATCCGTGAAGTGGAAAAAGACCACCTGAAACCCAAAAGCATTTTTCTGGCTATCTGCTTTATGTGTCTAAGCCATTCATTGATAGAAGATACTTTAATCGTAATGACATTAGGCGCTGATTGGACAGGTGTATTATTGGGCAGGATTGTTTTCTCTATCTTACTTATGATCCCATTGGGATATGTTGTCTTGCGCATGAATGAAAAACAGTTCCGCTGGTTTTATTCAACCCCTATTAGTGTGAAGACGTCAAAAAGTTCATAACCTAAGCTATCTGATCCATTTTTCTCAGCTCTGTTTTTAAAATTTTTCCATAATTGTTTTTTGGTAAAGCTTCTAAGTGTATATAGGCTTTTGGGCGCTTAAAACGTGCCATATTCTCAAGACAGAGTTGATCCAGATCGCTATCTTGAACATCTCCAACCACATAGGCGATGGGAACTTCACCCCAATCAGGATCAACACGCGCAATTACCGAAACTTCAGAAACATTCGGATGAGATAAAAGGACTTCTTCTACTTCACGGGGATAAATATTACTACCACCCGAAATAATCACATCCTTAGAGCGGTCTTTCAGGGTAATAAATCCCTGCTCATTCATAGCCCCCATATCACCTGTGAATAGCCAGCCATCACGTATGGTCTTCGCAGTTGCTTCGGGATTTTGCCAGTATCCCAACATGACCGCTTCACCCCGCACCATGATTTCACCTGTTTCATCTAACTCAACAGGATTTCCATCTTCGTCACCAATCATGACTTCAACAGATTGATTAGAAAAACCAACTGATGCCAACCGTTCTTCCCATTGTGGATGTTGTGTATCCTCAATTATTGTTGTCGGCAAAACAGTAATCGACATAGGGCTCTCTCCCTGCCCATATATCTGTGTAAGACGGCCAGGAAACATATCACGGGCTTTTATGGCATCATCCAGATACATAGGACCACCGCCATAAACGATTTTCTTTAAACCATATGGATTCAAATTAGCTGTCACCATACGGCTAACCATCGTAGGTGCAGCAAACATAGTGGCTTCACGCCAAAACTGATAGAGTTCTTCAATTTCCTTGGGATCAAAACCACCGCTTTCAGGAATAACGTTCACAGCCCCCATAGCAACTTGTGGCAAAGCATAGAGTCCTGATCCATGGCTCATCGGGGCGGCATGAATAATAGATTCTCCCGGTAAGACCTTATCAACATCAGCATGATAACCATTGCACATTGCCATCAAGTTTCTATAACTCAACATCGCTCCTTTAGGCTTTCCTGTGGTACCGCTGGTATAGAACAACCATGCCATTTCATCTAAATCTGGTTGATGAATTAAAGCTGGCGCCCCGAGGAATAGATCATCATAGTCATCATCACCGATAACCTTCAACTCACATGTCTCTGGTTTATTGATGGACCATTTCCCGTAAAGATCTTCGCTGATAAAACAAATCTTGGCCCCACTATCATCCAGAATATCTTGCACTTCCCTTGGATGTAGCTTGTTGTTGATCGGCACAGCTGCAAGACCTGCATGCCAAATCCCATACAGAATTTCCAGAAACTCAGGACAATTAGTGGCAAAAATAGCAACTCGGTCACCTTTATCAAGATCAAGCAACTCTTTACTTGCCATTGCAAATTTAGCAGCACGTTCCGCCAGATCGCCATAGGACATATATGCACGTTTTCCCAATGCTATCGCTGTGTGATCCCGATAGATTTGCCCTGAACGTTCCAACCATTGAGCTAACATGATTCCCCCCGATTTGATTTTTATTATTTCGCAACTATTTAATTAATAATGCCTTGCCTATTTATAGGTGGCAAGATTAGTTTAAATTCAATTAATTAATATAAAACAGGATATGCCCGTGCGTGAAAATAACGATCAGATGCCCCCGCATTCAAATGCACAACCATCTGAACCGATGCTTAATTTACCTGCCCCGATTAAGTGGATCAGCTTAATTCTGATCTTAATGCATATCGTTATTCATTATTTCCCAACTGACATTGTGGAGTTTCTATTAGTGAAATTGGTCTATATTCCTGTCCGTTATAGTAATGCTGAATTGCTTTGGTTTGACCCGCTTGCTTCATTTATATCACCAATTGGCTATACTTTGGTACATTCCGGCTGGTTACATCTTTTTTCAAATGTAGGAATGTTTCTAGCCTTTGGGACCGCCCTTTATCATATGGTTCGAACTCAAAGATTATTGCTCATTTGGGTAATCGGTGCAATTTCAGGCGTCTTGGTTCTTACTCTTATTGACCCAAGATCACATACGCCTGTTCTTGGGGCTTCTGGCGCAATTTCTGCCATATTAGGTGCACTTCTCTATTTCTCTTGGATATTGGCAAAGGTTGGCATTCCAGCCTCTATGCCTTTTGCCACCAAAGATCGGATTATGACTTTCTTAGTGATTTGGATCGGGATGAATTTGCTATTTATTTTTGTACCAACTGGTGCAGATGGTGGTCGTGTTGCATGGGAAGCCCATCTTGCAGGATTTGCCAGCGGTATTTTTTCGGCATTTTGCCTCATCAAACTCCGTTGGCTTAGATTTTAATCTTTAGAAACCAGCTACGCCCGATGGCCAAGCAGTGCCATCACCTCCATCATGCTCAGCCTAGCTGACCAGTTTTATCGCTTCTTCTAGAAGCCAGCTTCTCTTGACAGTAGAAACACGGACACCTATCTAATTAATAACAATTCTCAACAACAGGACTTTCAATAATGGATATACTTAAAGCACTTAACGAACGCCGTTCAGTCAAAGCAGACTTACTTGTGGAACCAGCCCCTCGTGGTGAAGACCTTATTGAAATCTTGCAAACAGGTATGAGCGCACCAGATCATGGTGTAATACGCCCATGGCGCTTTACGATAATAGATGGTGAGGACCGCAATAAACTTGGTGATATTTTTGCCGAAGCACTTCAGCAAGATAAACCTGAAAGCACAGAAGAAGATTTAAATAACATCCGTGCAAAACCTTTACGTGCACCTTTAATCGTCACTATTTGGGCTGAGATTACGGAAGATCATCCAAAAGTTCCTCCCGCTGAACAGATTGTCGCAACTTCCTGTGCTGCGGAAAATATTCTACTTGCCACACAAGCCAAAGGATTTGGTGGAGTGTTGCTAACAGGATGGCCTGCATTCCACAATCATGTAAAAAAATCTCTTGGTATGGCTGACAAGGATGA
>NZ_SMMC01000128.1 GCF_009711445.1 Curvivirga aplysinae | reverse complement strand
GGTCTAGGTATATATGAGTAGCATGAGTAAACAAGTTAAAAAACAACCCGATCTTTTAAGCCGTGTCTATTGGAATGGCGTAATTAAGATGAGTCTATCAAAGTTTTTCATCTTATGCGTATTACAAAACAGGTCCATGCATGGCTATGATATCGCAAGAGAAGTTGAGAAGCGAACAAATGGATGCTGCTCACCAACTGAAGGAGCGATCTATCCAATTTTGAAGGACTTTGAACTTGGTGGATACGCGACATTCGAAAGTGAAATCGTCTCGGGTAGAGAGAGAAAAGTATATAGCGTCACAGATAAAGGACGTGAGGCATTCCAAGTAGCTCTTGCTGCTTGGATGGAAGTTACAGAGTGTCTAGTTGACTGTAAACCTATGACTTTGGATGAAACCGAGTAAAAAATTTTAACTATATACATAGACCTTCTATGTATTCGAAATGGAAGATAAATTCAATGGTAAATGAAAAGAGAAAAAAAGTAGTTGTGATTGGAGCCGGTCCAGTTGGAATTGCGGCAGCAGCTCATTTGAAAACCAGAGGTGTGGAGCCTGTGGTAATTGAAAAAGGTGATGGTGCTGGTCGTGCCATTAAGGAATGGTCTCATGTTAGGCTTTTTACTCCGTGGGAGCTGATGGTCGATCATGTGGTTGTTGAGTTGTTAGAGAAAAATGGTTGGCAGATGCCGGACCTAAAAAGCTTACCGCATGGGAAAGATGTAGTTGAGAAATATTTAGAGCCTGCCGTGACATTGCCTGAGCTAAAAAATCATTTCATCTTTAGTGCTGAGGTGACTGCTGTCTCAAAAGCTGGTTTAAGTAAATCCTCTTCAAAGGACAGAGAAGAAGCACAATTTGTTGTGCATTATAAGTCTACAGATAAAAAACATCACATATTGGAAGTTGACGGTGTAGTTGATGCTTCTGGTACTTGGTCTAATCCAAACCCGATTGGCCTAGATGGCCTTCATGTCCCCGGCGAATTAGATAATTCCGATCATATTAGCTATGGCATTCCTGATACTTTAGGTAAAGAGCGTGAAGTGTATGAAGGGAAGAAGACCCTAGTTATTGGGGGAGGACATTCTGCTATCAATGTGGTTTTGGATCTATTGCGTCTTAAACAAGATAATCCAGATACCAGAGTTATCTGGGGGCTTCGAAATAATAACATAGATAAACTTCTCGGTGGTGGTCTCAACGATGCTTTGCCTGCTCGATTGGAGCTAGGTAATGCGGCAAACAAAGCAATGAATGACGGTTCTTTGGCTTTACTTGCGCCGTTTCAGGTGAAGACATTAGACAAAGTTGGAAACAGAATTATTGTCGATGCACTAAAAGAAGGGGAGGATTTGAATTTTGAAGTGGATCGTATTGTTGTAACCGCTGGCTTCCGACCTGATATGAATATTTTACGTGAACTTCGCCTTGATATTGATGATGTAGTCGAGGCACCACGTTTGTTGGCGCCCCTTATTGATCCGAATGAGCACACTTGTGGCTCTGTGAGAGCTCATGGCGTAAATGAGTTAACACATATTGATAAAGGTTTTTATATCGTTGGAATGAAATCTTATGGGCGGGCGCCAACATTTCTTATGAAAACCGGATATGCACAAGTTGATTCTATTGTAGAAGAAATAACAGGTGTAAAAAGTTCTATTGAGAATGCATGTTCCTCAGGGGGTAGTGTTCAGGAGGCTCTTTCTAGCTGTTGCCCGCCAAGAACCAATGAAATAAGCGATACATGTTTATCAGAGAACGAGACTTGTGGTTCAGAAAACGCAACACCGGAAACAAGTCCTAACTGCTCAAATTCAAAGTCAGCTGAAGCTGTTGCATCCCAATGCTGTGGCGCTAGTGAAACTTTAGATGAAAGAAAATTGGCTAAAGCGGATTCTATTAATCAATCTCATGAAACTCCTAAAGTTTCCTCCTGTTGCTAAAGAAATTCTGAGAATTGAAAGGTATATTATGAGTAATATTATTGATAGCTCACAAAATGAGGGGCGCATATTTGATTTACCTGCTAAGATTTGGAAAAATCAAAAAGTATGGCTCGCTGCAGGTGCAATTATCCTGACACTTGGAATTTTTGATAGCACACAGGCTATTGAAACTTCGAAATTCACTGTTGATGCTGTGATGCATGTTGCGCCTTATCTTTTGATGTCAATTGCGATTGCTGCATGGGCAAGTGCAACTGGTGCAGATAATTTAATTGCTAGCGCATTTAAAGGATCACCTTTTTTGATGATTATCTTAGGCGCAATTGCTGGTGGTCTTTCTCCATTTTGCTCTTGCGGTGTTATCCCTTTAATCGCTGCGTTATTATCCATGGGAGTTCCTCTTTACGCAGTGATGGCTTTTTGGTTAGCTTCACCTATTATGGATCCTTCGATGTTTGTGCTAACCTCCGGAGTTCTAGGTTTCGAGTTTGCGGTTGGGAAAACGATTGCTGCAATTGGCATAGGTACCTTTGGCGGTTTGGTCGTTCAATTGTTAAGTGCCAGTGGCGCATTATCCGATCCGTTGCGTGACGGTGTCGGAAATGGTGGTTGTGGTGGTTCAAAGGTTCGTGCGCCTAAAGAGGTAGTATGGAGCTTCTGGAAAGATTCTGAACGTGTGAAAAAGTTTTCAAAGACTGCGATCTCAACCACAATGTTTTTAGCACAATGGTTAACACTCGCCTTTATCTTAGAGAGCTTGATGCTTGCTTGGATCCCTGCGGAAACAGTAACATCTACATTGGGTGGTGAGGGGCTAATGCCAATTTTGATTGCTACACTTGTGGGGGTTCCTGCTTATCTAAATGGTTATGCAGCATTGCCACTTGTCGGTGGGCTCATCGAGCAAGGGATGGCATCTGGTGCTGGTATGGCCTTTCTTGTGGCGGGAGGGGTCACTTCTATACCTGCAGCTATGGCGGTTTGGGCTTTAGCACGCCCAAAGGTGTTTGCAATATATATCGGGTTGTCCTTATCTGGCGCTTTTATGACTGGACTTCTATTTCAGCTTTGGAAAATGATCTAGGTGACCTGTCAGTTCAAAATTTACAATAAATAGACTAGAACAAAGAACGCGAATCCTCAGAAAATAAGGATTCGCGTTTTATGTGTCATTCCATTCTCATTTTATGAGTCACAGATTTTCGCATTTTATGTGTCGCAATTCTCATTTTATGAGTCACTTCACAACACAAAGAACATTAGATATCTAGGTTGGATACTTTCAATGCGTTATCTTGAATAAACTCACGACGTGGTTCAACCACATCGCCCATAAGGGTGGAGAAGATATCTTCGGCACTTTCCATTTGATCCACTTTTACCTGTAGTAATGTACGTGCATCCGGGTCCAATGTTGTTTCCCAAAGTTGATCAGGGTTCATCTCACCAAGACCCTTATAACGTTGTACGGCAAGACCTTTACGGCCTTGTTCCATGACCACATCAACCAAAGCGATTGGGCCTGAAATTTCAAATTCTTTCTCGCCTACGGCAAGTGTACCCGCTTTAGTGCCATAATTGGATTTAAGGTTCTCGGCTAATTCGTTCAATCTGATGGCTTCTGCGGAACGCATCATAGCGCCATCAATCTCGCAACGCTGAGTTACACCACGAAGGGTACGTTCAAACGCAAGGCCACCGTCATCCATAACTTCACCGCGCCAACCTTTTTCAAGTTGATCCGCCATTGCATCAAGGCGGGAGGCCACTTCATCCGCTAAAGCTTGGGCTGCGGCAGGGTCATCTTGAAGTGTGGTTTTAAGCGCACCTGCAATGGCCGCTTGTTCAACCGCATCTAAAGAGCCCGCTTTACGTCCCAACGGATGGATCAAATTACGTGCTTTCATTGCCTGATGAATCATCTCTTTAAGATCTTGGCCGGAATGCTGAGTGTCATTGCCACTATTCAGAATAGCTTGTGCAACGATATTATTTACCAAGAATTCTTCCATTGCCTCATCATCTTTAAGGTAAGTTATCTCTTTACCACGCTTCGCCTGATATAGAGGCGGTTGCGCAATATAGAGATACCCATTGGCAATGATTTCCGGCATTTGACGGAAGAAGAAGGTCAAAAGAAGCGTGCGAATATGACTACCATCCACATCGGCGTCAGTCATGATAACGATTTTGTGGTAACGCAGTTTTTCCAAATTGAAATCATCACGCCCGATGCCTGTGCCCAAGGCCGTAATCATGGTACCGATTTCTTGAGAGGATAACATCTTATCAAATCGCGCACGTTCGACGTTTAAGATTTTACCTTTCAACGGCAAGATCGCTTGGTTTTGGCGGTTACGACCGGATTTCGCAGACCCCCCCGCGGAATCACCCTCCACCAGGAAGATTTCGGCTTTAGACGCATCGCGTTCCTGACAGTCCGCCAATTTACCAGGGAGGGAGGAGATATCTAGCGCCCCTTTACGTCGAGTCAATTCACGAGCTTTACGAGCTGCCTCTCGTGCCGCAGCAGCTTCCACTACTTTTTGGACTACTTTTCTTGCATCTTGTGGATGTTCTTCAAACCATTCGGCAAGCTTCTCATTCACAATATTTTCGACAACAGGACGCACTTCGGAAGATACCAATTTATCTTTGGTCTGAGAGGAGAATTTCGGATCAGGTACTTTTACTGAAAGCACACAAGTCATCCCTTCACGGGCATCATCGCCAGATAGGTTTACTTTTTCTTTTTTCGCCAAGCCGGAAGAGGCCGCATAAGCATTGATCTGGCGTGTCAAAGCCGCACGGAAACCAGCTAAATGCGTACCACCATCTCGTTGTGGGATATTATTGGTAAAGCATAATGTGTTTTCGTGATAACTGTCATTCCATTCCATGGAAACTTCAACGGTGATACCATCTTTTTCACCCATCATAGAGATAGGTTCATCCTGCATGGATTGCTTGGATTTATCCAGATATTGGACGAAAGCTTGAATGCCACCTTCATATTGCAGATCCGTAACGACTGGTTCTGCATGGCGGGCATCTGTTAGGCGGATATGCACACCACTATTCAAGAACGCCAATTCACGTAGACGATGTTCTAGGGTTGAGAAATTGAACTCAGTCATAGTGAATGTTTCAGAAGAAGGTAAGAAGGTTACTTCAGTTCCTGTTTCATCACCGCATTCGCCAGTTATTGTTAATGGGCCTTGTGCCTCACCATGGCTGAAATCCATCTCATGAACTTGGCCATTACGTTTGATTTTCAATTTCAAAAGAACAGAAAGAGCGTTTACAACGGATACACCCACACCGTGAAGACCACCAGAAACTTTATAGCTGTTTTGGTCAAATTTGCCACCTGCATGAAGCTGGGTCATAATCACTTCGGCAGCAGACACACCTTCTTCAGGATGAATATCGGTTGGAATGCCACGACCGTTATCGGTTACGGTCACAGAGCCATCACCGTTTAAGGTGACTGTTGCGATATCGCAATGACCTGCCAATGCTTCGTCGATTGCGTTATCCACAACCTCATACACCATATGGTGAAGACGTGTGCCGTCATCAGTGTCACCGATATACATGCCAGGGCGTTTACGAACGGCTTCTAGGCCTTTTAGGACTTTAATGGAATCTGCGCCATATTCCGCCCCACCGTTGGCGGCTGTATTTTCCATTGTTTCTTCCATATCGCTCATCTTTTATCTCGCTTCCAACTTATATCGGTTTTCTTATTCTATATCGATTTCGTAATTAATTTCAAACGGTCAATTACGCTATGCAGCCTGCTTTTTAACTTTGCCATTCTCTACATGAAAGAATTGGGCTTTTCCTTTTAATTCATCAAATACATTTGGCTCGGTGCCAGTAAGCCATGTCTGGCTTCCTAAACTTTCAATTGTTTCGAAAAGGGCAGAACGTTTCTTCTGATCCAAATGTGCGGCAACTTCATCCAGCAGCAATAGGGGCGGGACACCGCGTTCCGCTGCTTGCAACTTGGCATGTGCCAGAACAATTGCGATAAGGAGTGCTTTTTGCTCACCAGTTGAACATAAATGGGCGGGCATATTTTTTTCCAAATGCATCACATCAAGATCGGAGCGATGCGGGCCATGTCCGGCGCCCCCATTGTCCGCATCTTGTTGACGTCCGGCACGTAATGCCGCCGCAAATTTATCTTCAACCTCAACCGCGGGAAGACGTGCTAGATCATCTTCGACGGAACCGCTAACAGTAACTTTGGCGCCGGGGAAAGGCCCATCAGAACGAGCACAGGCGATATCCAATCTTTCTGTCATATCCCGACGGGCTGCTGCAACGGCAATACCACGTTCCACCATTTGAGATTCAAGTGCTTTTAGCCAGATGTCATCTTTGACACCTTGTTTTAATAATTTTGCCCGTTCCCGCATTGCTTTTTCATAGGCAGATAAACGTCCGGCATGGGCGGCATCAAAGCCATATATAAGTCGATCCAGAAAACGGCGTCGCGCTCCACTGCTATCAAGAAACAATCGGTCCATTTGAGGAGTTAACCAAACAGCACTGATATATTCGCTCAAGGCACTTTGGCCTTTTGCTGTTGCTCCATTGATACGAACAATGCGGCGTTCCCCTTCTGGGTCGCGACCAGTCCCAAGTTCTACAGGGCCATATTGGGAATCCAGACTGCAAGAAACGGCCCAAGGGCCAAAAGCATTAACTTGATCCAAGTCACGTGTTTTACAGCTTCTCAATCCACGCCCAGGTGTCAGCATAGAAATCGCCTCTAAAATATTGGTCTTTCCGGCACCGTTATGACCTGTGATGACAACAATATTGCTATCTTGTTTCAAGCCTTCAGCTTCCATGCGTAAATGGGTGTAGTTGCGATAACTGAATAATGAAAGTTTACGTATAGCCAATCCGGTCATGTCAGATCCATCTGAAGAAGCAGTTAAATCTTCTCCCTGATTTGCTGGCATGTCTTGGTCGACCATTCTAGCTATGAATTCCATTAAATGTCCTGTAGTTGAGCTCTGATTCAGCTATATGTAAAAGAGCTCAACCTCAAATCTGCGTTGATTATACACGCATCGGCATCAAAACATACAAAGCTGACTTATCTTCGGCATCTTGAACGATGGTTGGGGAAGACGGATCAGCCATGATAAATTGTGCGCTTCCACTTTCAATTTGCTGCGCGATATCCAGCAAGTAACGAGAGTTAAATCCGATCTCGATACGGTCATTCGCATAATCTACGGAAATTTCTTCCACCGCTGTACCACTATCTTGGCTAGACGCAGATAGTGTGACAACGCCACTATCCATTGCCATTTTGACCGCGCGCATTTTTTCTGTCGCAATGGTGGATACTCGATCCACAGCTTCTGCAAAGCTACGTGTATCAAGACTCATAATTTTATCATTCCCTTGTGGAATAACACGTTCATAATCAGGGAAAGTGCCATCAATCAACTTGGATGTAAGTACAGTTGCACCAGCTTCGAACTTGATTTTCGTATCAGACAAGTTAACTGAAATATCACCGTCTGTTTCATCAATCAGTTTGCGAAGTTCTTGTACAGCTTTACGTGGGATAATAACCCCAGGCATGCCTGCCGCACCATCTGGGGCAGGGAACTCAACGCGTGCCAAACGATGACCATCTGTAGCGACGGCGCGTAAAGTATCGCTGCCTTCAGCTACATGCATGTAAATACCGTTGAGATAGTAGCGTGTTTCTTCTGTTGAAATAGCAAAGCGAGTTTTGTCGATCAACAATTTTGCTTCAGAAGATGTTAAGGCAAAACCAGTGGGCATATCACCACCAGTCATTACTGGAAAATCGTCCTGTGGAAGGGTTTGCAATGTAAATTGAGAACGCCCTGCTACCAGTTCTAACTGATCCCCATTTGTTGACAAGTTTACTTGAGCGCCATCCGGAAGTTTTTTAACAATGTCATATAAAGTATGCGCTGGTGCTGTGGTGGAACCGGCTTCATTTACCGTTGCTTCCACTTTATCAACGATTGCTATATCCATGTCGGTCGCAGTTAGGCTTAAACCGCCATCTTGGGCTTGCATCAAAACGTTGGATAAAATTGGAATAGTATTCCGGCGCTCTACCACGCTTTGTACGTGATTTAATGCTTTCAAAAGTGCTGCGCGTTCGATGGTAATTTTCATGCTACTTTAGCCCTGTTCAAACCTAATATAAAATCTCTCTTTTCCCTACGCCCCAAAGCTTGCATTGGCGCCCAGAAAGAGTCTCCAAAATACCTAAAAATGTTTCGAAAAATTATGCAAACAATACCCCCTCGAAACAGGCGTGGAGTATACCATGCCTCATCTCTAAAAGAAGTCTTTTTTACCCAATTTCCTGCACTCTAATGATAATTTTTTGGATCTGCCGGAGGTATGTATTTAAGTGTTTGTAAATAAACAATAATATATCTGATCTCGGAGATGTTATGCTGCCTCTAGATTTTGTCCTGAGAGGCATTTGGCGGATCAATTTATGGTATCAATCTGCTAAAAATTCGAAAAATGAAAAAAGGTGATTCGTCTAGCTGTATAACGATGAAGACGAGTTTAACCTTCCAGCATGCGGCGAAGTAGATCTACATCTTCTGAAAAGCTACTATCAGATTGGCGTAACTCGTCGATCTTACGCACTGCATGCATAACGGTTGTATGGTCTCTTCCGCCAAATTTCCGACCAATCTCCGGTAAAGAACGGGAGGTTAGTTGCTTCGCAAGATACATGGCGACCTGACGTGGGCGCGCAATGGCACGACTACGACGTGCAGAATGCATCTCAGAAAGTTTAATGGAATAATGTTCCGCCACACGCTTTTGAATTTCTTCAATAGTAATTCTACGGTCATTGGCGCGTAGAAGGTCGTGTAGGACTTCTTGTGCAGTTTCCAGGCTTACATCCCGTCCAACAAGGCTTGAATAGGCTACGAGACGATTTAAGGCACCTTCAAGCTCACGAATGTTAGAGGTAATCTTATGCGCCAAGAATTCCAAAACTTTAGCAGGAATGTGAATGCTTAACTGTTCTGCTTTAGACTGTAAAATGCCGAGGCGTAATTCGTAGGTTGTCGAATGGATTTCTGCAACCAAGCCCCAGCCAAGGCGAGATTTCATGCGTTCTTCAATACCGTCTAGCTCCGCAGGACTTTTATCTGCAGAAATAATTACCTGACGATTTTGATCTACAAGAGCATTGAATGTGTGGAAGAACTCTTCCTGAGTGCTATCTTTGCCTGCGATAAATTGAACATCATCAATCATCAGGACGTCAACAGAACGGAATTGTTCTTTGAATGCCATTGTATCTTTGTAGCGCAGTGCACGAATGAATTGATACATAAACTTTTCAGCACTGAGATAAAGAACTTTTTTCTCTGGGCTGGTCTGGCGGATATTCCAAGCTATGGAATGCATCAAGTGTGTTTTACCAAGGCCTACACCACCAAATAAGAAAAGCGGGTTAAATGGTACGGATTCACCTTCGCCAATACGACGGGCGGCCGCAAAGGCCAGTTCATTTGGTTTTCCAACAACAAAGCGATCAAATGTGAAGCGGTCATCTAGTGGCGCTGATAGTTCCATCGCAGATGGTGTGCGTTCCTCATCGATTTTATCAGAAAGTATGGAAGGTTCCACAACAACAGTTTTTTTTGCCTGACGAGAACCAGAATGGGAAATAGAGATATTGGTGACCTGTGCGTTTTCATTTGACCAGAGAGCCAGCAAGCGATCTTTATACTGTGTCTCAATCCAGTTTTTCATGAAACGGGTTGGTACGGTCATCTGGGCAGTATTGCCAGTAAGAGATTCTAGAGTCAGTGGCTTTAGCCAGCTTCGATAAGCAGTTTCACCAAATTCAGCGCGAAGGCGTGCTCGAACACGTGCCCATTGCGCGGTTGTCTTTTGGTCCATGGATTGGGAGTCAGAGCCTGTAGAAGATGTGGCAGCCATTACTCTGTCTGATTCCATGTTATGTTGCATTGTTAACTCTCTTAATTCCGAATTTATTGTTGGACAAATCAAAAGATACCCCTTGATTTATCAGGTCCCCTAAAATTTAGATTATCAATACTTGTAAGACAGGCATTTCTAATCCATTTGAACTCAAGGGAAATTCCCCTTCCTCTCAAGTTCAATTTCATGACTTCAAAACCAACCCTGCCCCCAAAGTTAGTAATATGAAGTTTTGTCTCAATTTTTAAAAAGCCAAATCGACCGAAATAGATCGAAAAGAAGTCAAAAGACTACCCGTCAATACCGAAGTATTGTTTGAGAGCTATTTAAATATTTTAGACTATATGAGCAAGTAAAAGATGCCATCGATGCGGCTTTTACTTAAGTTTTACTTTGCCCAAACAAGAGGTTCAAAGATGACTGTGTTTCAAAAGACGTGAATACTTCAGTGACAACCCTTAAATCTTCCCTGTGAGAAAGACATTACATGGGAGAGCTTTGAGTCGCAAGAAAACAAATTGCCGATTCATATAGAAAAAATCATTGACAAGGCGTTTAAAAAACCGAGTCGCGCAGAAAACCTAGCGACTCGAAAAATGAGAAAAAATGATTTTTTTTTATATCGCTAATTCATGTTCTCAAATGTTCTGCGGTGAGGCAGGAATGCTGCCAATTTCCCCTAATATAAGTATGTAATTATATTATGAAAATTCGTAATTTTAATGCGTGAAATTGAAATTAAATTATCGCAAGATTTTATGTGGATGACGCTAAAAAAGCGAAAGGCCACGAAAGAAACTCTCGTAGCCTGAAACACTTTTTCCATATAATCTGACAAATGTCAGTTTATAAGAATTAAAGAGCCTTTACGCGTGCAGTCAAACGGCTGATCTTGCGAGCAGCTGTATTCTTGTGCAATACGCCTTTTGTCACACCGCGGTGCAATTCTGGCATTGCCGCACGAACAGCAGATTCAGCAGCGGATTTGTCGCCGGAAGCAATTGCTTCTTCTGCGTTGCGTACGAATGTACGAATACGGCTTACACGATCGCGATTGCGTTCTGTGCGAACCTTGATTTGACGAATGCGTTTTTTGGCAGATTTTACGTTAGCCATAATAATTATTCCGTTTTTAGCGTTAAGCTGAAGCAGGCGGGCTTATACGGCCCTTACTGCCTTGCGTCAAGTCCTGTAGCCTCATTTAGTATAAAAAAACTATAATATGAGGTGTTTTTTGCGTTTTTATCACAATTTTCAGATTCAGATTCCCGTATAATAGAGAATCTGAATGTTACGATATTTTGGTTATCTATTCTTAAATTGTGGTTGGCGTTTCGCTGCAAAAGCTTCCATACCTTCTTTACGGTCTTCCAGTGCAAAAGTCGCATGAAATGTACGACGCTCAAATAAGATGCCTTCTTTTAATGTTGTTTCAAAGGCGCGGTTAACAGCCTCTTTGGCTGCCATAGCAACCGGACGAGACATATTAGCTATTTTTTGAGCTGTGGTGATTGCTTCGTCAATTAAGTCGTCTGCTGGAATAATACGGCTTACAAGACCGGATCGTTCAGCTTCATCTGCTTCCATGATGCGGCCAGTTAAGTTCATTTCCATGGCTTTGGATTTACCTACATAGCGCGGTAATCGTTGTGTGCCGCCAGCCCCTGCGATTGTACCAATTGTAATTTCGGGCTGACCAAATTTAGCTGTGTCAGCTGCTAGAATAAAATCACACATCATTGCCATTTCACATCCACCACCTAAAGCATAACCTGCAACAGCAGCGACAACAGGTTTTCTGCATGTTGTCACATGTTCCCAACCCTTTGTGATAAAGTTTTCCATATATACATCAATATATTCTTTATCTTTCATTTCTTTGATGTCGGCGCCAGCTGCAAAGGCTTTTTCGGAACCGGTTAGGACAATGGCACCAATTTCGTCATTTGCTTCCATTTCATCTAGTGCATTGCCGAGGTCTTCGATCAAGCCTGCACATAATGCGTTTAAAGCTTTTGGACGGTTTAAGGTGATTAGACCCACATTGCCGCGTGTCTCCACCAGAATATGTTCATAGGCCATTTCGGGCTCCTTTAATCTCGAAAGATGGTTCGTATTTTATATTTGTTTCGCTAATTTTATTGCACGGATTTAAGCCGAGCTTGCAAATGGATGCAAGTAGGGATTTTAAAATTGTGTCATAAAATCCGGTTTCTTAAATTTTATTGTATTGCTTTTTAGTTGTGGTCTGCATTTATTGGTGACAATTCAAATTGAACGAGCGTTTCGCCATTTTCTGTGCTTAGACTGAGGCTTAATTTTTCCTTCTCTCTCGTGAATTCGGTTGAAGACCGTACTGTCCAGCCGAGTTGTGGCATCGTAGCTTTATAGAAATTCAAGATGTTTTTTTTACTTTCTACGCCACTCGCGGCGATTTGAATGATGCGTCCAGTCGGGGCGTCAAAACTAACTTCACTTCCGGCTATCTCTGAAATTTTTTCATGCAAAGGTACCTCTGGCAGAGCCGATAGAAACCCTTCGGCATGAGATGAAAAATTCAAAAATGCAAAAAATATTCCCCCGATCATGAAGACGAATAATCGTTTTAACTTATGTGTCATGCAAAGCCCCGTTTATTGTGAGTATTATTATCTGTTATCCTATTAGGCATTTTGCCCTATTTCTGATGCTTTGGGCAATAGAAAGTGGATCGGCCAGATTGAGTGACGCGTTGAATGATACCGTCACAGTTTTCTCTGCCGCATTTTTCTCCCTCTTTTCCATACGCATCCCATTGATGTTGAAAATAACCAAGTTCACCATCTGCTTTTCGATAGTCTTTCAGGGATGAGCCTCCAGCCGCAATTGCGTCACTTAAGACGTTTTTAACTACATCTACTAGAACGGCTAATTTCTGTTTGCTGATTTTATGGGCAGCTTTTTTTGGGTTTATTGCTGCGCGCCATAAAGCTTCACATATATATATGTTACCCAATCCTGCTACGACAGCTTGATCTAGCATCACCGACTTAATGGCAGATTTTTTATTACGGATGGCGTTGGCCAGTTGTGCCGTATTGAAGTCGTCAGATAGGGGTTCTGGTCCGATATTTTTTAGAGATGGATGGCTAGATTCATCGATTGTGTTAAGTAAATCCATGTAACCAAAACGCCGTACGTCATTGTAAACTATTCGTCCGCCATCATCTAAGGTAATAATAACATGATCATGTGGTTCTGCCAGTGGCCAGCTATTGTGGCCTGCCTGTCCGGAACTGGCTTTCACATCATCAGCGGCGTTTATCGTAAAGCGCCCGGTCATACCGAGATGTATCATCCAGCTTTCGCCTGAATCCAGTTGAATTAAAATGTATTTTGCTCGTCTTGAAAGAGATAGAATCTCAGCGCCCATGAGGCGTGTTGGAAAATTATCTGGAAAGGGAAAGCGTAAGTTGGCGCGACGTTGTTCAACATGATTGATTTTACGACCAACCATATGTGGTTCCAAGCCGCGCATGACGGTTTCTACTTCTGGCAATTCAGGCATGCTTCTAATTTCCGTGATATTTGTAACGAATGCTTTACCATAGATATGGACTTCGCAAGTTTTGGCAATACAAAACGACATCACCTCCTTGATGCAAAATTTGAAATGCAGGAGTAGCTTCTGCTTTTCTTCAATAATGCTGGTTACGTCTAAGAAAGTTGAAGTGTATTGTTCAGCGTTGTTATAATTAAATTGTCTTTTCTTTTGGCTGGAAAAAACACGTTGAATGGCTTATGGTCTCGACAATCATATTTATAGGTGAGAAAAGCCATGGCGACTGAAACTCATAATCCGCATTACGATTCCACAAGTGATACAGCTTCCTTCGGTTTTACGGATGTAACAGCCGATGAAAAGCCAGAACTGGTGCAAGGTGTTTTTGAATCGGTTGCCAAAAATTATGACATTATGAATGATTTAATGTCAGCGGGTGTGCATCGTCTCTGGAAAAATACTTTGATGGATATGATCAAACCGCGTGCAGATCAGCATCTATTGGATGTGGCTGGTGGTACGGGTGATATTGCTTTTCGATTTATGCAAAATGGTGGCGGTCATGTGACTGTCTGTGACTTAACCGAAGGAATGGTTCGTGTAGGTCGAGATCGTGCGATTGACCAAGCAATATTGGACGGTATTGATTGGACTGTGGGAAATGCAGAAGATCTCCCAATGCCTTCCTCTTCAGTCGATGTTTATACAATTGCATTTGGTCTTAGAAACGTTCCGCGTACTTTGCAAGCATTGAGGGAAGCCTATCGTGTTTTGAAGCCAGGGGGTCGGTTCTTTTGTCTTGAATTTTCCAAGGTAATTATACCGGGTTTCGACAAAATGTATGATGAATATTCATTTAAACTTTTGCCAAAAATTGGTGAGGTCGTAGCAAAAGACAGAGAGTCATATGTCTATCTTGTTGAATCCATTCGTCGTTTTCCTGATCAAGAAACCCTGAAAGGGTTGATGCGTGAAGCAGGATTTGATCAGGTGAAGCATCGTAATTTATCTGGTGGTATTGCCGCAATTCATTCAGGATGGAAGCTGTGACATCATGGTTTAAGGTAGTTCACATAAGAAATTAATATATTGTGGTAGCTACCATCGCGTTTCATGATGCTAATGCTTTTATCAAATTGGTTCATTAGGTCATGCGCATTTTCTTGGTTTTTGTGGATGGCTAAGTAAAAAGGATATAGTGCGATTTCTTCAGCATACATTTCTCTTAAAGCAGTATCTGTCTGAAGACGTTGGTAAATCCATTCAGTAGAAAGAGTGTATGATAGAAATGCATCCACTCGTTGCCCCAATAACAATCGTAAACCAAACTCCTCAGACCGAACAGTTGTATGTGGAATGTTTAGTTTTGTTAAAATCGTCTCTAGGGGCGTGCCCAGAGGCGCAGCTAGGCGTATATCTCTTGCATCTTCCAAATCAAATAGCTCAGGCCCAATATAATTATCTAGGGTAAAGAATGATGCACTCAGATTGCTGAAGGGTTTGCTATATATAAATATTTCTTTGTCTTTTTTAGGCTTAGTTGACCTGAAGCTCCCGGTTACGTTCCCGGATCGTGCCAACCGCTGTGCGCGTTCTGTGGGCAAAAAACGAAATTCAACTTTATGTCCATGTCGATGAAAGGCTTCTGTAACCAATTCAACAATGAAGCCCGGCTTTTCTTCGTTTTGCTTACCTTCAATCGAGAATGGCGGAAAGTTGGTTGTAGTAAAAATAAGGCTTTCTGCAATAGCGGGAGTTGTGAGTTTTGTGAAGGATATGATCAAAAAAGCTAAATATGCCAAGGGGCTAATCAAGTTTAGAATCGCTTTATTCATTAAATCCGCGCTTCTTAATTATAATCATTCCAAAGACCATAGCATAAAACCACAGAATAGTAAGGGGGATG